>DATJSD010000144.1:0-10398 GCA_035504335.1 Steroidobacteraceae bacterium | reverse complement strand
CGGGCGAATAGGTCAGATGTATTCGCCCGGACGGTCGACGCCTCTGCGGGGAATGGCCGAGCCCGACGCTGCCGTGCCGCGGTCCGCGCGCGCCGCCTCAGTGCTCGGGCCGCTTGATCGGCGCGACCACCGTGATGATGCCGAAGGCGGGGTGATCGAAGTAATCCTTCTCGTTCTGCGTGATGTTGCGCATCTCATCGATCGTGTAGGTGGCGCCGCCCTGCAGCGACACGTCGAAGCCCAGGTGCAGATAGAGCTTGGCGCGCTCCAGGTAGACGTTGCCCGTCAGACCGGGGACCTCGATGCCCACCTGCGAGAGCGGCACGCCGATGTGGGTACCCCAGGGCGGGGCGGTCTGTACCCAGGCGGCGTGCGCGATCGGGCGCCAGGCGCCGCTGGCGCGCAGCCCGCGCACGATGCCGTCGAGCCGGTAATCGCTGGGCGGCAGGATGCGCACCACCTCCGGCGCCACCGCGCCCTGCGTGATGGGAGCGCCGAAGCCATGGTCGGGAGGGGCGATATCCCAGTCCTCCGCCGGGCCGATGCTCGTGGCGCTGAACACCACCATCTCCACGTCGTAGAGCAGGGTATCGGCCGGCACGGCGGCCGCCGGTGCGGGGTCGGCCGCCCATGCGGGCGGCGCCGCGGCGGCGGCGGCTGCAAGGCAGGCCAGGGCCGCCGCCGTGGCCAGCAGGCCGCGGCGCGCTGCCGCGCCGGGGAACCTCAGGGTGCGGGTCATGCGCCCTATCCTAGCAGGCGGTGCGGCGCGGCTGTGCGCGCGGCGCGGTGTGGTGCGGGCGGTGTGGCGCGCGCGGGTCGGTGCGGTGCGCGCGGTGTGGCTCGGTGCGGTGCGGTGCTCAGGGGGCGTTGCCGCCGAGCTGCTGGATGAGCCGCTGCGCGTAAGCAAAGCGCTGCTCGGGTTGCCCCAGCGCGCGGCTGATGCGCAGCTTCAGCGGGCCGTCGAGCCGGAATTCGCGCGGCTGGCGACGCACCAGGGCGATGACCTGCGTGGTGTCCACGCGGTTGTCGGGCTCGAACAGCACGCTGCCGCCCGAGGCGCCCAGCTCGAGCCGGCGCACCCCGAGCGCGCGCGCCGCCAGGCGCAGCTGCGCCAGCCGCAGCAGGTTTTCCGTCGGCTTGGGCAGCCCTCCGAAGCGGTCGATCAGCTCGGCGGTCATGTCCGCGAGCGCGGCGGCATCGGCCGAGGCGATGCGCTGGTAGAGCGCCAGGCGCAGATGCACGTCCGGCACGTAGTCCTGCGGCAGCAGCGCCGGCACCTGCAGCTCGATCTCCGAAACGGCCGCGAGCGGCTGCTCCAGCTGCGGCTGGCGGCCCGCGCGCAGGGCGCGCACGGCCTGCTCGAGCATGTCCAGGTACATCGTCAGCCCCACCTCCGAGAGCTCGCCGCTCTGCTTTTCGCCGAGAAACTCGCCGGCTCCGCGGATCTCCAGATCCTGCGTGGCGAGCGCGAAGCCCGCACCGAGCTCCTCGAGCGAGGCGAGGGCCTCCAGGCGCTTGGCGGCGTCACCGACGAGCCCGCGGCGCGAGGGCACGATGAGGTAGGCGTAGGCGCGGTGATGGGAGCGCCCGACCCGGCCGCGCAGCTGGTGCAGCTGCGCAAGACCGAAGCGATCGGCGCGATTGATGACGATGGTGTTGGCGGTGGGCACGTCGATGCCGCTCTCGATGATGGTCGTGCACAGCAGCAGGTCGAAGCGGCGATGGTAGAAATCCACCATCAGCCGCTCCAGGTCGCGCTCGCGCATCTGGCCGTGACCGATGCGCAGATTCGCCTCCGGCACCAGCGCCGCGAGCTCGGCGCCGATCTTGTCGATGCTCTGGATCTCGTTGTGCACGAAGTACACCTGTCCGCCGCGGCGCAGCTCGCGCAGCACCGCCTCGCGCAGCGTGGGGGCGTGCCACTCGGTGATGAAGGTCTTGATCGCCAGGCGCGCGGCGGGGGGCGTGGCGATCAGCGACAGCTCGCGCAACCCGCCGAGCGCCATGTTCAGCGTGCGCGGGATGGGCGTGGCGGTCAGGGTCAGCACGTGCACCTCGGCGCGCAGCGCCTTGAGCCGCTCCTTGTCGCGCACGCCGAAGCGGTGCTCTTCGTCGACGATGATCAGCCCGAGGGCGCGGAAGCGCGCGTGCGCGTGCAACAGCCGGTGAGTGGCGATGACGATGTCGACGCTGCCGCGCTCCAGGCCCTCGAGCAGCGCCTGCGACTCGGCGCCGGAGCGGAAACGCGACAGCATCTCGATGCGCACCGGCCAGTCGGCGAAGCGGTCGCGGAAGCTCTGCAGGTGCTGCTGCGCGAGCAGCGTCGTGGGCACGAGCAGCGCCACCTGCCGACCGCTCTGCACGGCCACGAACGCGGCGCGCATCGCCACCTCGGTCTTGCCGAAGCCCACATCACCGCACACCACCCGGTCCATGGGGGTGGTGCTCTGCATGTCGATGAGCACCTGGCGGATGGTCTCGGACTGATCGGCGGTTTCCTCGAAGGGGAAACCGTTGGCGAAGCTCTGATATTCGAGCTCGCGGGCCGCGAGCGGCTCGGCGTGGTGCGCGGCGCGGCGCGCGTGCAGGTCGAGCAGCTCGGCCGCGACGTCCCGCACCGCCTCGGCGGCGTGGCGGCGCGCGCGCTCCCACTGATCGGTGCCGAGCTTGTGCAGCGGCGCGCTCTCGGGCGCACCCCCGGTGTAGCGGTTGATCAGGTGCAGCGCATGCACCGGCACGTACACCCGATCGCCGTCGCGGTACTCCAGCGCCACGAACTCGCCGGCCTGACCGCCGATCTCCATGAGCTGCAGGCCGACGTATCGGCCGACTCCGTAGGTCTCGTGGACCACGGGGGCGCCGGGCTCGAGACTCTGCAGGTCGCGCAGGATCGCCGCCGGATCGCTCGCCGCGCGCCGTCGCCGCCTCTCCTGACGCGCTCGATTGCCGAACAGCTGCGATTCCCCGAGCAGCAGCAGCGCGGGGGCGCCGAGCGCGAGGCCGATGAGATCGTCCGCCACGCAGATCGCCAGACGCGCATCGCCGCTGACGAAGGCCTGCCAGCCGCTCACGGCGCGCGGACGCCGACCGTGCGCGGTGAGCATCTCCGCGATGACCTCGCGCCGCCCGGGCGAGTCCGCCGCGATCAGCACGCGGCCGCCGTAGCCCTCCAGGAACAGCGTCAGGGGCGCGAGCGGCTCGGCGGCGCGCGCGTCCAGGCGAAACTCGGGGGGCGCGGAGGTGGCGAAATCGCGCACCGCCCCGGAAGGCGCGGCGTCGCCGGAGCTCGTCGTTGCCGCTCCCACATCGGGGGTCGCGAAGCGCTCGATCGCCACCTGCGGGTAGGCCGCGAGCGCTGCGCGCACGGGCTGCGGCTCGAGGAATGCCTCGGCCGGGGGCAGCAACGGCCGCTCGATGTCATGGCGGCGCTCTTCGTAGCGCGCGAGGATGCCCTGCCAGGTGCGCTCGAGCGCATCGTCCAGGTCCAGGTCGGTGGCGATGACGGCCTGGGCGGGCAGGTAGTCGCCGATCTGCGCGGTGTGCTCGAAGAACAGCGGCAGATAGAACTCGATGCCCGCGGGGGCGATGCCCTCGCCGATGCCGCGGTAGATCGGCATGCGCGTGACCTCGCCTTCGAAGCGCGCGCGATAGCGGCGGCGGAAATCGCGCACGGCATCGGCGTCCAGCGGCAGCTCGCGCGCCGGCAGCAGTGTGAGGCCCGCGAGCGGCTCGAGCGAGCGCTGCGAGTCAGGATCGAAGCGGCGAATCGACTCGATGCGATCATCCAGCAGGTCCACGCGCACCGGCGCCTGCGTGCCCATCGGGAAGACGTCGAAGAGAGAGCCGCGCAGGGCGAACTCGCCCGGACCGGTCACCTGGCCGACGCTGACATATCCGCACTGCACCAGCCGCGCGCGCAGCGGCTCGATCGCCAGCGGCTCGCCCGAGCGCAGCTGGAAGCTGCGCCCGCGCACATAGCTCGGTGGCGGCAGGCGCGCGAGCAGATTGTCGGCGCTCAGCAGCAGGATGCCGCGCTGCAGGCTCGGCAGGTTCGCCAGCGTGCGCAGGCGCTCCGAGACGATGTCGGGGTGTGGAGAGAACACGTCGTAGGGCAGCACCTCCCAGTCCGGCAGGGTCAGGATCGGCAGCTGTGCCCCCGCGAAGAACTGCAGCTCCGCCGCGAGCCGCTCGAGCTCGCGCACATCGGCGGCGATGAACACCCACGGCCGGCTGTCGGCGGCGATGGCTTCGGCCAGCAGCAGCGCCCGGGCGCTGCCTTGGACGCCGTGCCAGAGCCAGCGGGGCTGGTCGGTGCTCGGCAGCGGGGGATTCAGGAGGCTGGGCATGAGCGCGACGGACAGTTCGATGCACGCGGAACGGCTGCGGACTGCCGATGCACACCGGCGTCCGGACGGGCCCGGAAAGCCGCGCACTATAGCCTACGGGAACCCCCGCTCCCGGGGGATGGGGTCAGTCGGCTGGAGCTGTCTTGGAGCTCGACGGCGAGGCGTGATCCGCCGCGGTGGCCGAGGCCGGCGGCTGCGCCGAGGAGGTCGCAGCCGCACCGGGCGGTGCTGCCTTCGGCAGGCTCGCGGGCACCGGGGCGGTGGCGTCGGCGGCGGCGGCGCCGCCGGCGATGCTGATCAGGCTCGAGTCGTCGGAGGTGCCCGCGGCGGAGGGGCTGCTCGCGGCGGAGGGGCTGCTCGCGGCGGAGGGACTGCTCGCAGCAGCGGGGCTGCTCGAGGCTGCGCTGTCGCCGTGGTCGGCCGTTGCGTCGGCGGCGGTTGCGGCCGCGCCCGTGGCCGTCGCGTCCCCACCGGTGGCCACGACCGGCGTCGAGGTCGGGGTGGGTGCGGGCACCACCGCGTCGATGACGCGATTCTTCTCGAAGAACACCGAGAACTGGTCGTAGTCCCAGCGCGTGATCGGCGGCTCGCCCACTGTCGGGTGGCGTTCGCGCGGGTTGCCGAAGCGCGACTCGACCGCCGCCATGGTCATGCCGCCCTTCGGACGCGCCACGTCCGTCTTGGCCACCACGACCTGCCCATCGACCACGATGGTCTCAGCGTGGGCGGGTTGCCAGCCGGCCAGCAGGCCCGTCGTCGCTGCCCCGATCATCAGGATGAAATATTTGCTCATGCCCCTCATGGCGCGCTGTTGGCCGCGTCACTTCCTCCGGCTGACCATAACTCATCCCCTGCGCCCGCACAGCCTACGGTGGCGCCTTGGACGGCACGTTCCCCGCATTTGCCGCGCAAATCGAGGGTCAATGCGCGAATTTGTGACGCAGTTCCGCCGTCGAAATCTGTGCTTTAATGGCGAGGTCCATGTTCCAGCCCCTCTCCCTGTTCGTCGGCCTGCGCTACGTGCGCTCGCGCCAGCACAGGTTCTTCGTCTCGCTGATCACGTGGGTGTCGCTGCTGGGCGTGGCGCTCGGCGTGGCCGCGCTGATCGTGGTGCTGTCGGTCATGAACGGTTTTGCCGGGGAGCTGCGCGAGCGACTGCTGCTGCTGGATGCGGACGCGCGCATCGTGGATCCGGGGCTGGCCCCGCGCGACGCCGACCGGACGCTGCGCGAGCGGCTGCAGCGACTGCCGGGCGTCGTGGGGGTCGCGCCTTACATGGATCTGACGGCGCTCGCGGTGCACCAGCCGGACATGGTTCCGGTATTGCTGCGCGGCATCGATCCGTCGCTCGAGCCGCGTATCGCGCGGGTGCAGCCGCTGCTGCAGGAGGGCAGCCTCTCGGCGCTCAGGCCGGACAGCGGCGCCGTGCTCATCGGCGCCACCATCGCCGATGAGCTCGGCGTGCACACCGGGGAGGCGGTCACGCTGCTGGTGGAGACCGGCACGGCCGATGGCAGCCCCGCCTCCAGCCTGCGGCGCTTCCAGGTGGCCGGGGTGTTCGAGGCGGGGATCGAGGACGATGACAACGTGGTGCTGGCGAATCTCGCGGACGTGCGCGCGTTCGCACCGCAGGCGCAGGGGGCGAGCGGCCTGCGCGTGCGCTTCGACGATGCGCTGCGGACCGTACAGTACATGCCGGCGGTGCGCGCCGCGGTACTGCGCAGCGCCGGAGCGGCCTACCGGGTGCGCGACTGGACGCAGGATCAGGCCGACTACTTTCACGCCATCCGCATCGAGAAGACGATGATGGCGCTGATCCTGCTGCTGATCGTGGCGGTGGCGGCGTTCAACATCGTGGCGATGCTGGTCATGGTGGTGAACGAGAAGCGCACCGACATCGCCATCCTGCGTACCCTCGGGGCCTCCCCGCGCACCATCCTGCAGGCGTTCCTCACCCAGGGTGTGGCGATCGGCTGGTTCGGCGTGGCCGTGGGGGTGGCGCTCGGGCTCGCGCTCGCGCTCAATGTCAGCAGCATCGTGCCGGCGCTGGAACACGCGTTTCACTTCCAGTTCCTCAGCGCCGAGGTCTACTACGACACGGCCATACCCTCGGTGGTGCAGTGGGCG
The DNA here is from genome assembly GCA_035504335.1 of Steroidobacteraceae bacterium. Classification (GTDB taxonomy): domain Bacteria; phylum Pseudomonadota; class Gammaproteobacteria; order Steroidobacterales; family Steroidobacteraceae; genus FEN-1191. Next base: position 3,925 of record DATJSD010000144.1, on the reverse strand, counting down.
GAGGTGGGATGGATCTGCGCCGCCGCGCTGCTGCTGACGCTCGTCTCGACCATCTATCCGGCGCTGCGCGCGGCCGCCACTCCGCCCGCCGACGCGCTGCGCTACGAATGAGTCCGCCGCGCGGCGCACACCGATTCGCACCCCCATGGCCGCCTCCTACGAATGGTTGATCAGCAGCCGCTACGTACGCGGGGCGGGCGGGCGCGGCTTTCTGTCCTTCATCTCGGTGGTCTCGATGCTGGGGCTGGCGATCGGCGTGGCGGTGCTGATCGTGGTGCTCGCGGTGATGAACGGGTTCGCGCGCGAGCTGCAGACGCGCATCCTCAGCGTGATCGCGCACGCGGAGCTGACCGCCTGCGAGCCGCCGTGCGGGCCACAGACGCCGCAGGGCAACCTCATCGACTGGCGGCGCGATCAGGCACAGGCGCTGAAGCTGCCCGGGGTGATCGCGGCGGCGCCCTACATCGAGGCGCAGGCGCTGCTGGTGCACGGCGCACGCAGCAGCGGCAGCGACATCCGCGGTGTCGTGCCGGCCGAGGAGCGCCGCGCCGTGGGCATCGCCGAGCGCATCCAGGGCGGCAGCATCGATGCGCTCACCGACGGGGGCTACCGGATCATCCTGGGAGACGTGCTGGCCGCGCAGCTGGGCGTCACGGTCGGCGACACACTGGTGCTGGTCGCGCCGGTGGGCGTGGCGACGCCGGTGGGCGTGCAGCCGCGCATGCGCCGCTTCCGCGTGGCGGGCGTGTTCCACTCCGGCATGTACGAATACGATTCGGCGCTCGCGATGATCAATCTGCACGATGCGGCGCGCATCTACGGGATGGGCGACACGGTGACGGGGATTCGCCTGGCGCTGCGCGACCCGTTCCAGGCGCCGCAAACCGTGCGGCGGCTGGCGCTGGATCTGGGCGGCGGCTTCGACGTGCAGGACTGGACGAGCTCGCACCTGAACTTCTTCCGCTCGATCCAGATCACCAAGTCGCTGCTGTTCATGGTGCTGCTGCTGGTGGTGGCGGTCGCGGCCTTCAACATCGTGGCCGCGCTGGTCATGGTGGTGAAGGACAAGCGCGCCGACATCGCCATCCTGCGCACCCTGGGAGCCGCGCCGCGCAACGTGCTGTCGGTATTCTCGATCCAGGGCGCGGTGATCGGCCTGCTTGGCACGGGTCTGGGCGCGGCGCTCGGCCTGGCCCTCTCGGCGAGTCTGGAGTCGCTGGTGCATGGGCTGCAGCGGCTGCTCGGCGTGCAGTTCCTCAACGCCAAGGTGTATCTCATGAGCGATCTGCCGGCGCACGCGGAGTGGGGCGATGTGCTCAGGATCTGCGCAACCGCCTTCATCCTGTGTGCGCTCGCGACGCTCTATCCCGCCTGGCGAGCCGCCGGCACCGATCCTGCTGAGGCCCTACGTCATGAATGACCAGCAGCGCGGCGGCCATGGGGATGCCGCGGCCTACCCGACAGGCGGCGGCGCGGCCGGCGCCGTCGCGGCCGGCGCCGTCGCGGCGGGTGCCGTCGCGGCGGATGCCATCGAGGCGGGCGCGGGTCCGGTGCTGCTGGCGCAGGGCGTGTGTCGCGGCTTTCGCGAGGGGTCGGCGCGACTGGAAGTGCTCTCCGGGGTGGAGCTTGCGGTCCGGCGCGGCGAGCGGCTGGCGATCATCGGTGCGTCGGGCTCGGGCAAGACCACGCTGCTGCAGATCCTCGGGGGCCTGGACCGTCCCGACTCGGGCCGCGTGCTGGTGGGCGGCCAGGACATTCACGCGCTCTCCGAGCGCGAACGCGGCGCCCTGCGCAACCGCACCATCGGCTTCGTGTTCCAGTTCCATCACCTGCTGCCCGAGTTCACGGCCCTGGAGAATGTGGCGATGCCGCTGCTGGTGCGGCGCGAGCCGCGCAGTGTGTGCAGCGCGCGCGCGCGCGCGCTGCTGGCGCGCGTGGGCCTGGCCGATCGGCTCGATCACCGGCCCGCGCAGCTGTCGGGCGGGGAGCGCCAGCGCACCGCGGTGGCGCGCGCCCTGGTGATCGCCCCGCAGCTGGTGCTTGCCGACGAGCCGACCGGCAACCTCGATGGGCGCAATGCGGAGCAGGTGTTCGCGCTGATGCTGGAGCTGAACCGCGAATTGTCCACCAGCCTCGTGGTGGTCACGCACGATCCGCGCCTCGCCGCGCGCATGGACCGGGTGCTCGAGCTGTCCGGTGGGCGCCTGAGCCCGGCGTGAGCCGGCGCAGAGCCGGCAGACAGCCGGCAGAGAGCCGGCAGAGAGCCAGGGGAGAGCCGGCGGAGAGCTAGGGGCGCGACACGACGTGACTGCCGGCGGTGTCCTGCTCGCGCTGCCGCTGGCGGGCACGGTAGCGGCGCATGGTGACCTCGCGCCAGAGCAGCTCGAGCGTGTAGCGGCCGATCAGTCCGCAGCCGATGCCGCAGACCAGGCAGCCCAGCAGGAAGGGCTTCCAGGCGGGCCCCAGACCGTGCTCGAGCCAGTTCCAGGACAGGTGGAACACGAAATGCCGCGGCGCGTAGCGCAGCAGCAGCGCGCCGACGCGATAGGCGCCGAAGTAGACCGGTACCATGGTGAAGGGGTTGACGAAGTAGGAGCCGGCGATCGCCACCGCGACGTTGAGGCGCCACCAGATGGCGGCCAGCACGACCAGGGGCAGGTGCAGGGGCAGGGGGATGAAGCTCACGCCGATGCCCACGCCGAAGGCCGCGGTGATCGAATGCCGGTTGAGCGACCAGAGGTGCGAGTCGGTCAGGTGATCGCCGAAGACGCTCAGATACCAGTGGTGGCGGCGCTGGTGGATGAGCTGCGAGAGCCGCTTGATGAGCTTGCGGGGACGGGGCATGGACTCACTTTAGCAGGTCGGGACCGCTGGCCCTAAGGAATGGGTCGCGTTCCGGCGACAGCGGGCACCGGCGGCGCGGGACGGCGGCGTGCGGCATGGCGTGACGGCTTCGGCGGTACGTGTGCCGGAAGCGCGACAATTGCCTCGGGTGGTCCGGTTTGTCTTTAGGTATCATCCGGCGCCTACAGGCACACGCGAGGCAGGCGCCTCGGTGAGCGCCACGGGCCAGGCGGCAGCGCCGCAGGAGACGTTCCGAGCGATGTGGGAAATCGTGCAAGCCGGCGGCCCGCTGATGTGGCCGATCATCCTGTGCTCGATCGTCGCGGCGGCCATCGTGCTCGAGCGGCTCTGGACCCTGCAGGACCGGCGCGTGCTGCCGGCCGACCTGACGCAGAAGGTCTGGAAGCTGGTCGAGGCCAACCAGGTGAACGACAAGGTGGTGGCCGCGCTCGAGCAGAACTCGCCGCTCGGGCGGCTGCTGGCCGCGGGGCTGATGAACCGGCACCGTCCGCGCGAGGTGCTCATGGAGCGGCTCGAGGACACCGGGCGTCACGTGGTGCACGATCTGGAGCGCTACCTGAACACCCTGGGCACGATCGCGGGGGTCTCCCCGCTGCTCGGGCTGCTCGGCACCGTGACCGGCATCATCAAGGCATTCGATGCGATCAACGCCGGAGGCGGCGGGGATCCGCGCATGCTGTCGGGCGGCATCGCCGAGGCGCTGGTGGCCACCGCGGCCGGTCTGTGCGTCGCGATCCCCTCGCTGATCGCCTATCGCTACCTGCGCGGCCGTGTCGATGGGCTGGTGGTGGAGATGGAAAAGAACGCACTGCGACTGGTCGATGCCGTGGAGGACGCGGCGCGCCGCGAGCGCGAAGAGCTGCCCGCCGCGCTGCGGCACGCGCGTGAGGACGACGTGCGCGCCGCGGTGGGCTGAGGGGCGGGCGCTCGTGAACCTCAAGCCGCGCCGCATGGAGGAGCCCGAGATCAACGTCACCTCGTTGATCGACGTGGTGCTGCTGCTGGTGGTGTTCTTCATGCTGTCCTCGAACTTCTCGGCCGAAGGCCGGCTGCGCATCCG
>DATJSD010000143.1:0-4038 GCA_035504335.1 Steroidobacteraceae bacterium | reverse complement strand
ATTTGCCTGAGGCTCCCCCACCGCTACCCGGATTGGGCGCTCCGTGCGCTATCGCGGCGCTCGGGGCGAGCGGCTCAGGCCGCCGCCGCGAAGCGCTCCAGCACGAAGCGCTCGGCCGCGCTCGACCCGCTCCACCCATCGATGAAGCCGCAGTGGCCGCCGCGCCGGCTGCTCCAGATGCCCAGGTGCATCGAGCGGCGCAGGCGCCGCAGATCCGCGGCCGGCACGAGCGGATCGTCCTCGGCCAGCAGCAGGCTGCAGGGCACCGGCAGCGACGCCAGGCGCTCGCCGGTGAGCGCATAGCCGCGCAGATACTCGTCGATGCCCGCGAAGCCGGTGTGCTCGCGCACCAGCGCCGCCGTCATGGCGCGCAGGTCCGCCAGCCGTATCAGCGCAGAGAAATCGTGGACCCCCGGCCACGCACGCTGTTTCAGTCGCAGCGAGCGCGACCAGCGCCGCACGAGGGTTTGCCGATACAGGGCCGGCCCCCGCTCGAGGGCGGCGAGCGTCGCGGCCGGCTCGAGCACCGGCGAGACCGCCACGACGGCGCGCAGCGCCGCGGGCGGCGACGGCTCGGCCGCGACGCGCAGCAGGAAGTTGCCGCCGAGGGAGAAGCCGGCGAGGTACAGCGCCTCGGGCGCGAAGCGCGCGGCGATCGCGCGTACCGCGCCCGCGACCTCATCCAGCCGGCAACAATGAAAGATCCCGCGGTTGAGGTGCTGGGTGTCGCCGTGATCGCGCAGGTTCAGACGCAGCACATCGAAGCCGTCGGCGTACAGCGCCGCCCCGAGCGACAGCACGCAGCTCGAGCGTGCACTGCCCTCCCAGCCGTGCAGCAGGACGGCGAGCCGCCGGCGCGCGCCGCCGCCGCTATGGAAAGCCTGCAGGCGCACGCCTTGCCCGCATTCGAGCAGCAGCGGCTGCGCCGCGGCGAGCAGTGCGGCGGCCCGGCGGCGCGCGAGCAGTGCCAGGGGTGGCAGGCTGCCGAGCGTGGATTGCACGTGCGCGCCGCGCAGCGCCCCGCGCGGGCGGAAATGCAGGCGACCGTCGAGCGCGGCCGCGCCGCGCGGCGCCGGGGCGCGGGCGACGTCGGCCGGCGCGCTCAGTGTGTCGCCGCCTGCCAACGCAGCTCGACGCGGTTGTTCGCGGCGGCGATGCGGTTCCACTCCCCCGCGGTCAGCGCATCGGTGACCGCGGGATAGGGCGTGAGGACCTCGTCGGAGTCGCCCGCGCTGATCTGGATGTCGAACGGCGCACCGGCGCGCGCCGTGGAGATCATGTCGGCGAACGCAATCGACTGGCGCTCGCCCGCCGAGTCATCCGCGTCGCGCGGGTTGCCGATCGCATCGCACTTGGCATACGGCGTGCTGTCGCTCGGCAGCATCATCGCCCCGCCCGGCCCGCTCACCATGCAGTAGCGTCCGGGAATGCTGCGGATCTGCACCAAGCCGCGAAACCCTTGCGCGGCCAGCCGCCCCAGCAGCTGCGAGACCTGCTCGACGCGGCTGCCGGCCAGCGGCGCCTCACCGAAGGGCACCGGCTCGACCATGGAGGTCGCCGCTCCCTTGGCGGGCGCATCGTGCCCCGCGCCCGCGCCGCCCTGCGCTGCGGCCGCTCCCTGCGCGCGAGCGTCGGCAAGCTGCAGCGCCTGAAGCTTCTGCTGCGTGTCCGCGAGCTGCTGCTGCGAGCGATCCAGCTGCGCCGTGAGCGTCGCGAACTGCACGCCACGCTGCCACCACAGAACCCCGAACACCGCCGCGAGGATGAACCCCGCGGCCGCGAGCCACGGGGCGGCCCTGTGCTCGAGCATCGGCGGCGCTTCGGCGATCGGCTCGGGTATGGAGTCCCGCAGCAGCAGACGCATGTCACCGAGGATGCGGTCCGCCTGGGTCTCGAGGTTGTCGACCACGAAGCGCCGCAGCTCGCGCCCGTGATGCGCGAACATGGCATCCAGGACCGGCCGCAGCTCCGGTGGCAGCGGCGGCGTGTCGGGGCGGTCGGGGCTGCGCCGCTCCTGCGTGATGTCCGTGCGCGCGCCCGCACCGGCAGCGCGATACTGACCGGTGTTGGAGGGGCTCGGCGTGCGCGCAGCGGCCGCACCCAGCGCGCCGGCCGCGCCCAGCGCACCGGCCGCTCCCAGCGCGCCGGCCGCTCCCAGCGCACCGGTTGCGCCCGACCCGGCTGCCGCGCCTGCCGCGGCGGCCGCGGCCGCCTGCGTGTCCACGCGCGCCTCCGGCCGGGCCGCGGAAGAATAGAGTCGAAGCTGCTCGAGCGCCTTGGAGACATCGGCGTGCTGGATCTGCTTGGGCAGCACACCGATCGCGCCGAGGGCGCGTGCCTGGCTCAGGTACAGCTCCCCCTCCTGCGAGGTATACATCATGATCGGGATGGTGGCGGTGTGCGGATTGCTCTTGATCGCCTGCACGGCCTGGAAGCCGTCCATCCCCGGCATGAGGTGATCCATGAAGATCACGTCCGGCCGCTGTTGCCGCAGATACTCGATGGCTTCCTCGGCCGACTCGACCGCGTCCACGGACAGGTCGTGGCGCTCGAGTATGCGCGTCAGAAAAGCGCGGGCCGATCGCGAATCATCGACCACCAGGGCCCGTCGTGCCGTCATGTGCCATCCGCGTCCGTGAGCCGTGCGGGAATCTTAGCGTAAGCGCCGCGGCTGCAAACTGACGCCGCTCGGCAACAGCCCACGCTGCAGCGCAGTTGCTGCACGGACCGGGCGATCGGCTCCTCAGCCGGCGCGCCTCGCGGGCCGCGTCCGCGCGCGCAGCTCCCGGTACAGATCCGCCAGGCGCTCGGCCATGCGCGCGGAGGCCCAGGTGTAGGCATAGGCGCGCGCCTGCGCCGACAGTTGCGCCGAGAGTGCGCGGTCCTCCAGGACCGCGGCGATCGCCGCGGCGAACGCGGCGGGCTCCTCGGGCACGATACAGGCGCCGCAACCCTCGCGCAGCACCGAGGCGGTGCCCAGATGCGCCGTGGAGACCACCGGCCGGCCCTGCGCCAGTGCCTCGAGCAGCACCAGTCCCTGCGTCTCGGTCCGGGATGCGAACACGAACACATCGGCGGCGGCGTAGCAGTCCGCGAGCGCGCCCGTGCGCTGCAGATAGCCGACGAACAGCACCTGTTCATCCAGATCCAGGCGCCGGGCGAGCTCCTGCAGGTGCGCGCGCGCCGGGCCCTCTCCGGCGATGACCAGGCGTGTCTCCGGATGCGTGGCGTGCAGGCGCACCAGCACCCGCAGCAGGAAATCGATGTTCTTTTCGTGAGCCACCCGCCCGACGTACAGCAGCAGCGGCTGGCGCGCGCCGACCCCCAGGCTGGCGCGAAATCGCGCGCCATCGCCCGGCAGGTAGCGCTCGGGCGGCAGCCCCGTCGGAATCACCTCGATGCGCGCGGCAACGCCATATTCGAGCAGCCGTTCGCGCAGCGGCGTGGAGGGCGCCACCACCGCCGCCAGATGCGCGCATTGCGAGCGCGAGAAGCTGCGTGCCAGCGCCCGTCCGAGCGAGCGCGGCAGCAGCCTGACGTAGTGGTGCAGATATTCCTCGAACAGCGTGTGATAGCTGGCGATCACCGGGATACGCTGCGCGCGCGCAAAGCGCACGCCGGCGTAGTGCGCCACGAACGGTGTCTGTACGTGTACCAGATCGAAGCGCTGCGCGGCGAGCTGCGCCAGCGCCGCGCGCAGCGGCGCGAGCCGCATGCGCCGATCCTCGGGGTCGCCGGGCACCGCGGCGGCCGCGACGCGCAGCGTGCCCGGCTCGTCCGGTCCGACATCCAGCCCAGGCGGGTTGCCGGATTCGCCGCCGGTGCTGCCCGCCTTGCGGGCGCGAGCGCCGGCGCTAGCGCCACCGGCGGCGCTGCCGCCGATGCTCGGATAGGCCGGCGCGACCAGCACCGTTTCCACGCCGAGCGCCGCAAGGTCGCTGCGGAAGGTGCAGATCGAGGTGGACACCCCATTGACGCGCGGAAAATACACATCGGAGAGCAGCAGCACCCGCACGCTCTCGGGCGGTTCGCCCACCG
>DATJSD010000142.1:0-8099 GCA_035504335.1 Steroidobacteraceae bacterium | reverse complement strand
GCTGTGCGCCGGCACCAGGTCCACGAGCACCACGCGGCCGCCGCGCTCGCGCACGAGGTCCGCGCCGACCACGGTGTCCGGCGTGTAGTCGGCGCCCTTGATGAGCACATCGGGCTGCAGCGTCGCGATCAGCTCGAGCGGGGTGTCCTGCGGAAAGATCACCACCGCATCCACCGCCTTCAGCGACGCCAGTACCGTAGCGCGGGCCACCTCGCTCTGCACGGGGCGGCCCGGCCCCTTGAGCCGCCGCACGGACAGATCCGAGTTCAGCCCCACGACCAGCCGGTCGGCCGTCGCCCGGGCCTGGTTCAAGAGGCTCACGTGTCCGGGATGCAGCAGATCGAAGCAGCCGTTGGTGAAGGCGATGCGCTGGGCGAGCTCCCGCCAGCGCTCGACCTGCCGTGCGACGCTCTCGAGCGTGAAGTGCTTGGCCCCCGGCTGCCCGTCGCTGGGATGCTCGAGCTGGGCGATGATCTCCCCGGCCGTGACCGTCGCCGTGCCGCGCTTGCCGACCACGATGGCGGCCGCCATGTTGGCCAGCCGCACGACATCGCTCAGCGGCGCGCCCTGCGCCATGCCCAGCGCGATGCTCGCCAGAGCGGTGTCACCCGCGCCCGAGACGTCGAACACCTCGCGCGCGGTGGTGCGCAGGTGCAGCCCCGCGCCCTCGCGCGCCACGATCGACATGCCCTCCTGGCCGCGCGTGACCACCAGCGCCTCGCAGATGCCCGCCGCGAGGATGCTGCGCGCGCCGGCGACCACGGCCTCGTCGCTCGAGCAGTCCTGGCCGCAGGCCGCCTGCAGCTCCAGGCGATTGGGCGTCAGGAGCGTGGCGCCCCGATACTTCTGGAAGGAGCGGCTCTTCGGGTCGACGATGACGGGGCGGCCGGCCGCGCGCGCGGCGCCGATCACCGCCGCGCACACCTCCTCGTCCAGCACCCCTTTGGCATAGTCGGACAGCACGACGACATCGGTGTCGGGCAGTGACGCGCGGACGCGCTCGAGCAGCGCGTCCGCGACCACCGGGGAGAGCGGGGCGCGGCTCTCGACGTCGGTGCGCAGGATCTGTTGGCGGTCGGCGATGTGGCGGGTCTTGAGGGTCGTCGGGCGCGCAGCGTCGGGAATCAGCTCGGAGCGTATCGTGGGCAACGCCGCGAGCTGCGCCCGCAGCTCTGCGGCGGCGGCGTCCTCGCCGACCACCCCGAGCAGAACCGCCTGCCCGCCGAGCGTGGCGACATTGCGGGCGACGTTCGCCGCGCCCCCGGGCATCGCCGCGGTGCGCTCGATGGTCATGACCGGCACGGGCGCCTCGGGCGAGATGCGCTCGACCGCCCCGTAGATGAAGCGATCGAGCATCACGTCCCCGAGCACCAGCACACGAGCGCGGTGAAACCCGTCGAGCAGGTCCCAGAGCGGCGCGCCGCTCATCGCCCCGCGTCCCCGAGGCGCTGCTCGAGCGCCTTGCAGAGCATGTGGCCGAGGAAGATGTGCATCTCCTGGATGCGCGCGGTGATGCGCGAGGGCACGCTCAGCACGACGTCGCACAGGGGCTGCAGCGCCGCGCCCTCCGCGCCGCTCAGAGCGATCGTGCGCAGGCGCCGCTCGCGGGCGACCGCGAGGGCCGCGAGCACGTTCGGGCTGCGGCCGGAGGTGGAGATGCCCACCGCGACGTCGCCCGCACGCCCGAGCGCCTCGATCTGCCGGACGAACACGCGCTCGTAGCCCAGATCGTTCGCGCCGGCGGTCAGCGCCGAGGTATCGGTGGTCAGCGCGATCGCGGCGATCGCGGGGCGATCGGCGTGATAGCGCACCACGAGCTCCGCGGCCAGGTGCTGCGCATCCGCGGCGCTGCCGCCGTTACCGAAGAGCAGCAGCTTGCCGCCCGCGCGCACCGCCGCCTCCCAGAGCGCGAGCGTGCGCTCGAAGGGGGCGGAGAGGCCCGCGAGCAGCGACTCGAAGGCCTCGCGATGCTCGGCGGCCTCCTGCCGCAGAAAGGCCTGCAGCGCCGTCTCGGCGGCGTTGGCAGGGGCGGTCTCGGCGGGCTGCGCGGGCGGCGGCATGGGAGTAGGGCTGGATGTCGGGCTGCGGGGTGCCGTGTGGCCGGATGTCAGGGTGGGTAGTTTGACACGCCGCAGGTGACGGTCCCAAGGCACGTTTGCGCAAGATTGCGCACGCAGGGTGGCGGGAGCGCGCCGCGGCTCAGGCGCCGCGGCGCTGCGCGGGCAGCACCGGCAGAGCGGTCAGACGCGAGAAGTCGCGGTCGTGTGTGACCAGCGCGTCGGCATTGATGGCCAGAGCGCTGGCGGCCTGGACGGCATCGGCGAGCTTCAGGTGAAGCGAGGCCCGAAGCCGCGCGGCGCTCTCGGCGATGTCGCCGCTCAGATCGACGACCTGCCAGGATTGCAGCACCGCGCGATAGCGTCCCGCCAGCGCCTCATCGCCCGACTGCAGCGGGCCGGTCAGCACCTCGGCGATCGTGAGCGTCGTGATCGCAAAGCGCACCTTCCGCCGGGCATGCGCCTCGAACAGCGGGCGAAACACCGGCGCCAGCGCCGCATGATCCTCGAGCAGGTAGATGATCGGCGCGGAATCGATCAGCAGCAGCGCATCGGCCGGCAGCGCGTTCGGGTCTATCGGCTCCATTCCGAGCGCAGCTTGCGCAGCGTGCGGCTGCTCTGCCGGCCCCACAGACCACGACCGGTGCCCTGCAGCGCGAGCAGCGGCCGCTGCTCAGCGAGGCCGCTATAGGACTCGAGCGGTACCAGCGCCGCGACCGCCCGGCCGTGGCGGGTGATCACGGTCGCCTGGCCGTCGCGCGCCTGATCCAGGAGCTCGGGCAGCTTCCCGCGGGCCTCCTCGACGCCTTTGTAGGGGGTACGGCTCATCAAGAGAACTGTACAGTCCGTACAGAAGACCGTCAAGCCCACCACGGCGACGCCCTACCCGCGTCGCGCCGCAGCGCGCTACCATCGCGGCGTGTCCGCTGCCTCCATGCCTGCGCTCAGCGAGCCGCCCACGCCGGCGGTGCCGACGACGGCCGAGCGAGCGACCGTGACCGTCATCGGTAAAGCCAACGGGGTCGGGCTGGCGCGCGATCTGGAGCTGCTGGCCGGGGCGCTGCGGCGCTGCGGCTGTGAGGTCCAGGTGCACGCCACGGACCGGGCGGACGCGCGCCGCCGCCGCTCGCTCCTCACGCAAGCGCTGGCGCTGGCGCGGTCAGGTGCCTGGAGGCGCCGCCGGGTAGCCGCAGCCGGCTCAGAGGGGCCGCGCCTGCGCGTCAACCTGATGCTCGAGCACGTCTGGCCGCAGTTCCTGAGCACGGCGGCACTGAATATCGCGGTGCCGAACCCGGAGTGGTTCGACCGGCGCGACCGGCGGCTGCTCGCGAGCCTCGATCGCGTGTGGGCCAAGACGCGGCACACGCAGCGCATCTTCGAGGCGCTCGGTTGCCCGACCGCCTACATCGGGTTCGACAGCGAGGATCGCTACGCGGCAGACATACCCCGCGAGCGCTGCTTCCTGCACCTCGCCGGCAAGAGCCGCATGAAGGGCACGGACCGGCTCCTGCGGCTCTGGGCGCGCCACCCGGAATGGCCGACCCTGGTGCTGGTCTACCACGAGCGCGCGGCGCTGCCGGTTCCGGCGGCGGGCAACCTGCGCTGGTACCGCGAGTACCTGCCCGATGCGGAGCTGCGCCGCCTGCAGAACGCCAGCCGCTTTCACCTGTGCCTGTCCGAGGCGGAAGGGTGGGGTCACTACATCGTCGAGGCCCTGAGTGTGGGGGCGGTCACGGTGACGCTGGACGCGCCGCCCATGAACGAGCTGGTGACCCCCGAGCGCGGGCTGCTGGTGCGATGTGAAGAGCTGGGGCGGCAGAATCTGACGGATACCGTGCGCTTCGAGGAGCCGGCACTGGAGCAGACCCTCACGCGGCTGTTGCAGCTCGATGAGCCGGCACTGATGCGCCTGGGTCAGGCCGCCCGGGCATGGTTCCTCGAGAACCGGCGCAGCTTTCCCGAGCGTCTCGCGCAGGCGCTCGCGACACTGGCGGCGCCCGCCGGGTCATAGGCGAGCGCGTGGGGGAGGGCCAGGGGCTGAAGCCGCGACCGCGCCTCGCGCGGCAGCCGCGCCAGGCGAGGTCGCCGCGGTACCCGGTGCGCACATGAGGCGACCGCTGGTGGTGCGCTTCGGGGCCCTGGGCGACATGGTGCTGATGACGGTGGCCATCCGGGCGCTGCACGAGCGCCTCGGCGAGCCCGTCGATGTGCTCGGCTCGGGGGCGTGGACGCGACCGCTTCTGGAAGGGCAGCGCGGGGTCGGGGACCTCTATCTCATGGGCAGCCGCCATCGGCCGTATTGGCTGGCCGCCGACCAATGGCGCCTGGTGCGCGATCTGCGCCGTCGCGGGGCCGGGCCGACCTGGCTCTTCGACGCGCAGAACGAGCGCACGCGCGGGCTCCTGCAGCGCGCCGGGTGGGGCGAGGAGAACCTCGTGACGCTCGAGCGGCTGGCGGACATTCCCGGGGAGCACTTCTGCGATCACTGGTGGCGCTTTGCGCAGCTCGATCCGCTGTCGCTCGGGGGCCGCCAGCACGCAGGCAGCGGCCCGCCGGCCTATCCGGAGCTGCGCGTATCCGCAGAGGCGAGGGCCGAGGTGCGCCGATGGCTCGAGCAGCGCGGCCTCTCCGAGCGTCCCATCCTTCTCATCCAGATCGGCAACAAGCGCACCATGCGCAGGGGACCGTTCGACCGGCCGAGCAACACCAAGTACTGGCCCGAAGGCCATTGGGCCAGCCTGCTCAGGGAGCTGCAGGCGCTGCATCCCGAGCATGTGCTGTTGATGCTGGGAGTCGCGTCGGAAGCGCCGCTCAACGACGCGGTGCTGGCGCGTGCGCAGCTGTCAGCGAGCCTGAATCTGGCACGCGAGATGAGCGTACCGCGGCTCATGGGCCTCGCCGAGCGCGCCGCCGGCATGATCTCGGTGGACACCGGGCCTGCGCACGTGGCGGCGGCGCTGGGCTGTCCGCTGCTCACGCTGTTCGACAGCGAGTCCAAGGCGCGCATGTACGCGCCGCGGGGGCCCGGCGGCACCTGCCTGCGCATCCTCGTCAGCCGCGATGCGCAGCCTGCGCTCCTGGGAATCACACCGCAGGACGTGCTGGCGGTCTGGCGCGAGATGCGCCTGCGATCCGGCGAGCCCGCGGAAGGCACTGCGAAAGGGACCTTGACAAACGCCATCGCCTCCCCGGGGGCTGCCGGGAGATGACGATTCAAGGCGACGACTCGCAAGCGCGGGACAGGTCAGTACAATGGCGGGCTTCGACCCGAGACCAGGGGAAGCGGCGAGCGTGACCCGGATTCTGACGCGACGGCGAGCTCTGAGTGCATGCCTTGGCGCTATTGCCGCACTCGTCGGTGCTCTCGCTGTCTCGTCGGCGTGGGCGCAGCAGGGTCAGAACCTTCAGCAGGAACTGCAGCTCTTCCAGCAGTTGTCCCCGGATCAGCAGCAGCAGCTCCTGCAGCAGCTCGGCATCGGCGGGGCGGGCGGCTCGAGCGCGGCGGGCCTCGGCGCATTGCTGGGTGGCGCCTCCGGGTTTGGCTTCGGCGGTCTCACCGGGCCCCCAAATGGCTCTCAGGCCAGCCTGCTGCAGCAGCAGCTCCTGCAGCGGCAACGGCTGCAGCAGACGCAGGTGCAGCAGCAGGAGGAGGTCATCCCGGTCTTCAAGCCCGGCGACACGGTGCTGGTGGATCTGTCCTTGCCTCCGCAGGCGCCGCCGCCGGGAAGTGAGCAGGCGACGGCCTCTTCTACGGCACAAAACGCGAACGCCCCGAGTGCCAACACCATGCCCGGTGTGCCCTTCAGTGCCGCCCAGCTGGCCGAGCTCACGGGACAGGGTAACGCGGCCGTACAGGCTGAGCAGCCGGCTCCTCAACCCACCGTGGAGCAGCTGCAGGCGGCCGAGAGGCAGAAACTGCAGGATCTCGTCGATCTGGTGCAGGTTCACAATCCCTACCAGCTCGACAGCAACGGGGTGCTGCTGCTCCCGGGTATTCCGCCGATTCCGCTGAACGGCCTGACCGAGACCCTGGCAACCGAGCGCGTGGCCGCTGAACCTGCGTTCGCGAAGCTTACGGTGCGGCTGGTGCGACTGCCGCTCAGGAAGACGGGGCCGGAAGCGCTCAAGCCGTTCGGCTACGACCTGTTCGACAATTCGACGCTGAGCCTGATCCCCACGTTGAACACTCCCGTGCCGGCCGATTACGTGATCGGCGCCGGCGATGTGCTGGAGGTGCAGCTCTACGGCAGCCAGAACCGGACGGACAACCTCACCGTGGGGCGTGACGGCTACATTCACTTTCCGGAGCTCGGCCCGATCGAGGTCGGCGGGCGTCGCTACAGCGACGTCAAGGCCGATGTCGAGGAGCGCGTCGCGAGGCAGATGGTCGGTGTGCGCGCGAATGTGTCCATCGGCGAGACCCGCACCATCACCGTGTTCGTACTCGGCAATGCCAAGTATCCCGGCGCCTACACGCTCAGCGGGCTCGCGACCGTCACGACCGCACTCTTTGCGGCCGGGGGAGTGGAGACCACGGGATCGCTGCGGAACATCCAGGTCAAGCGCCAGGGACAGACGATCCGCACGCTCGACCTGTATGATCTGCTGATGCGAGGGGACAGCTCGGGAGATATCAAGTTGCTGCCGGGCGACGTCGTCTTCATTCCCCCGGTGGGACCCACCGTCTCGATCGACGGCGAAGTGCTGCGGCCCGCGATCTACGAGCTGAGAGGCGATCAGACGGTGGCCGATCTGATTCAAATGGGCGGCGGCATGACCCCCAATGCCGACCGCGACCGAGCGGCACTCGTGAGAATCAACGAACAGCAGCAGCGCATAGTGCTGGACGTCGATCCGTCCTCCTCGACCGCGAGCCGCACCGCATTACGCAATGGCGACGTATTGCAGATCGAGCGGCTGCTGCCCGAGCTCGACTCGGGTGTGACGCTGCAGGGCTATGTCTATCAGCCGCGCTCGTTCGCCTGGCATCCCGGGCTGCGGCTGAGCCAGATCATTCCGACAATCTACGAGCTCAAACCGGACGCCGACCTGCACTACCTGTTGATCCGGCGCGAGGTGCCGCCGGATCGGCACATCGAGGTGCTCTCGGCCGATCTCGCGGCCGCGCTGGCCGCGCCGGGCTCTGCCGCCGACGTGCTCCTGATGCCGCGCGATACCATCACGGCCTTTGATCTGGAAACGAGCCGCGAATACGTCATCCAGCCGCTGATGAGCGAATTGCGCACTCAGTCGACCCTGTCCCAGCCGACCCCGATCGTGCACATCGAAGGCAATGTCAAGGTCCCGGGGGACTACCCACTGGAGCAGGGCATGCGCGTCAGTGACCTGATCCGAGCGGGTGGAGGCCTTCTGCCGTCCTCGTACGGCGGGCGCGCCGAACTGTCGCGATACGTGATCATCAACGGCGACGAGCGCCGCACCCAGCTGCTCTCGATCGATCTGAATTCGGTACAGGCCGGTGACAAGAGTGCAGATATCCTCCTACAGCCCTACGACCGGCTGTCGGTCGAGCAAGTCTCCGGATGGGCCGATCAGGCCGAAGTCACGCTCGTGGGAGAGGTGCGGTTTCCCGGCATCTACGCCATCCGGCGGGGCGAGACGCTGCGCTCGGTCGTTGCGCGTGCCGGTGGGCTCACTGATCTGGCCTTTCCGCAGGGCGCCGTGTTCACGCGCGTGGAGCTCAAGCGCCAGGAGCAGGAGCAGATCGAGCAGATGATCCAGCGCATGCGCCTGGATATCGCCGGGATGGCGCTCATGACCACGCGGGCGGGTCTCGTCGGTGGGCAATCCGCGATTGGCATCGGACAGACGCTGCTCTCGGAGCTGCAATCGACGACCGCCGTCGGTCGACTGGTGATCAATCTGGAAGCGGCAATTCACGCGCGTCCGGGGTCGAGCAATGACATCATCCTCGAAAACGGCGATGAGCTGATAGTTCCCAGACAACAGCAGGAGGTCATGGTGCTGGGAGAAGTGCAGGACGCCACCTCGCATCTCTATCATCCAGGACTCACGCGAGAC
>DATJSD010000141.1:0-8598 GCA_035504335.1 Steroidobacteraceae bacterium | reverse complement strand
GCGCACCCCGAGCCGGACCCACCGCCGCGGCGACCGAGGACGGCAGCTGCGCCACGGCCCCGTCGATGGCGTCGTGGACACACGCCCGGTTGGTGCTCGTCCACACCCTGCTGGCATACAGGCTCGAGAGCTCTCTGCACGCCTGGCGGGCGGTCATGTCGATGCGATGGCGCAGCGTCTCGATGCCCTCGGGACTGTTGAGGTTCAGATCGTGGTAGCCGACCTCCCGGGTCAGGCTGAGCTGCTCGATCGGCACCCCGGCGTAGTCCCTGCCGACGATCTCATGGCGCACGCGACGCGCGGCGCGCACCGTCACGATCGGCTGCAGCGTGGCGTGAGAGCCGGGGATGGCATGAGCGTCGCCCGCCGTCGCGGTTGACGGGGTCGGCGCCGTCGATGTCGACGTCGTCGACGCCGTCGACGCCGTCGACGCCGTGCGGGCGAATGCCAGCGTGCCGCTCAGGGCCAGGGTCGCGGCGGCGACCGTCAGCACCAGCGGGCGAAGAGAGCCAGGCGAAGCAGTCATGGCAGGTACCTCGAGATTTGCGTGAACGGAAGCACGAGCCTGCGGCCGCATCCCCTGCGCGCGTAGCGGCGCGCGTCGCCACCTCGCGTACGAGCGCGCTCGAAGCCGGCGCGCGCGAATTCCTACAGGCGGGCCCGCGGCTCGTCAGCGCGCGCCGCAGCACGGCCGCCCGGGACCGGCTCGAGCAAGCCCCGCGGCGCCGTTCGGCGGGGAACCCACTGCGCCCCGGCTCAGTCGAAATCGTGGATCAGCGCCGCGCGCAGCGCATCGGGCAGCGGCTCCACGGTGAAGTGGTAGCGCGGATGGTTCACGCCGGCCGCGAGCGCGGCGCCGCGCCTGAGCGCCGCGATCATCGGCGCGGAGAACTCGAAGCGCAGGAAGTGCACGGCTGCGGTCTTCTCCTCGCTCTCGCGCGGCAGGTCCTCATCGGCGATCGCGTACGCCGGATCGAAGTCCTCGACACGCATCCAGCAGTGTCGCTCGAAGCCGCGCAGCTCCTGCAGCCGACGGGTGCGCTCCTCCGGATCGGGATACTCGATCATCAGCGTGGCCTTGAGATTGGCGCCGTCGGGAATCAGCGGGTTGTAGACCTGCAGCTCCTCGGCGATGCCCTCGGGCTCGAAGATGCGTTCGGCGCGCAGCATCTCCTGGATCTGATACTGCACCGTGTCGCGATCCTCGAAGCTCCAGCTGCAGTGCTCCCCGAGCTTCAGCGAGCGCGTGCGCCGATGCTCGATGAGACGCGCGCGAAACGCGGCGCGCTCGCGCGCGTACTGCTCCAGGGACATCAGATCGGCGGCGGTGAGCTTGCGCACGATGACGACCTCTGACGTTGTCGACCTCTGATGTTGACGACCGTGCCGTCGCGCCGCGGCTCAGATGCCGTAGGCGATGCGCAGCAGCTTCAACGGATGCGTGGGCGCGCGCGGCGCCGCGCCGGCCGATGGCGCAGTGCCCGCGCCCGCCCCGCCCTGCGCGAGGCCGCTCTCGATCTGGTGGCCGGCCATGGGGCAGTCGCTGGCATAGTAATCCCCTGCACCGTCCTCGACCTTCTGAAACACCGGCCCCCCGATCTTCATGGACGCCTCGCGGTACTCACTCTTGAGCGCGTAGGTGCCGTTGTGTCCCGAGCAGCGCTCGATGATCTCGAAGCTGGTGCCCGGCACCAGCCGCAGCACGTCGCGGGTCTTCAACCCGATGTTCTGCACCCGCAGGTGACAGGGCACGTGGTAGCTGATCTTGCCGAGACCGCGCTGAAAGTCGGTGCGCAACAGCCCGGACTTGTGACGCAGCATCAGATACTCGAAGGGATCGAACATGTGCGCGGCGACGCGCCGCACGGGCGCATCATCCGGGTACATGAGCGGCAGCTCCTGCTTGAACATCAGCACGCACGAGGGCACGGGCGCCACCACGTCATAACCGGCGTCCACCAGCCGCTCGAGCTCGGGCACGTTGACGCGCTTGAGTCGCTCGACCGCGGCCAGATCCCCGATCTCGAGCTTCGGCATGCCGCAGCAGCGCTCGCGCGCCGGCAGCCGCACTTCGATGCCGTTGTGCTCGAACACCGCCGCCAGATCCTCGGCGAGCTCCGGCTCGTTACGGTTTCCGTAGCAGGTGCAGAACAGCGCCACGCGCCCGCGCGTCGCGGCGCCCGGCTGAGCGCCGGCCGCGGCGCCCGCGGCGGCCGCGACCGTCGTGGCGGCCGCGACCGTCGTGGCAGCCGCGACCGGCGTGGCGGCCGGCAGCGGTGCGCGCACTCCCCGTCGCAGCCGCGAGCGCAGCCGGCGCCGCGCGCTGCGCGCCTGATAGCTCGGCAGCGGTGCGCGCGGATCCACCCCGAGCGTGCGCTCCAGGAGTCGGCGTCCCAGGCGGCTGCGGTTGGCGGCATTGACCGCCTCGTTGATGACCGGGATGCCCGCCAGGCGCCCGACCACGTCGGTCGAGGTCAGCACCCGATCCCGCAGCGTGGGCCCGCGGCTGCGGGTGCGCACCGCCTTGGCACGCAGCATCAGGTGCGGAAAGTCCACGTTCCACGGGTGCGGCGGCACATAGGGACACTTGGTGCTGTAGCAGATGTCGCACAGATAGCAGTTGTCCACCACCTGCCAGTACACCTGCGGGTCGACGCCCGACAGCTCCATCGACCCGGCGGCGTCAATGGCGTCGAACAGCGTGGGAAAGGCCTGGCAGAGGTTGAAGCAGCGCCGACAGCCGTGGCAGATCTCGAAGACGCGCGACAGCTCCTGGCGCAGCGCGGCCTCATCGTAGAACGCCGCCTCCCGCCACTGCAGCGGATGGCGAATGGGAGCCTGAAGGCTGCCCTCGCGGCTCCCATTCGCCGGCGTATCGGTCAAAGGGTATCCAGCGCTTTCTGGAAGCGGTTCGCGTGCGAGCGCTCCGCCTTGGCCAGAGTCTCGAACCAGTCGGCGATCTCGCCGAAGCCTTCCTCGCGCGCGACCTTCGCCATCCCCGGATACATGTCCGAATACTCGTGCGTCTCACCGGCAATGGCCGACTTGAGATTGAGCTTGGTCTCGCCGATCGGCAGGCCGGTGGCGGGATCGCCCACCTGCTCGAGGTACTCGAGGTGACCGTGCGCATGGCCGGTCTCACCCTCGGCCGTCGAGCGAAATACGGCCGATACGTCGTTGTAACCTTCGACGTCCGCCTTGGATGCGAAATACAGATAGCGCCTGTTGGCCTGTGATTCCCCGGCAAAGGCGTCCTTCAGATTCTTTTCGGTCTTGGTTCCCGAGAGTTTCATCCCAGCTACCTCCGCAATGGCGATGCAATCCAGATCGATTCAGATGGATCCGCGTCCAGATGGCGGGCGCCCCTGGAGCCCGCGAACATTTAGACTGATTCTAACAAAACTCTAAGCCCCACCCACGCGATCGTCAATCGGCAATTATGCTAGGGTGAAGCGCATGAGCACAGCCGTCGACTCGGGAGCCGGCCCGGCAGCCGCGCCGGCGTTCGAACAGACCCTCGCACAGCTGGAGAGTCTGGTGGCGCAGCTCGAGTCCGGGGACCTGCCGCTGGATGTGGCGCTGCGCACCTTCGAGCAGGGCGTGCGGCTGACCCGCGAGTGTCAGGCGGCGCTCTCGGCCGCGCAGCAGCGGGTGCAGCTGCTGCTGCAGCGGGGCGAGACGGTGGTGCTCGAGGAATTCGACACGGCCAGCATCGAGCGCCCGCCGGGCACCGCGAGTACTCTGGCCGCTGGCCCCACGGTCTCCGACTCCGACCCCGATCTCTGAGGTCGACCCGCCGCACCGCGGGATGCGCCCGTGCTGCAGTGCATCGGTGCTGCGCCGCAAAGCCCCGGCGGACCGTGTAAACTGCGCGTCACAATGACAGCCAGCACCCCGCCCTACCCGTTGCTGCATGCCATCGATTCCCCTGAAGATCTCCGAGCGCTACCCGAGCAGAACCTGCCGGCGCTGGCCGCGGAGCTGCGCGACTACCTGATCCACACCGTGGCCACGCGCGGCGGCCACTTTGCGGCCGGCCTGGGCACGGTGGAGCTGACGATCGCCCTGCATTACGTTTTCAATACACCCGAGGACCGGCTGGTCTGGGACGTCGGCCATCAGGCCTACCCCCACAAGGTGCTGACCGGCCGGCGCGACCGGCTCGGCACCATCAAGCAGCTGCACGGTCTGGCGCCCTTCCCGAGCCGCCAGGAGAGCCCGTACGACACCTTCGGCGTCGGCCACTCCAGCACCTCGGTCAGCGCGGCGCTCGGCATGGCGGTCGCCGCGGCGCTCCAGGGTGAGTCGCGGCGGGCCGTGGCGGTGATCGGCGATGGCGCCATGAGCGCCGGCATGGCCTTCGAGGCGCTGAATCACGCCGGTAGCCTGCCGGTGGACCTGCTGGTGGTGCTCAACGACAACGACATGTCCATCTCCGAGGGCGTCGGCGCGCTGTCCAACTACTTCGCGCGGGTGATCTCCGGGCCGCTGTATGCGCAGCTGCGCGCCGGCGGCAAGCGCGCCCTCAGCCAGCTTGCGCCGCTGCGCGAGCTCGCGCGCCGCTCCGAGGAGCACGTCAAGGGGATGATGCTGCCGGGCACGCTGTTCGAGGAGATGGGATTCAATTACCTCGGGCCCATCGATGGACACGACCTGAAGGCGCTGCTGCGGGCACTGCGCACGGCCAAGGGCCTGCGCGGTCCGCAGCTGCTGCACGTGGTCACGCGCAAGGGCAAGGGCTACGCGCCCGCCGAGGCCGATCCGATCACCTGGCACGGTCCGGGGCCGTTCGATCCGCTCACCGGCACGCTGAAGAAGGAGAAGCCGGGCACGCCGACCTACTCGCAGATCTTCGGCCAGTGGCTGTGCGACATGGCCGAGCGCGATCCGCGCATCGTCGGCATCACCCCCGCCATGCGCGAGGGCTCGGGGCTGGTGGAATACTCGCGCCGCTTCCCGGAGCGCTACTTCGATGTCGCGATCGCCGAGCAGCACGCCGTGACCTTCGCCGCGGGGCTCGCCTGCGAGGGCCTGCGCCCGGTGCTCGCGATCTACTCGACGTTCCTGCAGCGCGGCTACGACCAGACCATCCACGACGTCGCGCTGCAGAAGCTGCCGGTGGTCTTCGCGCTCGATCGCGCCGGTCTGGTCGGCAGCGACGGCGCGACGCATCACGGCAGCTACGACCTGTCGTTTCTGCGCTGCGTACCGAACATGGTCATCATGGCACCGGCCGATGAGAACGAGTGCCGGCAGATGCTCTACACCGCCACGACGCTGGACGGTCCTGCCGCGGTGCGCTTTCCGCGCGGCCGCGGTCCCGGCGTGGCCGCGGCGCAGGAGCTCACCGCGCTGCCGATCGGGCGGGCCGAGATCCGCCGCGGCGGCGCGGGCGCGGGCCTGGCGCTGCTCGCGTTCGGCAGCATGCTGACCCCGGCACTGGCGCTCGCGGAACGCTTCGACGCGACCGTCGTGAACATGCGCTTCGTCAAGCCGCTGGACGCCGAGATGCTCGGTGAGATCGCCGCGAGTCATGCGGCGATCGTGACGCTCGAGGAGAACGTGGTGGCCGGCGGCGCCGGCAGCGCCTGCTCCGAGCTGCTCGATGCCCGCGGGCTGCTGATCCCGCGGCTGCACATCGGCATCCCCGACCGCTTCATCGAGCATGGCAGCCGCGAGGAATGCCTCACCGCCGCCGGGCTGGATCTGCCGAGCATCGGCGCCGCCATCGAGCGCTGGTGCGCCGACATCGGCTTGAAGCCCGTGTGGGGCGCCCCCAGACTAGCGGCAGCCGCCGGGCCGATCGCATGGTAGGCGCGGGCAGCACAGGCGGACGATCGCAGGCTAGGTGAGCCCAGGGGAATCGATGAGCACTGCCGCACGCACGCTTCCGGCCGCATCCGCCGCATCCGCCGCATCCGCGGCATCCGCGGCATCCGCCGCGGACGCTCAGGCCACGCGCACCGCCCAGCTGGTCCCGGTCGAGGATGTGCAGGCGCGCGCCGATACGCGCCGCATTCCGATCAACCGCGTCGGGGTCAAGGACCTGCGTCATCCGGTGCGCGTCAAGGACCGCTCGCGCGGCGAGCAGCACACGGTGGCGACCTTCAACATGTACGTGAACCTGCCGCACAGCTTCAAGGGCACGCACATGTCGCGCTTCGTGGAGATCCTGCATCACGAGCGCGAGATCTCCGTCGACTCGTTTCGCGCCATGCTGGCCGAGATGGCCGCGCGGCTCGACGCCGACGCGGGGCACATCGAGATGACCTTTCCCTACTTCGTGACCAAGCGCGCGCCGGTGTCGGGCGTGGAGAGCCTGATGGACTACCAGGCATCGCTCACCGGGGAGATCCGCGGCGGGGTCGCCTGCATGTGGCTGAAGGTGGTGGTCCCGGTCACGAGCCTGTGTCCCTGCTCGAAGAAGATCTCCGAGCGCGGCGCGCACAATCAGCGCTCGCACCTGACCATCAAGGCCCGCCTGCGCGAGCACATGTGGATCGAGGAGCTGATCGACATCGCCGAGAGCGAGGGGTCCTGCGAGCTGTACGGCATTCTCAAGCGGCCGGACGAGAAATATGTCACCGAGCGCGCCTACGACAACCCGAAGTTCGTCGAGGACATGGTGCGCGACGTGGCCGTGCGGCTCAACGCCGAGGAACGCATCGGCGCCTACGTGGTCGAAAGTGAGAACTTCGAATCAATCCACAACCACTCGGCGTATGCGCTGATCGAGCGCGACAAGGATGCGGCGGCGGCCGGGGACCTGGACGGCGCGGACGCTCCCGGCGAGCGCGCTGCGGCGATGGATGCGGACATTTCGGAGTAAATATTATTATAGATCCTTTCAGGTTACGAATCATATCTGAGGTTTAACTGGAGCAGTAAAGATGGCCCTCAACGACAGAACCGGCCTGCGCGGCCCGAGCAGCTTCGTATTCAATCAGCGCACCTTTGCCGGCCAGCCGCGCGTCGCTCTCGGCGAGGAGCGCATGACCGTGCAGGGCACGGTCAACAAGTCCTTCCTGCTGCTGGTGGTGCTGCTGGCGGCCGCCTTCTGGACCTGGTCGCAGTATCTGACCGGGGGCAATCCGGCGGCCGTGAGCCTGCCGATGATGGTCGGGTTCTTCGCCGGCTTCGTGCTGGTCTTCGTCATCAGCTTCAGGCCGACGCTGGCGCCCTACCTGTCGATCCCGTACGCGGCCTGCGAGGGTCTGGCCCTGGGCGGCATCTCAGCGATGTTCGAGCGCCGCTATCCGGGCATTGCGATCCAGGCGGTCGGGCTTACGTTTGCCGTGCTCGCCGCCATGCTGGTCGCCTACAAGGTGGGACTGATCCGCGTGACGCAGCGCTTTCGCATGATCGTGATGGGCGGCCTGGGCGCCATTGCGCTGCTCGTCGTCGTCTCCTGGGTGCTCAGTCTGTTCCACGTGGCCACGCCGTTCCTGTTCAGCTCGAGCCCGCTGAGCCTGCTCATCTCGCTGGCGGTCATCGGCTTCACCGCCTTCAGCCTGGCGCTGAACTTCGACATGATCGATGCCGGGGCGAGCATGGGCGCGCCGCGCTACATGGAGTGGTATTCGGCCTTCGGTCTGCTGGTCACGCTGGTCACCCTCTACATCTGGATCCTGCAGTTCCTCGGACAGTCCCAGCGGCGCTAGCGCGGCCGGCGCCGGTGGCGCCGGCGAGCCCACTCAGCGGCGGTTCAGCGTGGCTGGGGTAGGATTCACCCAGGCCATTGGCGCTGCGGGCTCGCAGCAAGGGATTGGTATGCGCTATCGCAGTCTGCTGTTCGCAGCGACGCTCGCCACGGCGCTCGCGCTCGCGCCCGCCTCCTGGGCGCAGATCGGCATCGGCGTCTCCATCAACGTCGCCCCGCCCGTCCTGCCGGTGTATACGCAGCCGCCGATCCCGGCGGCCGGCTACCTGTGGGTGCCGGGGTACTGGGCGTGGGCCGACGGCGGCTATTACTGGGTGCCCGGCACCTGGGTCGAGCCCCCGCAGCCGGGGCTGCTCTGGACGCCGGGCTACTGGGCCTGGGTCAACGGCGCCTACGTCTGGAATGAGGGCTACTGGGGCCTGCACGTCGGCTTCTATGGTGGCGTGCACTACGGATTCGGCTACAACGGCAGCGGATACGTCGGCGGTTACTGGCGTAACGGCGCGTTCTTTTACAACAGCGCCGTCAATCGCATCCCGGCGGGCGTGCGCATCACCCACGTCTACCGCCGAGCCGTGCCCGCCGTCACCGTGCGGGTCAGCTTCAACGGCGGCGCCGGGGGAATCCAGGCGCACGCAACCGCCGCGCAGCTGACCATCGGGCGTGAGCAGCATTTCGAGCCCGTGGTCGCTCAGCGCCAGCAGGAGCAGGTCGCGGGCCGCAACCCGGCGCTGCGCTTCTCCGCCAACCACGGCCGGCCCACCATCGCGGCGACCGCGCATGCCGGTCAGTTCTCGGGAGCCGGTGTGATACGCGCGCGCGGCGCCCCGGCGGCCCGCGAGAACATCGCCCACCACGGGGCCGGCCCGGGCGCGGTGCGCCGCGAGGCCGAGCAGGCGCGCGGCTCGCAGGAGCGCGCGCAGCCGGAGCGTGCGCAG
>DATJSD010000140.1:0-8578 GCA_035504335.1 Steroidobacteraceae bacterium | reverse complement strand
GGTGCACCTGCGATGCGCTCAACCCCAATGCCTGTCCCAAGGCGGCATAGGTCCACGACTGTTCGGGGTTGGCGGCCCGCTTGAGCAGCACCAAGAGGTCCTGTGGTTTGAGTTCCATGGACATTCCATATTCCGGAATTTGGAATATCCGCCAATCGCAGGGGGATTGCAAGGCCGGTCCATCGCCTGACCCCCTGGCGCCTGGAAGACTGTCGATCGCCACAAGGGGATTGCCTGGGATCGATAGTAGGTAGCCCATGCATCGGCAGGACGGTGAGCCGGTGCGCTCAGCGCAAGAGAGCGCCACCACGCATGCCAAGTCGCGCGTCGGCGGTGCGACCACTTTGCTGGGGCGGCTTTGGATAACCCCGGCGCGGAGAATCGCGGCGCCAGCGTCTTGGTGGCGTCAGCCAAAGTAGACCGAATTAGACCGAATAGAGCATTAGACCGGTGATATCTGATGTAACTGCTTGATTTATTGGCGCTCCCTACGGGATTCGAACCCGTGTTACCGCCTTGAGAGGGCGATGTCCTAGGCCTCTAGACGAAGGGAGCCGCGCTGACCGGGAGGCATCAAAAAGCGCGGTATTATAGGCGGGCATCACCTGCGCTCAAGCGCTCGAAGCCAAGCTCGAGCCGCGGGGCGCGCTCGCGCGCCAGCGCCCGGGCGGTGCGCTCGAGCGGTGTTCCGGAGGCGCGCAGTGCAGGGTCAGGACCTCAGGGATCGGATTTGAATCAACGCGTTCCGGCCATCGCAGCCACACCGGCGCCGCGCATCATTGCCCGCGCCGATCACAACATCTCCCGTTCGGACATCTCGCATAACGCGCTGCGAGTGCTCTATCGGCTCAAGGACGCCGGTTTCCAGGCTTTCCTGGTCGGCGGCGGGGTGCGTGATGTGATGCTCGGGCGCCACCCCAAGGATTTCGACATCGCCACCAACGCGCTGCCCGACGAGGTCCGCGCGCTGTTTCGCAACTGCCGGCTCGTGGGGCGGCGCTTTCGTCTCGCGCACGTGATCTTCGGGCGCGAGGTGATCGAGGTCGCGACGTTTCGCGCCGCGAGCGCCCCTTCGCCGAACGAGGAGCCGCCGACCGATCTGGACGCCGAGGTCGAGGCCGAGGGCGGCGGCGGGGAGCTGGACGAGACCGACCTGGAGGAGGTCGAGCGCCAGCAGGCCGCGCCGCTGTCCGATGAGGATGCGCAGGCGATGGGGCCGGCGCCACCGGCGACGGCGCCGGCGACTCGGGCCGTGGACGAGTCCGGGCCGCCGCTGCGCGGCATCACCGGCGGAATCGACGGCGTCGATCATGAGCGGGTGCTCGATCCGCACGGCCGACTGCTGCGCGACAACGTCTACGGCAGCATCGAGGAGGATGTCTGGCGGCGCGACTTCACCGCCAATGCCCTCTACTACAACATCGCGGACTTCTCGCTGTGGGACTTCGTCGGGGGAGCCGCGGACATCGGCGCGCGCCGCCTGCGCCTGATCGGTGATCCCGAGACACGCTACCGCGAGGACCCGGTGCGCATGCTGCGCGCGGCGCGCTTCCAGGCAAAGCTCGGATTCGAGCTGGATCCGGCGACGGCCGCCCCCATCCCGGCGCTCAAGGGGCTGCTCGCGCAGGTACCCCCGGCGCGGCTGTTCGACGAGACGCAGAAGCTGTTCCTGACGGGCCACGGCGAACGCAGTCTCGAAGTGCTGCGCGCGCACGACCTGCTGGGCGTGCTGTTTCCGGCGGTGGAGCGCTATCTGGTCGCGCATCCGGGCAGCCTGGTGGAGCAGCTGCTGCGCCGCGGGCTGCGCAACACCGATGAGCGTGTCGCTGCAGACCGGCCGGTTACCGCCTCGTTCCTGTTTGCGCTGCTGCTGTACGGTCCGATCGCGGCGCTGATCGAAGCGTTGCCGCCGCAGCGCTGGCACGAGCTCGGCGCGATCATCGATGCCTGCGAGCGCGCGCTGCGCGAGGCGAGCGTGCGGGTGAGCATCCCGCGACGCATCGGTCTGGGCGTACGGGAGATGTACGCCCTGCAGCCGCGCCTGGAGCACCCGCGCGGGCGCCGCGCGGTGCGGCTGCTCGAGCAGCCGCGGTTTCGCGCCGCCTTCGACCTGCTGCTGCTGCGCGCACAGCTCGGGCTCGCAACCGCGACGATCGCCGACTGGTGGAGCGAGCTGCAGGGGCTCTCGCCCACCGAGCGGCTGCAGCGCATCGATGCGCTCGCCGCGGGGGAGCGCGGAGCGGCACCGCATGAGGGCGCGGACGCCGCGGCCGCCCGGGATGGCGCGCCGCGCCGCCGCCGCCGCCGTCGCCGCCGCTGACTGCCGGCGCGCACATGCTCTGGCAGCCCGCTTACGTCGGCATCGGCAGCAATCTGGATGATCCCGAGCTGCAGGTACGGCGCGCGCTGAGCGCACTCGCCACCCTCGAGCGCACGCGCCTGGTGGCCCAGTCCTCCCTGTACGGCTCGCGCCCCTGGGGCCTCGCCGAGCAGCCGGACTTCGTCAATGCGGCCGCTGGACTGCTCACGCAGCTGCCGGTCGAGCGGCTGTTCGAGCAGCTGTGCGATCTGCAGACGCGGCTGGGACGCGCGCCCTCGGTAACGCGCTGGGGCCCGCGGCGTATCGATCTGGATCTGCTGGTGTTCGACCACCTGAGCCTGCAGACCGCGCAGCTGCGCTTGCCGCATCCCGGAGTAGTGACCCGCAACTTCGTTCTGTATCCTCTGTGCGAGATAGCACCCGACCTCATCGTTCCGGGCAGCGCGAGCGTACGCGATCTGGCGGCGCAGGCCGATCGCACCGGGATCTGGCGTCTGGACGGACGAGCGCTCGAGCATGGCGCCTGACACCACCGCGCATCGCTTCATCGTCATCGAAGGGCCGATTGGCGTGGGCAAGACCTCGCTCGCGCTGAAGCTGGCCGCGACGCTGCACGCCGAGCTGGTACTCGAGCGCGCCGACGATAATCCCTTCCTGGAGCGCTTCTATCGCAACCCGCGCGCCGGCGCGCTGCCCGCGCAGCTGTACTTCCTGTTCGCGCGCGCACAGCAGATGGCCGAGCTCAAGCAGCAGGATCTGTTCGCGCCGCTGCGCATAGCGGACTATCTCATCGACAAGGACCGGCTGTTCGCGCGCACCACGCTCGACGAGCAGGAGCTGCGCCTCTATGAGCAGGTGTACGCCAAGCTCGCGGTCGAGACGCCTGGGCCGGACCTGGTGGTGTATCTGCAGGCGCCGGTGGACGTGCTGCTGGCACGCATCGCGCGCCGCGGCATCCGTCACGAGCAGTTCATCGAGCGCGGCTACCTCGAGCGTCTCAACGACGCATACGCGCGCTACTTTCACGAGTACGAGGCCGCGCCGCTGCTGATCGTCAATGCGGCCGCGATCGATCCGCTCGGCAGCGAGGCGGACTACGAGGAGCTGCTCGGCGCCATCCGCCGCATGCGCCGCGGCCGGCTGTACTTCAATCCGCCGCGCCACGCCGCGCTCTAGTGGCGCGGCCCGCAGCATGCAGACGCTGACTTCAGTCGCCGCGGTGCGCGAGCGCGTGCACGCATGGCGCGCGGCCGGCGAGCGCGTGGCCCTGGTGCCGACCATGGGCAACCTGCACGCCGGCCATCGGAGCCTGCTCGCGGCGGCGCACGCGCACGCCGCGCGCGTGATCGCCAGCGTGTTCGTCAATCCGCTGCAGTTCGGCCCGAGCGAGGACTTCACGCGCTATCCGCGCACGCCCGAGCAGGACGAGCGGCTGCTGGCCGAGGCCGGCTGCGACCTGCGGTTCGCGCCCTCCGCCGCCGAGATCTATCCCGAGGGTGATCAGGCGACGCGCGTGCACGTGCGTGGACTGTCCGAGACACTCTGCGGACAGTTCCGCCCGGGCCACTTCGAAGGCGTGGCCACCGTGGTCGCAAAGCTGCTGATCATCGTCGGCCCCGACGTGGCGCTGTTCGGCGAGAAGGACTATCAGCAGCTGCTCATCATCCGCCGCATGGCGGCGGATCTGGCGCTGCCGGTCGAGATCGTCGGCGCGCCGGTGGTGCGGGCCGCCGATGGGCTGGCGCTGAGCTCGCGCAATCAGTATCTGTCGCCCGCGGAGCGCGCGCGCGCGCCGGCGATCTACCGCGCACTGCGCGCGGCGGCAGCGGCCATCGAGTCCGGTACCACGGATTACGCGGCCCTCGAGCGCACCGGCACGCTCGCGCTCACGCAGGCGGACATGCGCGTCGATTATTTCGCGGTGCGTGATGCCGCGGACCTGGCGGAGCCGCGCCCGAGCTCCACGCGGCTCGCGGTGCTCGCCGCCGCGTGGCTCGGTCGCGCCCGACTGATCGATAATGTGCGCGCAAAGCCGCCGCTGCGCGGCGGCGGTGGCGCCCCGGTCGCCGACTGAGGTGGCCGAACGGGCTGAGCCGCCCGAGCCGGCTGGCGCTACATCCTGGTCGCGCAGTCCCAGTGCTCGTCGGCCTTGCCGTTCCGGATGCGCCACATATCAAACCAGGTGGTCGTGTACGTCCTGGCTGGATCGCGCGGGTCCTTGTACGTGCGTGGCGTGACGACGATCACCAGATCTCCCTGCGCGAGCACCGCGACCACCGGGATGCCGATCTTCTCGGGGATCGGCTTGGGCTGCACCTTCAGTGTTTGCGTGAAGTAGCGCACCACCGGGGCTAGACCGGAGATCACGTTGGGGTTGTGCTGCAGATAGCGGGCCGAGAGGTAGCGGTCCGCCAGCTCCCAGTGTCCGGCCTCCAGCAGGTCCTTTTCGATGTGGTAGGCGACCTGCATGTTGGCGTTCAGGCGGGGGTTGCGGCTGTGGAACAGCGCATCCGGATCGGCGGCGCCGACCACCGGCTCCTGTGCCCGCGCGGGTCGCGACGGCAGCTGCGCGGCCAGCAGCCCGAGGGTCGCGAGCGCCGCGGCCGGCAGCAGTGATCGCAGGCGTATCGTGGCATCACTCATGACGTTCTCCCTGTATCAAGCCCATGAATTCCCTGTCGCCGTGTCGTGCGCGGGCGCATCGGGCCGCGGCGCCGCATGCCGTGCGTGCCGCGCCAGCGCCCACTGCAGGTGCTCGCGCACCAGCGGCTCGCGCTGCGTGCGCTCCGCCGCCTCGAGTGCCGCGACGATCTGCGGCGAGGTGCGCGCGTTGCCGAGCGCGACCGCGACGTTGCGCAGCCAGCGCACGTGGCCGATGCGATGGATGGCCGAGCCGCGCATGCGTGCCGTGAACTCGGCCGCGCTCCAGCCGATCAGCTCCGTCAGACGGGGCGCATCCAGGCCGTGGCGCACGCGAAAGTCCGGGTGCGAGGCGTCGCGCGCGTAGCGGTTCCACGGACACACCAGCTGGCAGTCGTCGCAGCCGTAGATGCGGTTGCCGATGGCCGGGCGCAGCGCCTCGGGGATCGCACCGGCCAGCTCGATGGTCAGGTAGGAGATGCAGCGGCGCGCATCCAGCTGGTAGGGGGCGACGATCGCCCCGGTCGGACAGGCCGGGATGCACGCCGCACAGCTGCCGCAGTGCCCCTGCGCGCGCGCGTCGAGGGGCAGCGGCAGATCGGTGTAGATCTCGCCCAGGAAGAACCACGAGCCCGCGTCGCGCGCGATCAGATTGGTGTGCTTGCCGATCCACCCCAGGCCGGCGTTGCGCGCCAGCGCCTTCTCGAGCACCGGGGCGCTGTCGACGAACACGCGGTGGCCGTGCGGGCCGGCGAGCGCGGCGATGCGCGCGCCGAGCCGCGCCAGCGCGCGGCGCATGAGCTTGTGATAGTCGCGGCCGAGCGCGTAGCGCGATACGTAGCCGAGCCGATCGTCGGCGAGCACCTCCAGCGGTGCGCGGCTGCCCGCGGCGCGGTAGTTCATGCGCGCCGAGATCACCCGCAGCGTGCCGGGACGCAGCTGCGCGGGCCGGCTGCGCCGCACGCCGTGGCGGCTCATGTATCCCATCTGCCCGTGCCAGCCGCGCTCGAGCCAGCGCAGCAGGTGCTCCTCGTCCTCGCCGAGCTCGATTCCGGCGACGCCGATCGCATCGAAGCCGAGATCGCGTGCGGCGCGCTCGATGGCCGCGCGCAGCGCCGGCGCATCCGGCGGGCCCGGCGCGCCGGCGGTCGGAACCGCGCCGGCGGTCGGAGCCGCGGGGGAGGCCGGTGCAGGCGTGGGTGCGGACGTCGGCGCGGGCATCGCGGCAGCTCTTGGGACGGTGAGGCTCGGAGCACGCGCGGGTGCGCGCTCGCACGCCAGTATAATCCGCCGATGGCCAGCGGCGACGTGTCCGGCGGATGAGCTCCCCACAGCTGCTCTACTCGGTCGCGCAGGTGCGCTCGATCGACGCGCGCGCCATCGCGCAGGGTACGAGCGCCTACACGCTCATGCGGCGCGCGGGCGAGGCGGCCCTGCGGGTGCTGCGCAGCCGCTGGCCCCGCGCGCTGTCGATCGCGGTGGTGACCGGCAGCGGCAATAACGGCGGTGACGGCTACGTGCTGGCGCGCTTCGCGCAGGCCGCCGGCCTCACCGTCAGCGTGCTCGCCGCCGTGCCGCCCGGCGAGCTCGAGGGAGAGGCGCGGACCGCGTGCGACGAATATGTGGCCAGCGGCGGGCAGCTGGTCCCGTATGCGTCCCCGCGGCTGAGCGACTCCGACGTGATCGTCGACGCCCTGCTGGGCACCGGTCTGGTCTCGACGGTGCGCGCACCGCTGGCAGGCGTCATTGGCGAGATCAATGCCAGCGGCCGGCCGGTGCTGGCGCTCGACGTGCCCTCGGGCCTGAACGCCGACAGCGGTGCGGTCATGGGCACCGCGGTGAGCGCCGACTGCACCATCAGCTTCGTGGCGCTCAAGGCGGGGCTGTTTCTCGACACCGGCCCCGAGCATGTCGGGCGCCTGATGTTCGACGACCTCGGTGTGACCGTGCCCGACCAGCCGGAATTCCGTCCGGTGCTCGAGCGGCTCGGAGAGGCCGACGTGCCGCGCGCGCTGCCGCCGCGCCGCCATGCCGCCAACAAGGGCGATTTCGGGCGTGTGCTCATCATCGGCGGTGGCCCGGGGATGCCGGGGGCGCTGCGCCTGGCCGGCGAAGCCTGCCTGCGCGCCGGCGCCGGACTGGTGATGGCGGCCACCTGGCCGGAGAATCTGCCGGCGATCGTCGCGGGCCGCCCCGAGCTCATCGTGCACGGCATCGGCTCGGCGGACGAGATCGCGCCGCATCTGGCGGCCGCGCAGGTCGTGGCCGTCGGACCCGGGCTCGGGCGCTCGAGCTGGGCGCGCGCGCTGCTGCAGCGCTCGCTCACGGCCGGATTGCCGCTGGTGCTGGACGCGGACGCGTTGAATCTGCTGGCCGAGCAGGGCGAGCGGGCGCCGGCGGGCGCGGTGCTCACCCCGCATCCGGGCGAGGCCGCGCGGCTGCTCGACATCGCCACCTCGGCCGTGCAGGCGGATCGGCTCGCGGCGCTCGCGGCATTGACCGCGGCGCACCCCGGCGCCGTCATCGTGCTGAAGGGCGCCGGCACGCTGATCGGCGTGCAGCGCGCGCACGCACCGGTGCCGGCGATCTGCGAGCGCGGCAATCCGGGCATGGCCGCCGCCGGCATGGGCGACGTCCTCACGGGGGTGATCGCCGGGATCCTCGCCCAGTGCCGCGATCCCTGGCTCGCCGCCCGGGCCGGCGTGATGGCCCATGCTCTCGCAGGCGATGAGCTCGCGCGCGATCGCGAGCGCGGCATCCTGGCCCTGGAGCTGGCCGAGGGCCTGAGCCACTGGGTCAATCTCAAGCGATGAGCGGGCCGGTCGGCGCGTGGGTGCTCGCGGACGCCGATGCGACGCGGCGGCTCGGCGAATCGCTCGGCCGACACTGCCCGTGGGCAGGCGAGGGGCCGCGGTGTCTGTTTCTCACGGGGGAGCTGGGCGCGGGAAAGACCACGCTCGCGGCCGGGCTGCTCGCGGCGGTCGGCGTGAGCGAGCCGGTGCGCAGCCCGAGCTACGCGCTGATCGAGATCTACGGCGTCGGCTCGCGGCTGGCGGTGCACGTGGATCTCTACCGTCTGCGCGGCGCCGCGGAGCTCGAGCAGCTCGGACTGCGCGACTACCTGCAGCCCGAGACGCTGCTCGTCATCGAATGGCCCGAGCACGGCGCGGGGGCGCTGCCGCAGCCGGATCTGTGGCTGCGCCTGCAGATCGCAACGGGACGCCTGTGCCATCCGCAGGCACTCTCGCCGGCCGGCGAGGCCTGGCTCGCGGCGGTGCGCCGCGAGCTCCCTCTATCAGGCATCAGCTGAAATTCACATCGTATCTCCATATTATTGTTGAAATAATTCAACCGTGAGCTTACAGTCGCGGTGTGGGAGGACCATCGGAGGCGGGACAACCGCTGACTCGCGTGCATCCATCGAACCGCTCGCGCCACTCAGGCGCCCCTGCCGCGGGCGTTCGCGCCCCAAGCGCTGTCCGCGCCCCTGGCGGTCTGCGCGCCCCCGGCGCTGTCCGCGTGGGCAGCGGCGCCCGCGTCGGTCTGGCGCTCCTCGGACTGCTGTGGGCCGGCGTGGCGGCGGCTGCGCCGAGCCTGGTGCGTTACATGAGCCTGCAG
>DATJSD010000139.1:0-50258 GCA_035504335.1 Steroidobacteraceae bacterium | reverse complement strand
TCTATCCAACTGAGCTACGGGCGCGGTGTGAAAATCTGCGCGCATGAGTGGCGCAGAGTCAGAACGGAAAGAGGCGAAATTCTAATGTGCGCACCGCAACGCGTCCAGCTCCGCCCGCCGGGCTGAACCCTTTGCCCGGAGTCTCGCGCCGCGGGCGCGCACCGGCCTTGGCGCGGCGCGGCCCTGGCGCCGCGCAGCCGGCACGGTGAGGTGCGGTGGGCTGCGGCGCGCCGCAGCCGGCGACGAGATTCTGCGGCCGGGTCGAGCCCTGGGTATCGCGCCGCGCGTACGGGGTGTCGCTCTGTGCCGTCTCTGCGCGTATATACTGGCGCGGCGGAGTGCCTGGGAGGACCGCCCGGCAGGCGCAGGCAGCTGCGAAGCCGTATCGACGCCGGGGCGTCGACTCATCGCGCCCTGGCACGCTCGAACCACCACTCAATTCTGCCCGGGAAGTTGCCATGCGAATCCGATCCTCGCGCACCACGCTCGTGCTCGCCGTTGCGGCCGCTGCTGCCTTCGCCTGCCCCGCTTTGTACCTGCCGCTCGCCCACGCGGCCGATGCGAGCGCGGCGGCCAACGCTGGGCATAGATTCTTCCAGCAGCAGTGTGCGCTCTGCCATAGCGCGCAACCGAACGACAACGGCGGCGCACAGGGTCCAAACCTGTTCCGCGTGTTCGGACGGCGCGCGGCAGGCGATCCGTCCTTCAGCTATACGCGAGCGCTGCGCGACTCGCGACTGACCTGGGATTCGCCGACGCTGAACCGATTTCTGCAGGCGCCGACCGCGATGGTGCCCGGTACGGCGATGGTCGTCGCGGTGTCGAACGGGCAGGAGCGGGCGGACATCATCGCCTACTTTCAGGCGATCGAGGCGGGCACGTTCCAGGCGGCGGCGGCGCCCACGTTGCGCCTCCGCGGCCCGACCCACATACCCAAGCCGGCCAACGAGGCGGCCGACTGGAAGCTGGACGCTCCCGGTCGCGTGCATCGGATCGAGCTGGCAGATCTGCCCGCGCCGTTCGCCACAGCCAGCGCGGCCAACTTCCCGCGGCTGGTGCCGCGCCCAGCCGGGGCCCGGCTGAGGGTGCCGCCCGGCTTCAGCGTGACGCTGTTCACCAGTGACGTGCAGGGACCGCGCGAATTACGCGTTGCGCCCAACGGCGACATCTTCGTCTCCGAAACGCAGGTCGGCCGCGTGAAGGTGCTGCGGGCATCGGCCGACGGCACGCGCGCCGCCACGGTCAGCGTGTTCGCGCAGGGCCTTGACCTGCCCTCCGGTATGGCGTTCTACCCTGCGGGCGCGCATCCGCAGTGGCTGTATGTCGCCGAGAACAACCGCGTGGTGCGCTACCCTTATCGCGTCGGGGATCGGGTGGCGCGCGGCCTGCCGCAGATCGTCGTGCCGCAGCTCTCGCCGGTCGGTGGCGGCGGACATTTCACGCGCGACCTGGTGTTCTCGGCCGATTACCGCAGTATGTTCGTGTCGGTCGGCTCTCAATCCAATGTGGCCGAGGACATGTCCAGGAAGTCCCCTGAGCAGATTCACGCCTGGGAGGCACAGCACGGCCTTGGGGCGGCCTGGGACAGCAATACCAACCGCGCCGACGTGCTGGTGTTCAACCTCTCGGCCAATGGATTACCCGTCGCATCGGCCGCCGAGCTCGCCGCAGGGGGTCAAACGGGCTTTCCCGGCGCCTCCTCCGGCGCACCCGCCCGCATCTACGCCGACGGACTGCGCAACTGCGCCGGCCTGACCATCCAGCCGCAGACCGGCGATCTCTGGTGCACCGTAAACGAGCGCGACCTGCTCGGCGACAATCTCGTTCCCGACTACTCGACGCGCGTGCGCGCCGGCGGCTTTTACGGCTGGCCCTGGTATTACATGGGCAACCACGAGGACCCGCGCCATGCAGGGGAGCGGCCGGACCTGAGCGGCCATGTGCTCGCTCCCGATGTACCCTATCAGTCGCATTCGGCGCCGCTCGACCTGATGTTCTACGCCGCGAGCTCGGGCCGCTCGGCGTTCCCGCACCAATACGTCGGCGATGGTTTCGCCGTGCTGCACGGCTCCTGGAACCGGGCGTTCCGCACCGGTCACAAGATCGTGCGCGTGCGTATGCACGACGGCGTGCCCACCGGTGAGTACGATGACTTTCTGGTCGGATTCATCGTGGATGACGGCAACGCCTGGGGCCGTCCGGTCGCGGTGGCCGAGGCGAGGGACGGGTCGCTGCTGCTTACCGACGACGGGGCGAATCTGATATACCGCATCGCCTACGCGCGCTGATTCGCGCCGCAGGCCGCGAGCGCGGCGCGGTTCGTCGTGGACCGGCGCGATGCCGCGCCACCCGGCGCAAACGGCGCCGCCCGGCACCAACGGCGCCGCGCTGCCGGACAGGGCGCAGCGGCGAAGGAGGCGGCATGGCGAGCGTGTTCATTACCGGATCGTCCGACGGGCTGGGCCTGCTCGCGGCCCGGCAGCTGCTCGAGCAAGGCCACGCGGTCACGCTGCACGCGCGCAATGCCGCGCGCGCGGCCGATGCGCACCGCGCGGCGCCGCGGGCCGCCGCGGTGGTGACCGGCGACGTCGCCACGCTGGATGCGATGCACGCGGTGGCGGAGCAGGTCAACGCGCTGGGCCGCCTCGATGCGGTCATTCACAACGTCGGCATCGGCTATCGCGAGCCGCGCCGTATCGAAACGGCCGATGGGCTATCGCAGCTCTTCGCGGTCAACGTGCTGGCGCCGTACCTGCTCACGGCGCTGATCGCGCCGCGCCCCGAACGGCTGATCTACCTGAGCTCCGGCCTGCATCGGCGTGGCGACGCGGATCTCTCCGACCCGCAATGGCGGACGCGCCGTTGGGACGGAAGCCAGGCGTATTCGGACACCAAGCTCTTCGATGTGCTGCTGGCCTTCGGCATCGCCCGTCGTTGGCCCGGCGTCCTGTCCAACGCGCTGGAACCCGGCTGGGTGCCGACGAAGATGGGAGGCCCGAGCGCACCGGATGACCTGACCCTGGGGGCCGCGACGCAGGCGTGGCTCGCGGTCAGTGACGAGCCGGAGGCCCGGGTGAGCGGCCAATACTTCTACCATCAGACGGCGCGCCAGGTGCATCCGGCCGCGCGGCGCAGCGAGCTGCAGGACGCGCTGCTCGACTATTGCGCCAGCCTCACCGGCGCGCCGCTGCCGTCCGAACCGGCGCCCTCGACTCCCTCGGCGGCCTCGGCCGCCTCGGCCGGCAGGATCAGGTGACCGTTGCCATGTTGCAGCAGATTGACGAACTGGTCGCGCGGGATGGGCGGGCTGTGAAGGTATCCCTGTGATTGGTCACAGCCGACCTGCCACAGAAAGTCGAGTTGCTCCTGGTTCTCCACACCCTCGGCCACGGTGGTCATGTTGAAGGCGCGCGCGAGGGCGACGATGGTCTTGACCACGGCCTTGCCGGCCGCATCCGCGGGGACCTGTCCGATGAAGCAGCCGTCGATCTTGAGCGTGTTCACCGGCATCGCCGACAGGCGCCGCAACGACGAGTAGCCCGTGCCGAAGTCATCGATCGCGATGCGCACGCCGCTCTTGCGCAGCAGCTTGAGCTTCTGGATCTCCGTGTCGCTGTCCTCGTCGAACACGCCTTCGGTCAGCTCGATGTCCAGTCCCCAGGTGTGACTCGCCCACGACTGCACCGCGTCCATGAACCGCGCGGTGAAGTCGGCGCGCTGCAGCTGGGCCGGAAAGACGTTCACGGCGACGCGCACCGGCGGCAGGCCCGCGTGCTGCCACTCGTGACAGTCGCGCGCGGCCTGCGCGATCACCCAGCTGCCCACATCCACGGCGAGCCCGCAGGCCTCCACGACCGGCAGAAACGCCGCCGGCGGCATGAGTCCGGCCTTCGGATCGCGCCAGCGGATGAGCGCCTCGACGCCCTGGATACGGCGCGTGATGACGTTGACCTTCGGTTGGTAGAACAGCTCGAATTCATTGCGCTCCAGTGCCAGGCGCAGGCGATGCTCGAGCGCCAGCTCGCCGACGCGTCGCGACTGACGCTGCGCGTCGTAGTGCAGATGCGCGGCGCCGGCAGCGCGCGCGTGCAGCAGCGCGGCCTCGGCATGCTGCAGCAGCGCCTCGGCGTCGCGACCGTCTTGTGGATGCAGCGCCACGCCGGCGCGCATCGCAACCGGTATGTCGCGTTGCTCGATGCTGATGGATTCGCAGGTGAGCGCTGCGGCATGCGCGCCGGCCGCGGCCGACAGCCCGGCGATCTCTCCTGCCGCATAATTCTCCACCAGCGCGAAGGTGCCGCCGCCGAAATGCGCCACCTGCTCGGTCGCCGGCATATGGCGCTTCAGCCGCGCCGCAAGGTGCTGCAGCAGCAGGTCGCCGGTGCGCCGTCCGAAGGAGTCGTTGATGAGCCCGAGCCGCTCGACGTCCAGTACCGTCACCGCGTAGCGCGCCTCGCGCTCGCTTGCGTTGGCGAGCAGCCCGGCCAGCCGGTCGCGAAACAGCGTCCGCTTGGCCAGACCCGTCTGTGCATCGAAGTGCGACAGGAAGCGCACGGTGGTGTCCTTCTGCATGTACTGCCAGGCGAACGACAGGTTGCCGGCCACCTCGCGCAGCATGCGCAGTTCCTCCTCGCCGACGACGCCGGCGTCGCGCGCCGCCAGCAGCAGCACGCCCACCGCGGTGTCGTCCACCAGCAGCGGCAGCGCCACCAGCGAGCACAGTCCGGCGGCGTGCATCTGGCCGTTGAAATCCGCCGGCACGGCTCCAGCGGTGTCGTTGCAGACCACCGCCTGACGCGTCCGGATGGCACGCGTCACCGCGCCGCTGCCCTGCGCGAGCGCCGCGGCACACACCTCGCGCGCCGCATCGGCCAGCGTCTCATCGACGCCATGCCAGGCGGCCGGCTGGATCACCGGGCTGCCGCCGATCTTGGCCGAAGCCACGACGGCCGCGTAGCCGCCGGTCGTCACCGCCAGACGGCAGCTCTCGCGCAGCAGCTCCACGCGGTCGCGGATGCGCACCACCGCGGCGTTGACACCGCTGAGCATGCGCAGCACCCGATCCAGGCGCGCGATCTGCATGGCCTGCCGGCGCCGTACCGCCGCCTCCTGCACGGCCCGGCGCACCGCGGGGACCAGACGGCTGAGGTTGCTCTTGAGCACATAGTCCACCGCCCCTCTGTGCAGCGCGTCGATGGCGCGATCCTCGCCCATCTTGCCCGACAGAAAGATGAAGGGAATCTCTGGCGC
This sequence comes from Steroidobacteraceae bacterium, assembly GCA_035504335.1. Lineage (GTDB taxonomy): Bacteria > Pseudomonadota > Gammaproteobacteria > Steroidobacterales > Steroidobacteraceae > FEN-1191. Next base: position 45,008 of record DATJSD010000139.1, on the reverse strand, counting down.
GAGCTCGCGCGCGATCCTCAGGGCGGCATAACCGTCGAAGCCGGGCATGTCGAAGTCGGACAGGATCAGCGCGGGACCGAACGAGGCCAGCGCTTCGCGCAGTGCCGCCTCGGTGTCGACCCGGTGCAGCACGCAGGGCATGGCCGCCCGTTTCAGTTGGTGCGCGGCCAGCTCGGCATCCGTCTCGGAGTCCTCGATCTGCAGGATGCGGATCGCACCCGTCGTTGCCGGCTCAGCGCCCATCGCTGCTCCTGCCGCGCGTCACCGGCGCGCCGGCGCCGCCCGACAGCCGCGCGATCGTCGCCGGCACGTCGGCGGCCGCGACCGGACGGGCGAAGAAGTATCCCTGCGCCTGCGGACAGCCCATGCCGCGCAACGCCTCGACCTGCTCGGCCTGCTCTACGCCCTCGGCCACCGCCTGCATGCCGAATGCGCGCGCCAGCGATACGATCGTGGACACCAGCGTCACGCCCCGCGGCGCATCGGCGATGTTCTGTACGAATGATCGATCCACCTTGAGCGTGTCGACCGGCAGCCGGTCGAGCAGCCGCAGCGAGGAATAGCCCGTCCCGAAGTCGTCGATGGCCACACCGATTCCCGCGGCGCGCAGCTCGCGCAGCTTGCGGATCGAAAGCTCCACGTCCTGCATGAGCATGCTCTCGGTGATCTCGATGTCGATCGGCGGCGGCTCATGGCTCCAGGCCCCGACGCTCGCCAGCACCCGCTCCACGAAATCCCGCCGACGCAGCTGCAGCGGCGAGACGTTCACGGCCACCCTGACCGGCGCGGTGCCGCCGGCGCTCCAGCGGTGCAGGTCGCGCAGCGCCTGCTGCAGCACCCATTCTCCGACTTCGGCGATCGCGCCCGAGCGCTCGAGCATCGGTACGAACAACGAGGGCAGCATCAGGCCCTCCTGCGCATCCTGCCAGCGCAGCAGCGCCTCCAGCCCGGTCACCGCACCGCTGGCCAGCTCCACCTTCGGCTGGTAGTGCAGCCGGAACTCGCGCCGCTCCAGCGCGCCGGCGAGGCGGGCCTCGAGGGCCAGGCTGTGGCTCGTGGGTCGCTGCCTGATCATGCCGTAGAGCAGGTAGCGCTCGTTGTCCTCGCGGGCGGCCTTGAGCGCGGCCTCGGCGTTCTGCACCAGCGTATCGGCCGCGGCGCCGTCGTGCGGATGCACCGCGACACCGGCGCGCACCCCGGGGCGCAGCTCGTGCCCCTCGATGCGAAACGGCTCCACGAACAGCCGCGCCGCGGCGTTCTGCAGCACCCGCCCCGTCTGCCCCGCCCGGCCGGAACTGCGAAACACCACGGCGAACGTGCCGCCGCCGAAGTGCGCGGCGGATTCGTTACCATGAGCCTCACGCACGCGTGCGGCGATGCGCTCGATGAGAATGTCGCCGACGTAGCGGCCGTAGGAATCGTTGATGGCACCGAGCTGCTGCACGTCGAACACCACCACCACGCTGCTGGGAGCGTCGGGCGCCTCGTCCCCCAGCTGCGTGGCGAGGCGCTGGCAGAACAGCGTGCGCTTCGCCAGTCCCGTGAGGCTGTCGTAGTAGGACAGGAACTGCACCGCCGCGTCTTTCTCCAGGTACTGCAACGCGAAGCTCAGGTTCGCGGTCAGCTCCTGCAGCACCTGCACCTCGGCCCGGTCGAACACTCCGCGCTGGCTGCTCAACAGGGTGATGAGCCCGCCGCCGGTGCCGTTCACCGACAGCGGCAGTGCCGCGAATGCCGGGTAGCCGTGCGCGACCAGCACCGAGGAATCCTGCACGCCGGCCGCGCCGTGTGTGCCGGTCAGATCGTTATGCACCAGAGGCATCGAGCGCGACGCCAGTTGCGCCCCGGAGCCGAGCCACGTGCGATCGAAGCCGCGCAGCGCCGCCGAGTCCGCGCCGGCCCAGGCGCACGGTCGCAGCGCCTGGCCGCCCGGATCCGGCAGACCGATCACCACGCGCTCGTAGCCGCCCTGATGAACGGCGATGCGGCACACCTCCGCGAGCAGCTCGCTGCGATCGCGCAGCCGCAGGATCGCCGAACCGGTGCTGCTGAGCATGCGATAGGTGCGCGTCAGGCGCTGCAGCCGCGCCTCCTGCTCGCGCCGCAGGGTGATGTCGCGGTCGGTGCCGCGAAAACCGCTGAGCCGGCGCTCGGCATCGAAGATCGCCACGGCGTTGCGCTCGAGCCAGCGCAGCTGCCCGTCGGCGGCGCGCCAGCGCGCCACCGCGCCGGTGAGCTCGCCCTGCGCCGCCGGCGGCAGCAGCTGCGCGGCGCGCGGCCGCTCGTCCTCGTGCAGATACTCGCGAAAATCCCTGCCGATCAGATCCGCGGGCGCGTAGCCCAGGATCGCCGCGACCGCGCCGCTGCTGAAGCGAAAGCACCCCTCGGTGTCGAGCTCCCAGATCCAGTCCTGCGAGGTCTCCACGGTGTCGCGCAGCCGCTGCTCATTGTCGCGCAGCTGCGATTCGGCCTGGCGCTGCGCCGCCTTGAGCGCCGCCTCGCGCAGCGCCCGCTCGACGGCCGGCCCCAGCCGGGACAGATTGCTCTTCAGAACGTAGTCGGTCGCGCCACGATGCAGCGCGTCGATGGCGCGCTCCTCGCCGATCGTGCCGGACACGAAGATGAACGGCGTGTCGCGTGCCTGCACGCTCGCGATCCGCAGCGCTCGCAGCCCATCGAACTGCGGCATGGAAAAATCCGACAGGATGAGGTCCGGCCTGACCTGGTGCAGCGCCGCGATGAAATGCGGCTCGGTCTGTACGCGATGGATGTCGCAGTCCAGGTGCGCGCGCGCCAGGTGGCGCGCGACCAGCTCGGCGTCCGCTTCGTTGTCCTCGACCAGCACCACTCTGACCTTCCCCGGCATGGACGGCCCCTTCAGCCCCCACCCGCGCCGGCTGCATCCGCCGGCACGCTCGCTGCGGCGCCCGGCGGCGCACCCGCGGGCGGCGCCAGCGGCAGCGCGAAGTGGAAGCGGGCGCCCGCATCGGGCACCGCCTCGGCCCAGATCCGCCCGCCGTGGCGTGTGACGATGCGCTGAACGATGGCGAGTCCCACGCCGGTGCCCGCGAACTCGTCGGCGCGATGCAGTCGCTGGAATACCCCGAAGAGCTTGCCGGCGTACTGCATGTCGAAGCCCACGCCGTTGTCCTGCACCTCGTACACGGCGTCGGCCCCCTCGACCCGACCGCCGATACGGACGTGCGGCTGCGCGCGCCGCGCGCTGTACTTGAGCGCATTGCCGATGAGGTTGCACCACACCTGGCGGATCACCGTGGGATCCCCGGCGCACGCCGGCAGCGCGCCGATCTCGATCAGCGGCGCCGGTCCCGAGTAGGCCGCGCGCATCTCCGCGACAGCGGCGTTCGCGAGCGCGCCCATGTCGATCGGCACCGGATCGAGTGACTGACGGCCGACGCGCGAGAACGCCAGCAGACCCACGATCAGCTGATCCATGGCGCGGCTGCGCTCGCGGATGACGCCGATGAGCCGCAGCCCCTCCTCCTCGAGCCGCGAGGCGTGGTCCTCGTGAAGCATCTGCGCAAATCCGTCGATGGCGCGCAGCGGCGCGCGCAGGTCGTGCGAGATCGAGTAGGCGAACGCCTCCAGATCCCGGTACGCGACCGCGAGCTCCGCCGAATGAATGCGCTCGCGCTCCTGCAGAACGGCGTTCTCGTGCCGCAGGCGTTGCACATCCAGCGCGCGCGCCAGCACCGGCAGGATCGCGTTCAGGCGGAAGGGCTTGAGGATGTAGTCGAGCGCCCCGACCTTCATCGCCTGCACGGCGGTATCGATGGTGCCGTGGCCGGTCATGACGATCGCCCCGAGCGTGGGGTCGATCTGCCGGGCGGACTTGATCAGCGCGATGCCGTCCATCTCGGGCATCATCAGATCGGTGAGCAGCAGGTCGAAGGCCGCCGGCCGCAGCGCCGCCAGCGCCTGGCGCGCCGAGCCGTACCCCTCGGTCGCATAGCCTTCCATCTCGAGCGTCGTGCTCAGCGCCCGCATCTGCGGCACCTCGTCGTCGACGATCAGCAGACGCGCTCGCGACGGCGGCGAGCTGGCCTCCGCGCTGGGCTCCCCGGGCTCCCCGGGCTCCCTGGGCTCTCGGCCCTCGGCCTCCCCGACCTCCCCGGGAGCCGCTTCGTCCGCTGTCGCTTCGCCGATCACACCAGCTCCGCGAACGCCGCGCGCAGCTCCTGCATCCGCGGCGGCTTGCTCAGCACACGATTGACGTGCGCGGGGGTATCGTTCTCGGCGATGAGACGCTGGCCCCAGCCGGTGAGCAGGATGACGGGCGTGGTCGGTGAGTGCGTCTTGACGCTCGCGGCGACCTTGCGCCCATCCACGTGCGGCATGCCCAGATCCGTGATCACCACGTCGAAGGGCTCACCGCGCCCCAGCGCCGCCGCGAAGGCATCGATGCCGGCCTGGCCCCCGTGGGTGGCCGTGACCCGGTGGCCCTCCTCCAGCAACGTATCCTGCAATGACTTGATCAGCAACGGATCATCGTCGACGAGCAGCACACGCAGTCTGCGCGCCGCCGTCTCGGGTTGCAGCGCCGGCGTGGTGGCCACGAGCGAGGCGGACTGCGCCGGGAAGATCATGCGGACGGTGGTGCCGCGCCCCGCCTCGCTGTGGATCTCGAGCTCCGCGCTGTGGCGCTGGACCATGCCGTAGACCATCGCCAGCCCCAGGCCCGTGCCGCGCTCGCCCTTGGTGGTATAGAACGGCTCCAGGCAGCGCCGGCGCGTGTCCTCATCCATGCCGATGCCGCTGTCGCTCACCTCCAGCGCCACGCGCTGCACGGCATCCGCCTCGACGTCCGCGCCGTCGGCGTCCGCACCGCCGGCGCTGGCGGCCCCGAGCGTACGCGTGCGCACGGTGAGAATGCCGCCCGCCGGCATTGCGTCAACGGCGTTGAAGATCAGATTGGTGAGCGCATCGCGGATCTCGTGCTCCGCGCCCATGATGGGCGGCAGCGTATCGCTCAGCTGCATGCGCAGGTCCACCATCACGCCGCGCTGCTGCGGCTGGTCGCTCCAGCGCGGCCGCGTCAGCTCCACCACCTGTCGGGCGGCACGGTTCAGGTCCACCCGCTCCAGGGTCAGCTGTGCCTCGCGCTCGCGATAGAACTCGCGCATGCGCGACACGGTGCGCGCCACGTCTTCGATGGCGCGCTGGATGGTCGTCAGGTAGCTGCGGGCGCGTTCGCTGAGCTGCGGCTCGCGCTCGAGCAGCGACTCGGTATACAGCGATACCGGCGAGATCGCATTGTTGATGTCGTGCGCGATGCCGCTCGCCATCTGCCCGAGCGCGCGCAGACGCTCCTGCTGCATGATGGTGTTCTGCGTCTGGCGCAGATCGTCGTACGCCTGCTGCAGAGCGCTGTACAGCCGCGCCTGATGGCTCGCGAGCGCCACCTGCTCGCTGAGCTGCTGCAGGAACTCGCACTCACCGCTGCTGAAGGCCTGCGCCGGCTGGCGTGCGCACGCCAGCACGCCGAACACGGCGCTTTCCACGACCAGCGGCGCGATCACCAGCGAGTACAGATCCGCGGCGGCGAGGCGCTGCGGAAACGGGAAGGGTACCTGCCTCACGTCCGGCTCGTACACCAGCTTTCCGCCGATACAACGCGACAGCCCATTCTGATCGATGGGCACCGTGGCCTTTGTGGTCAGATCCATCCGCTGCGCGTGCGCCCGGCTCGCCGCACCGATGGTGGCGACCTCCAGCGACTTTCCCACCGGGTCGTACAGCAGGAAGCAGCCGAAGTCGACCGCCAGACTCTGCTCGAGGCTGCCGAGCACCACCTGGAAGATGCTCGGCAGATCCAGGCCATCGCCCGTCGCGCGCGTGATCTGCTGCAGCAGGCCCAGACGCTCGAGCTGGTCGCGCAGGCGCCTCTCGGACTGCTGGATGCGGGTGAGCATCTCATTGAAGGAATCGATGAACACGTCGAACTCGTAGGCGCCGGTCGGCGCGGCGCGCACGCTGTAGTCGTGGCGCTCCGATACGGCGCGCGCGCTGTCGGCGAGCGCCAGGATCGGGCCGGAGAGCTGGTACTGCAGCCGACGCGACAACAGCAGCGCCATCGGCAGCGACACACCGATCACCAGCAGCACGATCAGCGCATACAGCCGCCCGCGCGCGTACAGCGCGGCCTGGTCCGAATCCACGTACAGCGTGCCCAGGCGCTGACCGCCCTGCTCGACCGGCTGGAAACCGGTCAGATCCCTCAGCCCGAACGCGTAACCGGTCATCCGGGGGTGCGCGGGCAGCTGCGACAGCGCCAGTCCGCGCGGATAGGTGGCGAACAGCGCGCCGCGCGCGTCGTACAGCGCCGCGGCGCGGATGTGCGGCTCGGCCTTGAAAGCCGCCAGCACCGTCACGGCATCGCCGGGAACCTGGAACGCCAGCGCGGCGGTGCTGTTGGTCGCAATCGCCGTGCTGAGCGTGCGCAGCTGCTCGATGCTCGCCTGGCGGAAGGTCACCAGCTCATAAGCGCAGAAACCCGTGGTGGTGATCAGCAGCGCCGCGGCGCTGGAGAACAGCACCATGCGCCTGAGGATGCGGCGAATCGGCGCGGCGGCGCGAACCGCGGGCGCGGCGGCCGCCTCCCCCGGCGCGGCCCCCGCGCCCGTCGTCGCGGCCTGGGCTGCCGCCGTCGCGGCCGCGGCGGAGTGCTCACGGTCGACTGTGGCGGGCTTGGGCACGGCGTTCATCGCACTCAATCCGTACGGTCGATCTGCGCCAGCTGCAGCAGCGTCGAGCTGATGGTCAGACCGGCCGCGCGCGCCGAGTCCGGGTTGATGCGCAGCCGGATCTCATGGTTGACGGTCGCGAACTGAATCATGACGCCGCGGCGCGATGCGCCTGCGAGATCGGTGACCGTCAGGGTGCTGCGGTGATCCAGTGTCGCGAGGATGTGCGGCAGCTGTGCCGCCTGGGATTGGTCGATGAACAGGATCTGGCAGTCACGGACTTCCGCGATGTTCTGGAAGCGGCGCACCACCAGTGGATGGCCGTCGGCCTGCTCGCCGCGCACGGCGTCGTCCAGGTGTGATCCGAAGGGATCGTTGCCGAGCACTCCGATGACGAAGGGTTGCGTGGCGCTCGTGAACGCCTGCGAAGGCCAGGCCACGAAGCGGGAGAAATTGAGCACGAACACCGCCTTGACCTCGTACTCGGTGGGTACTCCGGCCGGCAGGGCGCCCGCCGCCGCGTCGACCGCGGGCGCGAGTGCGACACGCACCACCCGATCCGCGGCAGGCGCGCTCACGCCGCTCAGCGCCAGCGCCCCGATGACGCTCAGCGCCAGCGCACGGCGCACGACGACGGTCGGCACTCCGGCGCGGCGGACCGTTTGCTCCAACCGGTCAGGCACTTGTCACAGTCGACCCGTGTGTCTTGGACGCCGCAACTTGCGCGATTTGACAATAGCCTGCAGTGAGCCGGCTCGCACTTTGAGGTTCGTTAACGAACGCTAATTTGCCGACGCGGGCCGCGGCCGCGGCAGATCGATCCCCTGCCCGTGCGTCTGCCCCTGCACCGGCATCGACCGTGACGCGCGTCTCAATCGGCGCACCCGGCCGGGGCCGGGGCCGGGACCGGGACCGGGGCCGCGGGGCCGGGGCCGCCGCGGCAAACGCCGCGTGCACCTCGCGCCGGCGCGCGCACCAGCCGCTCAGCTCTGATCCGCGATCCAGTTGCCGTGAAAGCCCAGCGGCACGCGCACCGGCAGCTCGATCACGGCCTGCGGCTCGTCCTGCGGGAGAGCCGCATCGAGAATCACCAGTGCGCTGCGGTCCGTGGCGAGATCGGTGACATAGCCCAGCAGCCAGCCGTCGTCCTCGTCACTCTCCGGGCCGCGCGGCACGAACACCACCTCGGAGGGCACTTGCGCGGCGCCGAACGCATGCCGCGCGAGCGCGCCCGTACGCAGGTCATGGCGGTACAGCGGCTGTCCCGCGCGCATCTGCGGATCGAAGCCGACAGTGTAGAGATAGCGATACGGGTGGGTCGCGCGCCGCTCATCGAAGCGCGGAAACTCCTGGCGCTCTTCCGAGAGCGTCTGACGACGCACCGCGCAGCTCTCCGGAGCAAGCTGCCAGCGCTCCAGGCGTGTGCGGCTGTCGTCCAGTCCGCCGCGGCTCCGGGCGAGCTGCCGCGGATAGGTGATGACGTCGACGATCACGCTGCCATCGTCGAGCTCGCAGGCATTGCCGGCATGAAACACGTAGCAGGGCTCGATCTCGAGCCAGCGCAGCTCGCCCGGCGCCCCGGCACGCGGCAGCAGTCCCACCCGGGGGATATGTGCCGCGTTCCAGCGGTACGGCAGCCCCTCACCGCGCAGCAGCGCGCCCATCGAAAAGGTCACCGGCAGATCGAAGATCACCACGTAGTGCTTGGTCAGCGCGCAATCGTGGATCATCGGGCCGTGCCGCACCGGCACCGCGAGGTCCCGCAGCACCGCGCCGGCGCGGTCGACCACGACGTGGCGCACCTGCCGGCGTTCCAGCCCGTCGTAACACACCGCGTGCAGCTCGCCGCTGTCCGGGTCGCGGTGCGGATGCGCGCTGTAAGCGCGCAACAGGGGAGCGTCGAAGTAGCCGTGGCGCTCGGTGGCGAGCTGCGCGTCGAGCTGTACCGGCAGCGCCCCGGCCTCCACGAGCGCCCAGATGCGCCCCGCGTGCCCGATGACGTTGGTGTTGACCACGTCGGAGACGCCGTGCCGCAACCCCGGCGCCACAGGCCGGCCCAGCCGCCGGTTGACGCTGTCGGTGCCGATCCAGCGGTTGCGATACCAGAGCGCACTGCCGTCGCGTAGCCGTATCCCGTGCACCATGCCATCGCCGATGAACCAGTGATATACGGCCGGGTTGTCGACGTGCAGCGGGTTCGGCCCGATGCGCGCGTACAGCCCGTTGAGCTGCGGCGGTATGCGACCGCGCACGCCGAGGCGCGTCTCGGTGCGCTCGCTCGTGACCGGTGCGTATGGCCCCTCCAGGTAGCGGTTCGAGGCGCGATACGGCATGCGCCTCTGCAGCGCCCGGCTGCCGCAGGCCACCGCCCTGGCGATGAGATGCCCGCTGAACGTGATCTGGCACTCCCTCTCAGGCGCCAGCGGCCTGCGCCGGCGACCCGGGCATTATGCGGGTCCCCTGCTCGCGGAGCACGCGATCCAGCTGCTTTGCGACCGGGCGCCGGGCTTGCGAACACTACGTATTTCCTGGCCCCTGAAGTCCCGGTCTCATATCCGGGTGGCGCAATCCCCGCAGCTGGACGGAAGGGTCCGCTCGGGAGTCGGGAGGCAGACCCATGCGAAGCAAGCTGAACAATCGTACGCGGTGGATGGGCGTCGGCATCGGAGTGCTCGGCGCACTGCTGGTACTGGGCGGAAGGATGGCGCTGGCGCAGCGCCCCGGGGGCGCCACAGAGCCTCGAGCAGGCGTGACCCGGCTGCCGGTCAGCATCAATGCGCTGATGGTGGCGCTGACCGACCGCTCGGCCGAGCCGTTCTGGGACGCCTCGCAGAAGCCGCCGCAAACCCAGGAGCAATGGGACTTCCTGCGATACTACGCAACCGACATCGCGCTCGCGGGCGTGCTCATCTCCTATCCGGGCACCGGGCAATACGACGCGGGCTGGGTCAGGAGCCCCGACTGGCAGCGGCGCGCACGCGCTCTGACGGCGGCGGGAATGCAGGCGCTCGCGGCGGTGGACGCCAGGAACGACGCCCAGATCCGCGCCGCGGGGGACGAACTGGTGCGCGTGTGCAACGACTGCCACATGCTCTACAAGCCCGACATCCCTTCGCAGGGCATCATCATGCACTCCGAGTACTACAACCCGAAGCTCTACGGCAAGCCCAAGTGAGCGGCGCGGGTGCGCGTGTCCCGCGCGCGCCCGCCGCAGCCCGCATTCATCTGCAGGTCAATCCCCCATCGCGTCGTAAGCGATGTGGCCGACGACGACGGTCAAAACGGATTTGATCCGCTTTTCCACGTGCAGCAGGCGCTCGGAGCATTCGTGCGGCGCCCCGCCATAGAACGGAGATAGTCCGGATTTCGCCGCACCGGCGTACCGAACACGCCTTCCCCCCAAGAAAAGTCCAAGCTTTCGGCAGCTTAGTCCATGTAGCACCGCGGTCGCCCCAATATATTGGCTCAGGGAATAGCGCTCGAGGTGGCCCATCCCTGCGGCGCTTCGGGACAGCCGCCGCCACAATGGCCGGGGATACATCCGTGATACACGCAAGGAGAGCGATCGTCCACCGAGGCGTGGCCGCCGCCCTCTTCACGGTGCTGATGACAGTGGTTGCCGTGGCTCGCGTTGGTGCTGCGGACGAAGCCATGCAAATCGGCGATCTGACCGTACTGCACCTGCGGAAGCACTTTTACGTGATCGCCGGGGATGGGCAAAACATCGGGCTGCAGGTAGGTCAGGAGGGGGCGGTGCTGGTCAACGCCGGCACCCAGGCCGGGAGCACCGCTTTGATGGCGGCCGTGAACAAGATAACGCGGCAGCCCATCCGCATGATCATCGATACCAGCGGAGACGCGGAAGTCGTCGGGGGAAACGCGGCAGTGGCTGCAGGCGGCCTGGGTCTCTACCCGGCCGGGGTGGCCCCTGGCGCATTGATCTGGGCTCAGGAGAACGTTCTGTTGCGGATGAGCCGGCCGGGCGCTCAGCCCACATATGCCTCCAGCGGCTGGCCCACCTACGCTTACCTCGACTCTTACTACGACCTGTACTTCAACGGCGAGCCGATCGAGATGCTGCAGGCGCCCGCGGCCTCCAGCGACGGCGACACCCTGGTGCTGTTTCGCCGCTCCGATGTGGTGATGACCGGGGCTGTCATGAACATGAGCAGCTTTCCCGTGATCGATCTGGCCCATGGCGGCACCATTGACGGAGAGGTTGCCGCCCTGAACCAACTGCTGCGCCTGGCGATCGGCCCGGCTCCATTGATCTACACGGCGGGTGACGGCACCTACGTCGTCCCCGCTCATGGACGAGTGGGCGATCAGTGGGAGGTCATTGACTATCGGGACATGGTGGTGACCATCCGCGATACCGTCGCCGACATGATGAAACGGCATATGAACCTGGCGCAGATCGAGGCGGCACATCCGGCCGAAGCTTATGAGCCTCGATACGGATCGGACACGGGTCCATGGACGACCAGCATGTTCATCGAAGCGATTTACAGGAGTCTGCGGGCGTCAAAGCAGCATGGATAGACCAGGATGCTCAATACCGCATTGAATTCATCTGCGCGGATCACGCTCGTGCTGCTCGTGACGCTGGCAGCGGGGAGGACCGTTCACGCCCAGGGCCCAGGTCGACCAAGCGGCCCACCGCCAAGCGCGGAAGCCGCCGCTCCCATCGACCTCACGGGCTACTGGGAATCGGTCGTGACAGAAGACTGGAGAATGCGCATGGTCACGCCGAGGCCCGGCGATTATCAGAACATTCCCCTGAGGCCGGCCGGGCTGCAGGTGATGGACGCCTGGGATCCGGCCAAGGACACGGCGGCGGGCCTGCAGTGCAAGTCCTTCGGGGCGCCCATCATCATGAATGTACCGGAGCATCTGCACATTACGTGGCAGGACGACCAGACGTTGAAGCTGGAGACGGATGCGGGCGAGCAGACGCGCCTGTTTCACTTCGTTCCATCGATGGCCGCCGCCCGCGGCCCAAGAACCTGGCAGGGCTACTCGGAGGCCGAATGGCAGTTGGCGCGCCGCCGACGCGGCGGTGAATCCAGGACCGCGTGGGGGGAACTGAGGGTGACCACCAGCGACTTGAAGGCGGGATATCTGCGTAAGAACGGCGTCCCCTACAGTGAGCAGGCACAGATGTTGGAGTACTTCGACCTGATCCGGATTCAGGAAGGAGCCGGGCAGTGGGTGATGCTGGTGGATACCGAAACCATCACGGATCCGGTCTATCTGACGAGCGCGCTGCTCACCACGGCCCAATTTCTCAAGCAGCCGAGCGGCGCGGGCTGGGAACCTGCGGCGTGTTCGGCGATGTGGTAGCAAACAACCATGGCCGGCAATCCTCGAGCAGCGCATCCCGTGCGTGGAACGTCACCGCCGGTAGTCCCCTTCGCCATGGTGCTTGTTCTCACTGCAGCAGCCTTGTCTGTACGGGCGCAGGGCGTGGTGCAGGGCGAGGGCGGCGCCGTGGCGGGGCCGGAGCAGCCGGCAGGCTTGTCCGGATCGTGGGCTGCACCACTCACCGAAGCCGCGTTGGAGCGCAACGCCGGCCCGATCATTGGCGATTGGACCGGGATGCCTATCAATGCGGCTGCCAGGGCCAGGGCGCAGTCCTATGCCCCTGGCAGCCTGGCTGAGCCGGAAAACGTTTGCCACTTCTACACCCAGTGGCATTTCGCCGACACGGTATACCCCCTGGGAATCGTCGCCGTCACGGGAGGCCCCACCAATGAGGTCGTGGCGTGGAAGATCCTACCCAAGGAGGATATCCCGCCCATGACGATCTGGATGGACGGCAACGGGCCGCCGCCGCCCTCGAAAATCTCGGATCACCCTCGGGGGGCATACACCGTGGGGCACTGGGAAGGCAATATGCTCGTGGCGTATACGACCGACATGAAGACGGAGATGGCACGCCGCAACGGTGCGTTCGTCAGCGACGAGGCCACGATGACCTCCTTCTTTATCCTCCACAGTAGCTCGCAGATGACGGTCGTCTATGTCCTGCAGGACCCCCTTTATCTTACGCAGCCCTACGTATATTCACGCGTCTACGAGCGAGTCGTTGGGGGTCCCAACAGTTTCAGCTATCCCCCCTGCATTCCCACTTTCAACGGCGTTGCAGAGGGCCAGGTGATATTTCACCTGCCGGGCCAGAATCAGGATCTCGATTATATGATGCGCTACTTCCACATCCCCGAATATGCTTCGGAGGGAGGCGCGGACACCATGTATCCGGCGTTCCGCGACAGGCTCAAAGCCGAATACCTCAAGCTCTATCACACCTTCTCGAAGAAGTGCACGTTCTTGTGCAGCCCCGGAGGGTCGGATGGGGAGTGAGCTTGGGCGCACCCTGGATAGGGAGGGCCGACCATGAATCGCGAGCGCAATCTCACGTCCGTGACGATGCGTCTGGCGTTGGCGCCGCTGCTCACTCTGCTCGGTGGAATCGCGCACGCGCAGAACCCGGTGAGCAGCTGCGATGCGCAAGGCATCGGCTCCACCCACCTCAGCGCCGATGGCCCGACGCCGCAGATCACCTCGGTCTCCGAGGGCTCCCAGGGCGCCGTGACCTACTGTCTCGTCAAGGTCCTGGTGCCGCAGGCCATCCACATCTGGATCGGCTTGCCGATGAACGGAGCCTGGAATGGCCGGTGGGAATCGGTCGGGGGCGGCGTCTACGTCGGCAGTGTGGGCGTGCCGGCGCAGGCGATAGGCGCCGGATATGCCGCGGGCGCGACCGACACGGGACACACCGGCGGCCGGCCCGGCGTGCCGATTCCGCCGCTCGACGGGCGTTTCGGGATGCTCAGGCCCGGCGCGCCCAACACGGCGCTGCAGCGGGATTTTGCGTACCGTTCCGAGCACCTGATGGCGGTGATCGGCAAGCAGCTGGTGCGCGCTTTCTACGGCAGGCCACCCCAGTACTCCTACTGGAACGGCTGCTCGACGGGGGGCCGACAGGGGCTGCGCATGGCACAGGACTATCCCGAGGACTACGACGGGATCCTCGCGGGGGCGCCGGCCATCCACTGGGATCGATTTCAGGCCGCCATGCTGTGGTACCCCATGGTCGCGCTGCGGGACAACGGCGGGCCGGTGGGCGGTGGCAACCTGCGCATGCTGGTGGCCAAGTACCGCCTCGCCACCGCTCGGGCGATCGAGACCTGCGATGCGCTCGATGGCGTACGTGACGGCGTGATCGACGACCCGCGCCGTTGCCACTATCTCGCCTCCCGGGATACGCAGGTCACCCGCGCCTCCTGTACGGCCAACGATCCGCAATGCCTCACGCCCAGGGAGGCGGCGGTCATCGACAAGTCGTGGCAAGGTCCCGTCGTATGCCCGGACGGCGGCACCGACTGCACGGTCCCCGATGTCGCCGCGCGCAATCTCGGTGGCAAGGGCCCCATGCGGCTGTGGTACGGACAGCAGCGCGGTACGGATCTCACCGCCCTCGGAGGCATCCGCCCGTTTCCGGTCGCGCTCGAGCAGGCGCGGTTCTGGGTCTACTTCGACCCGAGCTGGGACTGGCACCGGCTCGATTACGGCAACTTTCTCGCCTTCTTTCGCGATACCGTCGAGCGCGTCGGACCGATGATGGCCTCCGACAATCCCGATCTGAGCGCATTTCTCCGTCACGGCGGCAAGCTCGTGCTGTGGCACGGCTGGGCCGACCAGCTCATCAACCCGCAGGGCACGATCGACTACTACGATCGCGTCGTACGGCGGATGGGCGGGCTCGCACGCACCCGGCAGTTTGCCCGCCTGTTCATGGCGCCCGGGGTCCAGCACTGCGGCGGCGGCGACGGGCCACAGCCCCAGGAGTTGTTCGAAGCGGTGGTCAACTGGGTCGAGAAGGGTGTCGCGCCTCAGACGATCCTCGCGTCGAAGCCAATCCCGGGCGGCACACGCACGCGGCCGCTGTGCCCCTACCCGGCCGAGGCGCGCTGGAACGGCACCGGCAGCAGCGACGACGCCATGAACTTCTCCTGCGTGATGCCGGGACGTGGCCGCTGAGGAACGCACGCAGGTGGCGATCGTCGGTGCGGGCCCGGCGGGCTTGCTGCTCGGTCTGCTGCTGCACAACGCCGGCATCGACGCGGTCATACTCGAGCGTCGCTCCCGCGCGTACGTTCTCGGACGTGTTCGCGCGGGGGTGCTCGAGCAGGGCACCGCGGAGCTGCTGGAGCGGGCCGGCGTGGGCGAGCGGATGCGCCGCGACGGCCTCGTGCACCAGGGTTTCGAGCTGCTCGTCCGGGGACGGCGCCACCGCGTCGACCTGCGGGGATTGACGGGCGGCAGCACGGTACTGATCTACGGGCAGACGCAGATCACGCGCGACCTGCTGGAAGCGCGGGGCGCGGCCGGCCTGCCGACGATCTTCGAGGCTCAGGACGTCGCGGTGCACGAATTTGTCGGGGCGCACCCCTATGTCAGCTGGCGACAGGACGGGCGGGAGCACCGCCTGAACTGCGACTTCATTGCCGGTTGCGATGGCTCGCACGGCGTGTGTCGCCCAAGCGTGCCGCGGGAGGCCATTCGGGAGTACGAGAGGCTCTACCCTTTCGGCTGGCTCGGGCTGCTCGCCGACACCCCTCCGGTGAGCGATGAGCTGATCTACGTCAACAGCGAGCGGGGCTTCGCCCTGTGCTCCATGCGCAGTCGCACGCGGAGCCGCTTCTACCTGCAGGTGCCTCTGACGGAGGAAGTTTCGCACTGGAGCGACGCGCGATTCTGGGAGGAGCTGCGTCAGCGCCTCGATGAGGCGGGACGCGAACGGCTCGTCGCGGCGCCATCGGTGGAGAAGAGCATTGCGCCCCTGCGCAGTTTCGTGGTCGAGCCATTGCGCTTCGGGCGGCTGTTCCTGGTGGGGGATGCCGGCCACACCGTGCCGCCGACCGGCGCGAAGGGGCTGAATCTCGCCGCCGGCGACGTGCACTGTCTGGCCGATGGCCTGATCGAGCATTACAGCGAGCGCAGCGCTGCCGGAATCGATGACTACTCCAGACGCCGCCTGCGCTGCATCTGGCGCGCGCAGCGCTTCTCGTGGTGGTTGACCCGACTGCTGCATCGGTTCCCGGAGGACGGAGCGATCGGCGAGAAGCTGCAGCAGGCCGAGCTCGACTACCTGCTGCACTCCGAGGCCGGGATGCGCACGATTGCCGAGAACTATGTCGGCCTGCCGCCGACGTTCGGTGAGGAAGCGAATCTTTTGCTACGGAAATGAGTGTTGTGCGCGAGGGCGGTGGCGAGCGTCTGTGCGAAGACGCGCCGATTCCAACGAGGGGAGTGATTGCACATGAAGAGCATTTGGTCAGGTTTGATCATCGCGCTCGTGGCCGCCAGCCCGGCGGCCATGGCACAGGTCACGCGCGTGAATGTCACGGGCGGCGTCATCGCGGGGACGGTCGTGGACGGCTTGTCGGAATTCAAGGGCATACCATTTGCCGCGCCGCCCGTGGGTAACCTGCGCTGGAGGGCACCTCGGCCCGTGAAGCCCTGGCATGGGACCCGGCAGACGACTGCGTTCGGACCTGGATGCATGCAGAGTGCCTTGCGACGCGCAGGTGCTTCCTCGGCTCCGGCGATCTCCGTCAGCGAGGATTGCCTATACCTGAACGTGTGGACGCCGGCGAAAAGCGCCGACGAGAAACTGCCGGTGATCGCCTGGATCTACGGCGGGGGCTTCACGGCCGGTATGACGAGTTCTCCGCTCTACGACGGCTCCCACTTCGCACACAAGGGGGTGGTGTTCGTCAGCATTTCTTATCGCGTCGGTTCGTTCGGCTTTCTGGCTACGCCAGCACTCAGCCGCGAAAGCGGTCACGGGTCCGGCAACTACGGTCTGCTCGACCAGATCGCCGGGCTGAAATGGATCCAAAGGAACATCGCCAAGTTTGGCGGCGACCCGTCCAAGGTCACGCTGTTTGGCCATTCGGCAGGCGGGTTCTCGGTGAGCATGCTCGCCGGCTCGCCTCTCGCCAGGGGACTGTTTCGAGCCGTGATCTCCGAAAGCGGCTCCAACTTCACGCCGCCGGAGGACTCCCCCTGGGCCGGCACCACCGTCGAGACGCTGAGCATGTCCGAGGCCGCCGGCGAGAAGTGGCTCCAGAGCCTGGGCGCCTCGACACTGCAGCAGGCCCGCGCGCTGCCCGCCGCGACGCTTTTGGCGGCGCAACGCACCAGGGGTGGGCCGCGTTTCTGGCCGCCAGTCGACGGCTACGTCATCGTTGGCGATCAGTACGAGCTTTGGACTCACGGTCACTTCAATGACACTCCCATCCTTGTGGGCGACGTTTCGGATGAGGCGGCGGGCTTCGGCGTCCGCAAGACCGATCCGGCGAGCTTCGAAGCAATGGTTCGCCGTGGGTACGGCAATATGGCGGACACCATTCTCGCAGCCTATCCACATGCCACCGACGCGCAAGCCACTCGATCCGGCACACAGCTTTCCAGCGACACCGTGTTCGACTGGAACCAGTACACCTGGGCGCGACTCGAGTCGTCTTACGGCAAACACAAAGCCTATATGTACTATTTCAACCTACCCACGGAGAGGGATCCCAACGGCTCTGCTCACGGACAGGAGGTCGCGTATGTGTTCGGCAATCTCGGAGGGCCGGGCCGCCCCCCGCCGACCAACCGGGACCGGGAAATCTCTCAGGAGATGCAGGACTACTGGGTCAATTTCGCAATCAAGGGCGATCCTAACGGCCCGGGCTTGCCCGCTTGGCCGGCCTTCAGCGAATCAGCGCCACTGGTGATGCGGTTCGGCGTGGATCAAGGGCCGGCGCCCATTCCCCATCAGGACAGGTTGCAGGTTCTGAACGCCTATTATGCTTGGCGGAGGGCGGGCTCAAGTAACCGGGAACGGCCATGACCTGAGCCGCCGCTCAAACGCCCAGTAGCGTTTTCGGCCGCCTGGACGAGAACATGGCGGCGGCCTCAATCGAGCTCGTTCGCCGCACATGCCTTCATCGTCTTGAAGGCCTCAGCGAGGGCCGCCATCGATAGCGCGTGGCGTCTCGCCGAGCACCGCTGAGTTCAGGGATCGTCGGGTCGAGGTGCTCGTTGATCCCGACGAGGAGCGCTTTCACAGCCAAGACAAGGACCGGACCAAGACCAGCACCGATCGGCTCGTCGAGCTCTGGCCGCGCGCACTCGAAGTGCTCAGGCGTCAGTTCGCGCTCAGAGCCCGGCTGAAGCTCGCCGGTAAAATCCGGCACGAAGAACTCTTCTTCAAGGACGACGGCAGCCCCATCCGCAACCTGCACCGCGGCCCGCGCCCGCTCAAAGACAGCCAGCACCTCCTGAAGGGCCGCCCCGGGGAAGCCGTCTTCCGGCGGAGATTCTCCCCGTGCCGAAGAATGTACAGGCGCGGCGGGCCGCCCAGGTGGAGCGCTCTGGCCCACGGGCGGCGGCATATGCTTGACCCTGTCAGATCCAGCAAAGGTTAAGCGACAATGCTAGAGCTTAGGCCAACTTGCGAATGCTGCGATAGAGCGCTGCCTCCAGATTCACCGGATGCAAGGATCTGCTCATTTGAATGCACGTTCTGTTCGTCTTGCGCTGAAAATGTGCTCGGCGGCCCGTGTCCGAACTGTGGCGGAGAACTGATGCCTCGGCCGCGTCGCCCGGCTTCGTGTCCCGTCCTGCCGGTTGCGCGAGAGCGCTGAATAGCAGATATGCCTGACCGACGGGTTGGGGTCGTCAAGCCTCAACCCGCGCCAAGGCAGGACCGCTGAGATCGGCTTTGCAACTCATCCCTGCTTGCCTGCCAGATACGCCGCCAGCTTCTCCTGCTGCTGGGTAAATCCATACTGCATTCCCTCAGCTGCCATTCCCGCCTTGGGTCCCAACTTGTAGATCGCAGCTTTGACGATCACCTGGGTCTTGGCACCCTGAGCGATGAACGTGACCTCGGTGGTCTGATCAATCTGTGTCTCATCCTTCTGGCCTTCGGTCCAGGCCAGGGCTGTATAGGCGAGCTTGGTCTTGGGCTCCACAGCCGAAAATGTCGCCTCCATCGGCCAGCGTGTGCCGGCGTAGCTTCCCATCGCCGCTCCGGCTTGCATGACGATGTAGAACCTGCCGGACACGCGAAGCTCCACGGTGCACTCCGGAATGGTGACATTGTCCGGTCCCCACCATTTCTGCAGCTGCTTTGGTTCGGTCCAGGCGCTCCACACGGCATCGATAGGCGCATCGTAGACCCGCGAGAGTTCGACCTGCTTAATCGGTTTCATGGTCACGTCCTTTGGTGGTGGATCCCAGAAATGCACCGAGTCGCTCGAGACGCCGCTCCCATAGAGGGCGGTATTGCTCGAGGTAACGCATTGCCGAGTTCAGGGGCGCAGCATTGATGGATACGACCTGCAGCTTGCCCTGGCGCGTCTTAGTGACAAGTCGGGCCCGAGCGAGCACCTGGATGTGCTTGGCCACCGCCGCGAACGACACGGGATAATACCGTGCGATCTCGCCGATATTCAGGCTCTTTTTGGAGACGCGCTGGAGAATATCCCGTCGCGTCGGATCGCCGAGGGAGCTGAAGACGAAGTCCAGACGCTCTACACGTTCAACCACTTCGTTGAATGTAATCCGCCCGGCCGACTCTTGTCAAGAACGCACTCGTAATTCAAGTGACGCGGCTACAACGCGGCGAGCGGCTTGCGAACCCCAGGCGATCTATCTTCACGTTAGCATCGAGCGAGGAAGGCCTTCGTCTCAGCGCGTGTTGGCGAGACCAAATAGGTGTAGCTGAAGAGCTTGATGAGACCGCTGATCGGCTTCGGCGTCGGCCAGTGTCGCGGATCGAATTCGAGCAACGGGTGCATCTGGCTCTTTAATCGTCATGAAGGCTATCCTGGCTCGTCGCTCGTAGCCCCCACAATTCTGCCTGCCCTGGAGCGGTCAGTCACGAAATGACGGTTCAGGGTCGATCGCGGGCTTCGGCATTGCCAACCCCGCGCGACTTAATCACGGTGCGTCGAGGGCTGGGCAGGATTACAACGGCGCTTGGAAAGGCATCGCCAAGCTGCAACTGGCGCTGGCATGCCTGTTCGAAAATCAATCGAGCGAAGCTCGACTATCTCAAGGTGTGGCTCAATAGCGCGGATTACATCAAGGGCGGACCGACGAGGCGGACCATAGTCCCGCTCGGGTCCCTCGGTGCTGCCGATGAGACTCAGCCATTTGCCGTCGGGCTTGAGCAGCAAGGCTATACGCTCGGCGAAGCGCGCGCGATCCTCGGCCTTATCGAAGACATGGAAGCAGCCACGATCGAACACCAGATCAAAGGCGTCGTCGGAAACCTTGTCACGAAGAAAATCACCTACCGCGAACTGGCAGTTGGTCGCCGTTGTGCCAGCCTTTGCCCGAGCTCTGTCTATTGCAGCCGACGAGATATCTATGCCGAGTACCGTGAAGCCATGGCTGGCAAGCCAGAGCGCGTTCGTCCCTGTACCACAGCCGACGTCGAGCGCTTGGCCCGGTCCGATAGAGCCAGAGCGCAAAAACTCCACAAGGTGCTGGTCCGGCTCGCCCGAGTCCCATGGGGTTTCACCGACCTGATAGCGCTCGTTCCAATCGGGCCGCGGCATAGGGCATCGACTCCTGCTGCAGCGGAACTCTCTGCCCCGCCATCTTCGAGTATATCTCCGAACCGCGATCTGGGAATTACGGCCGAATCGGCAATGGCTACACCCAGTCGATTGCCGTCTCTTCGACTCGGCACGTCAGCGTACTAACTTGTCATTGGCTGCCAGAGAGCTGCCGCTCGTGAACGTCTGGAGAGCGTCGACTGTTGTCTTTGAACACATGACCCCTTCCTAGGACTTCTGCGCGATCGGGAAAACATCGTGTGTGAAAGTAAGACCCAGCTCCGCGCATTGCCTCAACAGCTCGGGCGGCAACTCAAACGCATAATTGCGGCTGCTGTATGAGCTTACCCACAAGAGGAGGCGGCCACCCTCCGTCCTTAGGCGATTCAGGAATGTCTTGTGAGGTGATAGCAGCTCAAGTACCTCGGCAATCGAGTCTTCGATCAGCAAGTCGGTCGAGACTACCTCGCCTCGCTCCCACGGCTCGCACCACCAGTAGCTTTCGGGGTAGACCCCATCTAGTGGGCAGCCCTGAGGCGTACGCCGAGGCTGCCCAGCCATTACTGAGTGCCTTGGTTTCAAGCCGAGTTCGGCAGATATCAGAGCGGGATCAATCGATGGGTGCCAGATGCGAACCGAAGTTCGGAAAGAATAGTTCTGCATGATCGCGCCGTGCGGTGCGCCTAGATTACCCGAATGCTGGGGATCTTGAACGACGGTTCAGGTTCGGCTCCGTTCCTTGGATCAACGATAAAACTCTTCAGTATCCCCGTCGAAAAAAATGCTATGGGGCGGTCCCATTGTGAGGTCGATCATGACGGTGTCGGCCCCCTTCTTTGCCAGGACCACGCGGGCTCCTCTCACCGTCACGGTGGTATACGGGGCGGGCTCATCGAGTATTGGCCCAAGTACTCGTTGCCGGGGAAGATTAGTCGGGACGCAGCTCCTGCAACAGCTTCATCAGGATGGGGTTGCAGTGCGGGCGATGACGAGGAGCCGCGAGAAAGCGGCGAGGCTCGCTCCTCTTGCGGAAGCTGTGCTCGGTGACCTCGATGACGTCAACACCCTCCTGCCGATCATGCGGGGCATCGAACGCCTCTTCCTCATCACAGGGAAAACGCAGCAAGACCGCAACGCGCTCGCCGCAGCGACCCAGACCGGCGTGCGCCATGTGGTCAAGATCTCGACTCAGGAGGCGGGATGGAACCCAGTGGAAGGGCATGGGCATTGGCACAAGGAACGTGAGGAGATTATCCGGGCCTCCGGCCTGTCGTGGACTTTCCTGCGGCCCAGCACGTATATGAGTTTCGCGCTCTCATGGGCGTCAACGATCCGTCGCGAGGGCACCGTGTGTTGCGCCGGTGGACACGGCAAGCTTGGTCCGGTGGATCCGTGGGACGTCGCCGCGGTAGCGAAGGCGGCGCTGATCGGACCGGGCCACGAGAACATGGCGTATGAGCTGACCGGCCCCGAGTTACTCAGCTTCGACGACATGGCGGACATCCTCGCCGAAGTGCTGGGCCGCGCCATCCGGCGCGTGAACCTCACGGGTCCGCAACAGGCAGAAATATTCTCCAGGATGGGCCTCCCCAAATACACGGTCGACGGACTTGTGGAAACCTTTTCACTGGTTCGTGCAGGCCGGTTCGCGTACCTGACCAAGGACGTCGAGAAGGCCACCGGCAGGCAACCGAGAACCTTCGCGACGTGGGTGCGCGAGCACGTCGCCGCATTGGCCTGAGCCGAGCACGCTGCGCTTTGCACGCGGGCTGAAGAAACCCAGGAGCTGGATGGACATCCAGTATACGACCTGACCGGAGACACCGGAACCCTCAACAACCCCGGATAGTGCCAATCAGCACAGCTGATAGGTGTGGACGCTACGTGACGCCGCAAATCGCGGAGGCCGAACGGTACTTCTTGGAGATGCCGGTCCCGCGCCTTTGAGAGCGGGACGACGGGATACACACCCAGCGTCAAGGTCTTCTGCTTCCCGCCGAAGCGATCGCTGTAGCGCCAGTGGCGACCGCCATCAGAGCACCTGATTTATCGGGAAAATTCGCTTCTGAGACAACCTGAGATCAAATGAGAAAGGAACTTGGTGGGAGAGAGGGATTACTCGGCGCTGCGCGCCTCGCCCCTTCGGGGCCGCCCTTCGGGCGTTTCCCTCTCCGTCGTGTCGGGTGCCTGGAATGTCGCTGAGACGACGACTCGACTCATCCGAATCGACGAAATCTGGCGGAGAGAGAGGGATTCGAACCCTCGAAGGGCTTTTGACCCTTACACCCTTAGCAGGGGTGCGCCTTCGACCACTCGGCCATCTCTCCGTGCAGTGCCAGCCGCGCGGCCAAAAGCTGCCGCGCCTGCGATACCGGCGGACGAAACCCGGGCGATCATACTGAACGCGTGGCGCGGGGGCAAAAGACCGGCCGCACGGACGAGAATACGCGCACGACGCCGCTGCGCGGCCGCCGACGGCAACTGCGCCGGTCAGGCCTGGATGGTCAGCTCGCCCGCATCGTCCGCGGGCCGCTCGACGTGATCCGCTCCTTCGCGCTTGATACGGTGGAAGATCTCCTCGCGCTGCACCGACACGCTCTTGGGCGCGTTGACTCCCAGTCGGACCTGATTGCCCTTGACGCGCAGCACCGTCACCGTGACGTCGTCCCCAATCATCACCGTCTCGCCGATTCTACGCGTCAGGATAAGCACTGGGGGAACCTCCTTTTGCAGAGCGGCCGCCGGCACGTCCCACGGGCCCGCTGCGGTCGCTCACGATCTGGCGACCAGCCGGTACCCACACACCCCGTTGCGGCAGCAAAACACTTCAAACCGTTTCGCTAACGAATTGTCTCGCGTGATAGTGCGCGAGCACACGTTAAGATTCGTCAATGTGGCGCTGACCGCCAGGACAGTCAATGCGTTGCGAGGCGCAGACGCACCCATGCAGGCACCCCGGCCAGCGCCGCATCCAGCGCCTCGGGCCTGCTGCCACCACCCTGCGCGAAATCGGCACGGCCGTTGCCCCGACCCCCCACTTGGGCCGCTACGGCGCCGACAAGTTCCCCCGCCTTGACGCGTGCCGTCTGGTCGGGCGTCACACCCGCCACCAGCAGCACCTTGGAAGCCGACTCGATCGAGCCGAGCACGATGATCGCCGAGCGCAGCCGGCTCTTCAGCTGATCCATCGCCGCGCGCAGCGCCGCGGCATCCGCGCCCTCCACGCGCGTCGCCAGCACCTTCACCCCGTCGATCTCCAGCGCGCCGGCCGCGAGATCCGTGCCGTGGCCCAGCGCGAGCTTGTCCTTCAGCAGCCGATTCTCCTTCTCGAGCGCGCGGGCGCGCTCCAGCGCCTCGCGCACCTTGCCGGCCACTTCCTCGCGCGAGCCGTGCACCAGATCCGCGACGCTGCCCAGCAGCGCATCGAGCTGTGCCAGATGCTCGAGCGCCGCCTGTCCGGTGAGCGCCTCGATGCGGCGCACACCCGCGGCCACGCCCGACTCGCCGGTGATGTGAAACAGGCCGATGTCCCCCGCGCGCCGCACGTGTGTCCCACCGCACAGTTCCAGCGAAAAATCCCCGATCGACAGTACCCGCACGCGGCGCTCGTACTTCTCCCCGAACAGCGCCATGGCCCCTTCCGCCACCGCCGCCTCGTACTCCATCAGGCGCGTGCTCGCCTCCGCATTGGCGCGGATCTGCGCATTGACGAGCCGCTCGACCTCCAGCAGCTGCGCGGCCGTCATGGGCTGCGGATGCGAAAAATCCAGCCGTAGCCGCTCGGGCGCGACGAGCGATCCCTTCTGCGTGACGTGACGGCCGAGCACCCGCCGCAGCGCCGCGTGCAGCAGGTGCGTCGCGGAATGATTCAGGCGGATGGCTTCGCGCCGCTGCGCATCGATGCGCGCCACCACCGCGGCGCCCACGCGCAGCTGACCGCCCGCAAGGTATCCCAGGTGCGCGTGCGCGCCGCCGCGCTTCTGCGTGTCCTGCACCACGAAGCGGGCGGCGGTCGGCGCCGCCGCATGCCCACCCGTCGCGCCCGTCGCGTCCGCCGCACCCATCGCGGCCTCGCCCACGACGACGATCTCGCCCTGATCCCCCACCTGGCCGCCCGACTCGGCGTAGAAGGGCGTGCGGTCCAGCAGCACCTCGGCGCGCGCGCCGGCCTCGATCGACTGCACCGGCTGGCCTTCCTGCAGCAGCGCGAGCACCCGCGCGCGGCACTCGGCGGTCTCGTAGCCGACGAACTCGCTGTGCACCCCCAGCTCCGCCCCGGCGCGCAGATCGACGTTGAAGCGGCTCGCCGCGCGCGCCCGCTCGCGCTGCACCTGCATGTCGCGCTCGTAGCCGTCCATGTCGAGGCCGAGACCACGCTCGCGGGCGATGTCGGCGGTCAGGTCGGGTGGAAAGCCGTAGGTATCGTGCAGCAGAAACACCAGCGAGCCGGGCACGAGCGTGCCGGGCGGCGCATCGCCCATGCGCGCCTCGAACTGCCCCATGCCCGCCGCGAGCGTCTCGGCGAAGCGCTCCTCCTCTGCGCGCAGCGCCCGCTCGACCTCCGTGGCGCCGCGCGCGAGCTCCGGAAACGCCTCGCCCATCGTCTCGACCAGCGTCGGCACGAGCCGGTGGAAGAACGGCTCGGCGCAGCCGAGCTTGTAGCCGTGACGTATCGCGCGGCGAATGATGCGGCGGAGCACGTAGCCGCGCCCCTCGTTGCCGGGCAGCACCCCGTCGACGATCAGAAAGCTGCAGGCGCGGATGTGATCCGCGATCACGCGCAGCGACGGTGAGTCGCGCTCGCGGCTGCCCGTGAGGCGCGCGGCCGCCCCGATGAGATCGCGGAACAGATCGATCTCATAGTTCGAATGCACCCCCTGCATCACCGCCGCCATGCGCTCCAGCCCCGCCCCCGTGTCCACCGAGGGCTTCGGCAGGGCGCTGAGCGTGCCGTCGGCGGCGCGCTCGTACTGCATGAACACCAGATTCCACAGCTCGACGTAGCGGTCCCCTTCCTCCTCGGGCGAGCCGGGCGGACCGCCGGGCACGTGCGCACCGTGGTCGTAGAAGATCTCGCTGCACGGCCCGCAGGGACCGGTATCGCCCATCGCCCAGAAGTTGGACTTCTCGCCCATGGCGAGCACGCGCTGCGCGGGCACGCCGATCTCCTCGCGCCAGATGCGCGCCGCTTCCGCGTCCTCGCGAAACACCGTGATCCACAGCCGCGCCGGATCCAGCCGCAGCACGCCGGTCACGAACTGCCACGCGTAGCCGATCGCCTCGCGCTTGAAGTAATCGCCGAACGAGAAATTACCGAGCATCTCGAAGAACGTGTGGTGCCGCGCGGTGTAGCCGACGTTCTCCAGGTCGTTGTGCTTGCCGCCGGCGCGCACGCAGCGCTGACTGGAGGTGGCGCGCACGTAGTCGCGCCGCTCCTTGCCGAGAAACACGTCCTTGAACTGCACCATGCCGGCGTTGGTGAACAGCAGCGTCGGATCGTTTCCGGGCACGAGCGAGGAGGAGGGCACGAGCGTGTGGCCGCGCGCCGCGAAGAATTCCAGGAACGCGCGCCGTACCTGCGCCGCGCTCATATAGGGCGGTTGCTCAGTCATGTTTCGGCAGTGAGGTCAGCGCAGCCGTCGTCAGTCAGGCCCTTCGGGCCCGTCCAGGGTCTCGTCGGCCGCGTCGCCGAGAGCGCCGCGGATATGATCGGTGGAAAAGCCCCGATAATGCAAAAAGCGGGCTTGCCGGCCCGCCTCGGCCCGGCCGCGCGGTACGCCGGCTCCGAAGCGGCGCACGCGCACCGCGCGCGCGAGCGCCACCCAGCCGCCCTGCTGCCCGGCGTACTCCTGCAGCGCCTCCTCGGCCAGCTGCGCCGCCAGGCCCACGCGGACCAGCTCGTGGCGGATGCGCACCGGTCCCTGGCCGCGCCGCGCATGCACGGCCACGAAGGCGCGCGCGTAACGCGCATCGTCGAGGAAGTGTCGCTCGGAGAGCTCGGCGAGCGCGGCCTGCACGGCCGGCGCCTCGAACCCGCGTGCGGCGAGCCGTTTGGCCAGCTCGGCGCTGCAGTAGTCGCGCCGCGCCAGCCACCCCGCCGCCATCGCCAGCGCCGCCTCGCACCCGGCGCGGGTGCCCCCGCTGGCGCCGCCCGCGCTACCGCCCGCCACGGCCGCAGCCGCGGCGCTGCCGGCCACCTCCGGCACGCTAGGCGGTCTTCTCCTCGGCACGTTTCTGCGGCGGCAGCAGCTTCACGCGGATCTTTTCCTCGATCTCCGCGGCGATGTCCGGATGCGTCTGCAGATACAGACGCGTGTTGTCCTTGCCCTGGCCGATGCGCTCGCCGTTGTAGCTGTACCAGGCGCCCGCCTTCTCGACCAGTCCGTTGGCCGCGCCCAGCTCGATGATCTCGCCCTCGCGCGAGATCCCCGAGCCGTACATGATCTCGAACTCCGCCTCGCGGAATGGCGGCGCGACCTTGTTCTTCACCACCTTGACGCGCGTCTGGTTGCCCACCACCTCCTCGCCGTTCTTGATGGCGCCGATGCGGCGGATGTCCAGACGCACCGAGGCGTAGAACTTCAGCGCATTGCCGCCCGTGGTGGTCTCCGGGTTGCCGAACATCACGCCGATCTTCATGCGGATCTGATTGATGAAGATCACGATGGTGTTCGAGCGCTTGATATTGCCGGTCAGCTTGCGCAGCGCCTGCGACATCAGCCGCGCGTGCAGGCCGACCTGCAGCTCGCCCATCTCCCCCTCGATCTCGGCCTTCGGCGTGAGCGCCGCCACCGAGTCGACCACCACGATATCGACCGCGCCCGAGCGCACCAGCATGTCGGTGATCTCGAGGGCCTGCTCGCCGGTGTCCGGCTGCGACACCAGCAGATCCTCGACGTTGACACCGAGCTTGCCGGCATACACAGCATCCAGGGCGTGCTCGGCATCGACGAAGGCGGCCGTGCCGCCGCGGCGCTGCACCTGCGCCACCACCTGCAGCGTCAGCGTGGTCTTGCCCGAGGCCTCCGGACCGTAGATCTCGACCACGCGCCCGCGCGGCAGGCCACCGACTCCGAGGGCGACGTCCAGCCCCAGCGAGCCGGTGGGGATCGTCTCGATGTCATAGATCGCCGCGGCATCGCCGAGGCGCATGACCGAGCCCTTGCCGAACTGCTTTTCGATCTGTCCGAGCGCGGCGGCCAGCGCCTTCTTGCGAGTGTCGTCCATGCGATATGAACCTCCAGCGAATCGTGAGTCCGGCCGCGTCATGAGCCCTGCGGCCTGCGCGGGTCGTGAGTCTGCCGGTATGTACGCGATTATCCCACAACGACCTGCGCCGCGCGGTCGCAATAGCGACGCCCATCGCGCAGATATGCGCCTGGCCTCAGGCGCGCAACGGCCAGCGTGCGAGCGATACGTAGCGCAGGGCGCGCGGCGCGGAGCCGGTGGCGACCGCCGTGGAGCCAGCGCCGCTCGTGGCCTGCCGGTCTGCGAGCGGCTCGCCGGAGGGCAGCGCGCGGCTCTCGGCCAGATGAAACTCCGTGGCCGGCAAGCTGACGCGCAGACGCAGGCCGCGCCGTGCCGCGCGGCCGGCGGCGCGCTGCCACAGCGCCAGCGGCACCCCGCGCGCCAGCGTCACGTGCGGCCGCAGCGGCTTGTCGTCCGGTGCCAGCCCCAGCGATCGCGCCAGCCCGCGCAGCGCCGCGGCCAGCTGCAGCGCGGCCGGCGGTGCCGCGGCCAGCGCCGCGAGCAGCCGCGCCTCACGCCAGTACGCGGCGCGCTCGAGGCGCAGGGAGAATGCCCGCGCCTCGATCCGCTCGGCCTGCTCACGCAGCGGCGCGAGCAGCCGCTCGGGTACGGCACCGAGGAAGCACAGCGTCACGTGCCAGTCCTGCGGGTCGAGCCAGCGCCCCGGCAGAGCCGCGCGCAGACCCGCGGCGGCCTGCTCCAGCCGGGCGCGGCACGCCTCGTCCGCCCAGAGTGCGAAGAACAGCCGCCGCCGCGGCTCCGCGCCTGGACCGCCCGCGCCGCCCGCGCCACCCTCGCCGCCCGTGCCCGCGCCACCCGCGCCACCCTCGCCGCCCTCGCCCGCGCCGCCCGCGCCACCCTCGCCGGCCGCTCCCCTACCGCGCCGCTCCAGCTCAGGCACGAGGATCCGCGGGCCCGGCCGCACGGGCCACGATCGTCAGCGCGGTCGCCACCGAGGCCCGCCGCACCGCCTCGCGGTCGCCGGCGAACTGATACTCCTGGGCGTGGCTCTGCCCGCCACGTCGGGCCAGCGCGATCCATACCAGGCCCACGGGCTTCTGCGCCGAGCCCCCGTCGGGGCCGGCGATGCCCGTCACCGCGACCGCCAGGTCGGCGCCACTCGCGTGCAGCACCCCTGCGGCCATCTGCTCCGCCGTCTGCCGGCTGACCGCGCCGAAGGTCTCGAGCACCGCGCCGGACACACCGAGCGCCTGCTCCTTGGCGTCGTTCGAATAGGTGACGTACCCGCGCTCGAACCAGCGCGAGCTGCCGGGGATATCCGTCAGGCACTTGGCGAGCCAGCCCCCCGTGCAGGACTCCGCCGTGGCGAGCCGCCACCCCGCGAGCGCGAGCGCCTCCCCCGCGCGCCGCGCCAGCCTCTCCAGCGCCTGATCGTCGAGCGACCCCGCCACCTCGCCCCCATCGGGCTGCGCCTGCCCCGTCGGCCCCGTCGGCCCCGCCTGCGCCCGCCTGCCCTCGCCTGGCCTCGCCTGGCCTCGCCTGGCTGCCGGCCCCCGTCAGGCCCGCCCGGCCTGCGCCCGGCCTGCCGCCCGGCCCGCCCGCCCCCTCGGCCCCGTCGCGCTTCAGTGCCCGTAGAGCGCCGTCAGCGATGCACTGCCCAGGCTGTGCATGTGCGTCAGAAACCCCACCAGCGCGCCACTGGCGTTCTCATCCACATCGATCTGCTCAGCGCTCAGCGCATGCACGGTGAAGATGTACCGATGCGCCTTGCCGGGCGGGGGCGCCGCCCCCCCATATCCCGGCCGCCCGAAGTCCGTGCGCGTCTGCAGCGCCCCGCGCGGCAGCCCTCCCTGCCCGCTGCCGCAGCCGCGTGGCAGCGTGTCGGTCGTGGCCGGAATGTTCGCCACCACCCAGTGCCACCAACCCGACCCGGTGGGCGCATCCGGATCGTACAGCGTCACCACGAAGCTCCTGGTCCCCGCCGGCGGATCGCTCCACTTCAGGTGCGGAGAGAGGTTCGCTCCCCGATGTCCCATGCCGTTGAACACCTGCGCCTCCGGCAGCGTCTCGCCGTCCCGGATGTCATCACTCGTGAGTCGGAAGCTCATCTGCATCACCTCCTGCCCGGCGCCCTGGGCTCACCGCCCCGGCGCCGGCCCCAAACTCGGTACACTGCGCCCGCTATGGTCGCAGATTCCGGGTTCCGGTTTGAACAGGACTCTTCCCGGCCGCTCGCGGACCCCGCCGCGCCGGCCGACCTCGACGCGCACACCCCCGTCATGCAGCAGTACCTGCGCATCAAGGCGCAGTACCCCGACGTGCTGCTGTTCTACCGCATGGGCGACTTCTATGAAATGTTCTACGAGGACGCCCGGCGCGCGGCCGCCCTGCTCGACATCGCCCTGACCGCGCGCGGCCAGTCGGCCGGCGCGCCCATCCCGATGGCCGGCGTCCCCGTGCAGAGTGTGGAGGCGTATCTCGCACGCCTGGTGCGCCGTGGCCAGTCCGTGGCCATCTGCGAACAAATGGGCGACCCCGGCAAGCTCCGCGGCCCCATGCAGCGCCAGGTGGTGCGCGTGGTGACTCCCGGCACCGTGACCGACGAGGCGCTGCTCGAGCAGCGCCGCGAGACGCTCATCGCGGCGCTGTTCGCCACAGCCGAGCGCTTCGGCCTCGCCTGGCTCGACCTCGCCTCGGGCCGCTTCAGCGTGCTCGAGGCCGGCGCCGCCGACGTTCGCGGCGTCATGGAGGCCGAGCTCGAGCGCCTGCGCCCCGCGGAGCTGCTGCTCGCCGAGGACCAGGCGCGCGCGCTGCAGTCGCTCGCCGATGCGGGCATGGTCGTGCGCACGCGCGCGCCCTGGCAGTTCGAGCTGGCGAGCGCCTCGCGGCTGCTCACCGACCAGCTCGGCACGCTCGATCTGCGCGGGTTCGGAGTCGATGAGCTGCCGCTGGCGATCTGCGCCGCCGGCGCGCTGCTGCAGTACGTGCGCGACACGCAGAAGACCGCCCTGCCGCACATCCGCGCGCTGCGCGTCGAGGAGCGTGCCCGGGCGCTGCTGATGGACGCGGTCACGCGTCGCAATCTCGAGCTGGACCGAAGCCTCTCCGGTGATGAATCCGCCTCCCTCTTCGCCACCCTGGATGCCACCGTCACCGCCATGGGCTCGCGCGCCCTGCGACGCTGGCTCAATACCCCGACGCGCGAGCGTGGCCTGCTGCGCGAGCGCTATCACGCCGTGGGTACGCTGGCCGACTCGCGCCGTTACGAGCCGCTGCAGGCCGCGCTGCGCGACATCGGCGATCTCGAGCGCGTCCTCGCACGCATCGCGCTGCGCTCGGCGCGCCCGCGGGATCTGCTACAGCTGCGCGCCGCGCTGGCGCGCCTGCCGGCCGTGCGCGGCTCGCTCGCCGCGCTGGCGGGCGCCGACTCTGCGCTGCTCGAGCGGCTGCGCCACGGCATCGGCGCGCACGCCGCCGAGCGCGCGCTGCTCGAGCGTGCCATCGCCGCCGAGCCCGCTCACTATGTACGCGACGGCGGCGTCATCGCCGCCGGGTACGACGCGCAGCTCGACGAGCTGCGCGCCATCGCCGACAACACCGATGGCTTCCTGCTCGAGCTCGAGCGGCGCGAGCGCGAGCGCACCGGCATCAACGCCTTGAAGCTCGGCTACAACCGCGTACAGGGCTTCTATATCGAGATCGCGCGCGCCCAGGCCGAGCGCGTGCCCGCCGACTACGTGCGCCGCCAGACCGTCAAGTCCGCCGAGCGCTTCATCACCCCGGAGCTCGCGAGCTTCGAGGATCGCGTGCTCGGCGCGCGCGAGCGTGCCCTCGCCCGCGAGCGCGAGCTCTACGAGGAACTGTTGTCCGCGCTGATCCAGTCGCTGCCGGCCCTGCAGGCCAGCGCCGAGGCGCTCGCCGCCGCCGATGCGCTCGCGGCGCTGGCGGTGCCGGCCGCCACCCGCGGCTGGACCGAGCCGCGCCTCACCGAGGAGCCGCGCCTGCTGCTCGAGGGCGCGCGCCATCCGGTGGTCGAGCGCTTCCTCGATGCGCCGTTCGTGCCCAACGATCTGTCGCTGCACGAGCGCCGGCGCATGCTGATCATCACCGGCCCCAACATGGGCGGCAAATCCACCTACATGCGCCAGGTCGCCCTGCTGGCCGTGCTGGCGCACATCGGCAGCTTCGTGCCCGCTGCGCGCGCCGAGTTCGGCCCCCTCGACCGCATCTTCACCCGCATCGGCGCCGCCGACGATCTGGCCGGCGGCCGCTCGACCTTCATGGTGGAGATGACCGAGACCGCCAATATCCTGCACAACGCCACCGGCGCGAGCCTCGTGCTGATGGCCGAGATCGGCCGCGGCACGAGCACCTTCGACGGCCTGTCGCTCGCGCGCGCGGTCGCGCACCACCTCGCCGCGCAGACCGGCGCCTTCGTGCTGTTCGCCACCCACTACTTCGAGCTCACCGCGCTCGCCACCGAGCTCGACTGCTGCGCCAACGTGCACCTCGACGCCACCGAGCACGGCGACGCTCTGGTGTTCCTGCACGCCGTCAAGGATGGCCCCGCCAATCGCAGCTTCGGCCTGCAGGTCGCCCAGCTCGCGGGCGTGCCACGCTCCGTCATCGCCGAGGCGCGCCGCTACCTCGAGCAGCTCGAAGCCGAGCGCCGCGCCGCGGCCCCGGCGGCCACGCAGGCGCAACTGTCGCTGCTGCCCCCGCCGCCACCGCCCGCGGCACCATCGGCGGCACCATCGGCGGCGCCATCGGCGGCACCACCGGCGGCACCACCGCCACCGCCCGCCGCGCGCGAGCTGCTCGCGCGCCTGGCGGCCGTCGATCCGGACACACTGACCCCGCGCGCAGCGTTACAGCTGCTCTACGAGCTGCGCGCTCTCGCCGGGCCGACCGGCGACCCACGGATTGCACCCGCCCCCTGAGGGCGGGCAACTGCCGGCTTTTTCCAAGGACCTGGAGGATACGACCATGGCCACCGATCAAACCGACGATGCCCGTCAACCCGATGATACTCAGCGATTCTCCGCGGCTCTCGGCGCCGCCCTGCGTCACCACTGGGTGCTGTTCCTGTCCGAGGGAATCGCACTGGTCGTCCTGGGGTTGCTCGCCATCCTGGTCCCGGCGACCGCGTCGATCGCGGCCACGCTGCTGTTCGGCTGGATCCTGCTGATCAGCGGGGTCATCGGTCTCGCGACGACCTATCGCGCCCGGCACGCTCCCGGCGTCGCGTGGTCGCTCGTCTCGGCGATCATCGGCATCGGCGCCGGAGTCCTGCTGCTGGTCAGACCGCTGCTTGGTCTGTGGTCGCTCACGGCGATTCTGATCGCCTTTTTCTTTCTCGAGGGAATCGCTTCGATCTTCTATGCCCTCGAGCATCGCAAGGCCCTGTCGGGCCGCTGGGGATGGATGTGCGTCAGCGGCATCATCGACGTGGCACTGGCCGCGATCCTGTTCGCCGGTCTGCCCGGCACGGCCGCCTGGGCGCTCGGTGTCCTGCTGGGCGTGAACCTGTTGTTCGGCGGCTGGGCGATGATCGTCATGGCGCTGGCGGCACGGCCGCGATCACCCGATGCGCCGGCGTAGGTGGGCGCGACCCCTGACCGTCACCGGGGTCCCGTGCCCGTGCTTCCCTGGCTCGCGGATCACATCGCGCCCTACTGCAGTTGCAGCTGCATACGTACCACGCCGGACGGGCCACCGCCTGAAACGGTGTTGGTGA
This sequence comes from Steroidobacteraceae bacterium, assembly GCA_035504335.1. Taxonomy (GTDB): domain Bacteria; phylum Pseudomonadota; class Gammaproteobacteria; order Steroidobacterales; family Steroidobacteraceae; genus FEN-1191. The sequence continues at coordinate 11,733 of DATJSD010000139.1, read as the reverse complement.
GAAACACGCGCGCCGGCAGCACGGCGTGGTTGGCCAGCACCGCTGCCTCGGTGGCATCGGCGCGCGCGCGCGCCAGCGCCTCGCGCTGCTGCCGCGTCGGGGCGAAGCGCGGCAGCAGCTGCTGTTCGAGCCATTGGTCCCGGGCCGGCTCCTCGGAGACATCGGCCGGATAGCGCGGCAGCGCCTGAAACTTCTGTCGATACAGCTGCGCCAGGGCAAGCAGCCGCGGCGAGCTGGCCGTGCCCGCGGCATTGCCCCGGGCGTTTCCCCGCGCATTGCCCCGGGGATTGCCCCTGCCCTTGCCCCTCGCATTGCCCCTGGAGTTGCCCCTCGCGTTGCCCCTGGCGTTGCCCGGCGGCCGCTCCTGCGCCTGCTGTACGGCCTGCGCCAGGGCGCTGCTGGCGAGCGCCTGGTCGTCGGCCACGCTGATCGTATGCAGCGGGATGTCGAGCCTGAGCTGCGGCCGCTGCACCAGCGCCTTGGCCAGCTGCGCGAGCTTCTGCGACTGCGCCGGCGCCAGCGTCGCGGAGCCCGCCGCGAAATCCACGTACGCGAGCTGCTGGCCCGCGCCGCCGCCGAGCAGCGAGCCGAGCCACGCGAACGGTGCGGTCACGATCTTACGCAGCAGACCGGTGAACACCTTCCAGACGATCGGCCCGATCCGGAAAGTCGGATCATCCAGGCTGCCGCTGACCGGCAGGTCGAGGCTGATGACTCCGTTGCGATCCTTCAGCAGCGCTGCGGCGAGCTTGATCGGCAGGGGCACCGCCTGCTTGCTGGCAGTGGCCGGCCCGAACTCCAGCTGATCGATCACGATGTGGTGCGTCGCCTGCAGGCGGCGGTTCTGCACGAGATAATGCATCTGCGTCGACAGCTTCCCCTGCGCGATGTCGTATCCGGCGAACTTGCCCGAGTAGGGATTGAAGATCGTCAGATCGATGTTGCTGAAGGTCATGCCGAGATCCGTGTACGTCGCCGCCGACAGCAGATTGACCTGCCCGTCGATCGTCACCGGAGCGTACCGGTCCACGCTGCCGCGCAGCTGCACCTGCGCGCGCGAGGCCGGATCGGAGGACAGCCCCACGATCGAGCCCTGCAGCCCGACGATCGCGGCCGAGAAGTTCGGCTGCACCGAATGATCGGTGAAATCCGCCATGCTGCCGCGCAGGTCCACGCGGGCGATGCTCAGCGGCAGCGTCCCGGCAGCCGTGCTCTGCGCCCCCTCGACTTTCGCCGCCGTGGCCACGGCCCTCGCCGAGGTCCCCGCGCCGGCTCCTGCAGCGCCATGGGCGCTGCCCGATCCGGCCGGCCGCAGGACCTGCGCCAGATTGAGCGTGCCGTTCGCGCCGATGACCACCCGGCCGTACACCCCGCGGGCGAGGACGCGCTCGATGTGCAGGGACGCGGGCGACTGGCGGTAGCGCACGCCGGAGAGCTGCACCGAGCGCCCGGTGATGAAATCCGCACCGGTCACGTGATCGCGCGTGGCAAAGTTGCTCACCGTCAGCGAGCCGTTCGCCGCCAGACCCGACGGACCGCCGATCGTGGCCGTGGCCTGCACGCCCAGCTCTCCGCGATAGAGCGTCATCGCCGTCTGCCGCGCCACATAGGGCTGCAGGCTCGTCAGATCGAAGTGCTGCACATCGAGCTGCACCGAGCCCTGCAGTGGGGAGAGGGACAGGGAACCGCTGGCCTGCAGCCGCCCCGCGCGCCCCAGCCCCGTCGTCAGATCGATCGACACCGGAGCATCCCCGGTGCTGCGGTAATGGCTCACGTTGACCGTGAGCGGCGCCACGTGCAACCGCACCGCGGGGTGAACGCTCTCATCGATGAGCTCGAGCGTCGCGCCGTCGATCGACAGCCGCGACAGCGCCAGTGACCAGCCCGCCGCAGGCGCCGAGGGTGCCGCGGGTGCCGCGGGCGCCGAGGGTGCCGCGGGCGCCACGGGTGCCGCAGGCGCCGCAGGCACCGCAGGCGCCGCGTGCGGCGCACCAGCCCCGGCTCCGCCGCCGGCCGCAGCCGACCACTCACGCAGCAGGTCGATGCTGCCGTCCGCCGCCCGATCCACTTCGAGGCTAGGCTGCTGCAGGGTGATCTGCTGGACATCCACGCGCCGCGCCGGGACATCCACGGCAACGCCCGAAAGATCGATCTGCGGCAGCGAGATCCACGGTGACCCGCCCGCGCTCGACACCGTCCCGCCGGGCGACACCGTCCCCCCGGGCGACACCGTCCCGCCGGGCGACACCGTCGTCCCCGCGGGCGCCGCCTGCAGCCCGCGAAGGCTCAGCGTCTGCAGCGTCACGGCCAGCGTGCGCGGTGCATCCGCGCGAAAGCGATAGTCGCCCTGCAGGCTCAGGCTTCCGCCCCGCAGTGTGACCGGCAGTCCCAGATACGCCGCCAGCGGCGCCACCGCGATACCGCCGGCCGAGAACTGGCCCGCCGAGGCCAGCGGCTGCACCGACAGCGTGCCCGACCAGGCGAGCTGCCCGAGTTCGGTGGCGCGCGCGCTGAAGTGATAGCGGCTGTCGAAGGATGGCTGCGTACGAAATTCGCTCAGCGTGATATCGATCGGGCTGAGCACCGTGGCGAACGGCGTGGCGCGACTGAGGTCCTCGAAGCGCACGGTACCGGCTTGCACGACGAGCGAGCCGATCCGCACGCGCGGCAGGGCGCCGGACCCTGCGGCCGCGCCCGACGGGGCCGTCGCGCCGCCGGCCCTCGCGGCGCGGGCGGCCAGCAAGGGCTGCAGATTGACCGCGCCATCGCGCGCGATGCGCAGATTCACCAGCGGCTGATCGAGCTCGATGCTGCGAAACACCCAGGCGCGCTGCCACACGGAGCTCGCGCTCGCCGCGATCAGCAGCCGCCGGAAGCCGAGCAGCGGCGCGCCGTCGGGACCGCTGAGCATCAGATCGAGCGCCTGCGCATTCAGCGTGAAGGGATTGACGCTCAGCGTCCCCAGGGTCAGCCGCACTCCGGGCGCGCGCTGCACGTAGGCGCGGATCTCGCGCCGCGCCAGCGCCGGCAGCAATAGAAAACCGGCGAGCGCGTACAGTGCCACCAGCGCCGCGAGCGCGCCGAGCCACCACGGCCACGCCGATCGGCGCCCGGAGCGACGCGGGCGATCGGCGCGGTGCTCGCGATCGGCGCGGTGCTCGCCGTCGGAGCCGCGCATTTCGGGGTCAGAGTCCAAAGCGCCCATGCTCCAGAAAGCTGCCGGCCTCGCGGGCAGCCGCCGCCGACCAGAGCAGCCCCATGTGGTTCACCCGCAGATCCAGACGCGCCTTGGCACCAGGCAGTCGCGTCTCCGAGACGGTGACCACCCCATCGTTGGGCTCCCGCAAAGGGACCAGCAGCCGGCCAAGCCCCAGGGGCCAGGTCCCGGCGATGATGCCCAGCTCGCGCGGCAGATTCCAGCGCGGCGCGCGCAGCGGCAGCAGGGTGCTCGCGACGGCGCGTCCGGCCAGCCAGCGGCCCAGCCGCCAGCGGCACAGCATCTGGGCGCTGCGCGAGCCCATGACCGGAGACCCCATGAAGACCACGCGGCCGGGCTGACGCATCGCATAGCGCTCCAGGCAGTGAAGGATGACCAGGCCGCCCAGGCTGTGACCGAGCAAGTGTACCGCCGGGGCCTCGATGCGCGCGATCGCGTCGCGCAGCGCCACGGCGATCGCCTCCATCGGCTGGCGCACGGATGCGTAGCGGAAGAAATGCAGGCGATAGCCACGCTCGCGCCGCAGGCGGCGCGCCAGCAGCACGGCCTCAGCGCCCGGCATCCACAGCCCGTGCACGTAGACGACGGCGGCGTCCATGCTCCGGGCCGCGTGCCCGCCGTCGCGCCCGGGCGGGCCCTCTAGGGGCCCGTGGCGCTGTCGCGCGTGGTGCCCGCCGCGCCCGCCGCGCCCGCCGCGCCAGCGCCCGTGGACCCCGCCGCGGCGGACTGCACCGCCGGCGGGTGGCGCACGCGGATGTGCAGCTCGCGCAGCTGCGCCTCCGAGGCCTCGGTCGGGGCGTCGGTGAGCGGGTCGGTCGCGGTCTGGGTCTTGGGAAAGGCGATCACGTCGCGGATGCTGTCCGCGCCGCACATCAGCATCACCAGGCGGTCCAGTCCGAAGGCAATGCCGCCATGAGGCGGCGCGCCGAGCTTGAGTGCCTCGAGCAGATGCCCGAACTTGGCGCGCGCCTGCTCGGCGTCGATGCCGAGCAGCTCGAACACCGCCGACTGCATCTCCTCGCGGTGGATGCGCACCGAGCCGCCGCCGACCTCCGAGCCGTTGAGCGCCAGGTCGTAGGCGTTGGCGAGCGCGCCGGCAGGATCCGCGCGCAGCGCCGCCGGATCTTCGTTCTTCGGCGAGGTGAACGGATGATGCATGGCCATCCAGCGCCGCTCGGATGCGTCCCAATCGAACATCGGGAAGTCCACGATCCACACCGGGCGCCAGCCGCTCTCGATGCGTCCGAGGTCCTCCGCGACCTTCAGGCGCAGCGCGCCGAGCGAGTCATTGACCACCTTGGCGCTGTCGGCTCCGAAGAAGATCAGGTCCCCATCGCGCGCCCCGCTGCGCTCCAGGATCCCCGCGATGGCCGCATCGGTGAGGAACTTGAGGATGGGCGACTGCAGACCCTCGCTGCCGCGCGCGCGCTCGTTCACCTTGATGTAGGCCAGCCCGCGCGCGCCGTAGCGCGCGACATAGGCGGTGTAGTCGTCGATCTGCTTGCGCGACAGCGCGGCGCCTCCCCGCACACACAGGGCCGCGACGCGGCCGCGAGCATCGGCCGCCGGCGCCGCGAACACCTTGAAGTCGCAGCCGCGCACCAGATCGGCCACGTCGCACAGCTCCAGCGACACGCGCAGGTCCGGCTTGTCCGAGCCGTAGCGCCGCATGGCCTCCGCATAGCTCATGCGTGGAAACGGATCGGGCAGCTCCACGGCCAGCGCCTCGCGGAACAGCGTGCGCACCAGACCCTCCATGAGCTGCAGGATCTGCTCCTGCGACAGGAACGAGGTCTCGATGTCCAGCTGCGTGAACTCGGGCTGCCGGTCCGCGCGCAGATCCTCATCGCGAAAGCAGCGCACGATCTGGTAGTAGCGATCCAGGCCGGCCACCATCAGCAGCTGCTTGTAGATCTGCGGGGATTGCGGCAGGGCGAAGAACTTGCCCGGATGCGTACGGCTGGGCACCAGGTAGTCGCGCGCACCCTCCGGGGTGGTCTTGCCGAGCACCGGCGTCTCCACGTCGATGAAGCCGTGCGCGTCCAGGTAGGCGCGCATCGCGCGCGTGACGCGGTGGCGCAGGCGCAGGCGCCGGCTCATCACCTCGCGCCGCAGGTCCAGATAGCGATACTTCAGCCGGACATCCTCGCCCACGGCCTCATCGAGCTGGAAGGGCAGCGGCTCGCTGCGATTGAGCAACGTCAGCTCGCTCACCACCACCTCCACCGCGCCGGTGGCCAGATTCGGATTGACCGTGCCCTCGGGACGCGCGCGCACCGCGCCGCGCACCTGGATGACGAACTCGTTGCGCAGCCGCTCCGCATCCGCGAACACCGCCGCGAGCTCCGGCTGGAACACCACCTGCACCAGGCCTTCCCGATCGCGCAGGTCCACGAAGATCACCCCGCCGTGGTCGCGCCGCCGGTGTACCCAGCCGGCCAGCTGCACGCTCTCGCCCACCAGCGTCATGTCGACCTGTCCACAATAATGGGTGCGCATTGGCGTTCCGGCCGCTCTCGCCCAGGGGGCGCGAATGTTAGGGGGCGCGCGCGGCCGGCACAACCGTACTGGCGGTGGCGGGGCCGGTGGCGCCCGCGCCCGCCGCGCCCGGCGAGCGCGTCGCTGCCGCAGCGCCCGCGCCCTCGGCAGCCGCCACGGCGACCCCGTGGGGCGAGGGCATCACGACCCCGAGCGTCACGATCATCTTCATGGCCTCATCGACGCTCATGCGCAGCTCGATGGCGCGCGAGCGCGGCACCATCACGATGAACCCCGAGGTCGGATTGGGGGTGGTGGGAATGAAGACGCACACCTGGGGCTCGCCGAAGTGCTCGGCGACGATGGGCACATCGGCCGCGGTCAGAAAGCCGACGCTCCAGGTGCCCTTGCCGGGATACTCGATCAGCAGCACCTTCTTGAACGAATTGCTCGAACCGGACAGCAGCGTGTTGGAGAAATTCTTCACCCCGCCGTAGATGGCGCGCACGAAGGGGATGCGGTTGAGCATCTCATCCCAGTAGCCCACCAGGCTGCGGCCGATGAAGTTGGACACCAGCATGCCGGTCAGCAGCAGCAGCACGATAGCCAGCAGTGCGCCGAATCCGGGGATACGTACGCCGAACAGCGCCTGCGGACGCAGTGCCGGGGGCAGCAGCACGAGCGTCTGGTCCATGAGGTCCAGAATGAAGCGCACCACCAGCACGGTGGTCAGAATCGGGATCCACACCAGCAGCCCCGCCATCAGATAGCGGTGCACGATGCGCTTGAGCACGTCGGGGCTCACGATCGTCCCCGAGATCGGGCGCGCCCGCGCCTGCCCGCGGCGCTGGAGCGCGAGGAGCCACCGCGGGAGACGGCGGTCTTTGCGGTGGCGCGAGCGGCGACCGGGCGCGAGCTGCGCGCGGCGGCGCTGCGCCTGCCCGCGCTCACAGCGCCGTGGCCCGCCGCCCTACCCGCCGCGCTGCCTGCTGCGCCGCCCCCCGCCCCCGCTTTGGTGCTCGCAGCCTCGGACTTGGACTGCCCCGGCGCGCCCCCCGCGGACCCTGCGGCCGCCGCGGCCGCCGCGGCCGCCGCACCCGCCGCGCCCGCCGCGCCCGTCGCACCCGATGCGCCCGTCGCGCCGGCCGCACCCGCGGCGGCTTCGGCCTTGCTCTCGCTGGCGGCGGCGGGCGCCTCCTTGTCAGCGCCGGCGAGGTTGCGCTTGCGCTCCTGATCGGACTTGAAATCGGTCTCGTACCAGCCCGACCCCTTGAGGCGAAACACCGGCGCCGAGATCAGCTTCTTGAACGTGCCTCTGCCGCACGACGGGCACTTCTTCAGCGGCGCATCCGAGATCTTCTGCATGACCTCGGCGTAGTAGCGGCAGTGACTGCATTCATATTCGTAGAACGGCATGGGCTTCGCTTACCGGTAAAAAATCCTGGGATCGGATCTAGGACGATCCATTATAGACAGCCGCCGAGGCGAGCCGACGATACAGCTCCCAGAAGCGCTCGGCGGCGCGCGGCAGGTTGCTCTGCCAGTCGCTCGCCGCGGCGTGATCGGCGCCGTCGGTGATGTATTTGGCGCAGCCGAAGTCCGCCCCCTCGACCAGGCACGCCTTGGCGAAGGCGTAGGCCTCCATGTCGATCACCTCGCAGTGCAGCCGCTGCGCTCCAGTCTGGAACGAGTCACCGCTGCCGCACAGCCCGGCGGGCAGGTCGGGAAACATCGGCGGGAACTCCAGCTGCGCCGGAAGGTGTTCGAACGGGGTGTGCCCCAGCGGAAAGCCCAGGGCGCTGACGTCCATGTCACGCTGCACGAAGCGATGGCAGGCCACGAGCGCGCCGGTGTCGAAGTGGCGGCTGCCGGCGGTGCCGAAGTTCACCACGCGCGGCAATGCCTGGCCGCTCGCGCGGTAGGCGGCGAGCGAGCGGGCGAGGCCGATGGCGGCGTTGACCTTGCCCAGACCCGTGAACAGCACCGGCACGCCCTCGCGCTCGAACACGCCCTGCGACTCGATCGGCAGCGCCATCACCACCAGCAGCGCCGGTGCCTCAGTCATAGCGGATCACCGTGCGCAGCGCCATCTGCTGCCACGAGAAGTCGCCCGACAGACGCAGGTCGATCAGCACCGCCATGCCGCCGACGACGTAGCCGGCGCTCGCGCACAGCTCGGCCGACGCCTGCATCGTGCCGCCGGTGGCCAGCACATCGTCGATGATCAGCACGCGCCCGCCGCCGCGCTGTATCTCCAGCACCCCGCTGCCGTATTCGAGCGCGTAGCCGGCGGAGACCACCGGCGGGGGAAGCTTGCCCTGCTTGCGGATCGGCACGAAGCCCTTGCCGCGCCGGGCGGCGAGCCCCGCCGCGAGCACGAAGCCGCGCGACTCGATGCCGGCGAGCGCGTCAGCCGCGTGCCACTCGTGCTCGCTGAACAGCCCCTCGAGCGCATCGAGCGTCGCGCGATAGTGATGGCGCAGCAGCGGGGTGATGTCCCGAAACAGGATCCCCGGCCGGGGAAAATCCGGCACATCCACGATGTAGCGCTTGAGATCGGTCATGCATGGCCTCCGCGCTCAAGCTTACCGCGCGGCTGAAATCCGTGCAGAGCCTTGGCTCGATACCGATCAGGGAGGTCTGATGCGCCGGACGGCACCTACGCCCATGCGAGCGGCAGGAGCACCGGGCGCATAAGTCATGATCTATGCGCCCGGTGCCCCTGCCGCTCGCATCGGTATGCGCGCCATCCCGTGCTTCGAGCCTGCCTGATTGGCATCGGGTCAGGAGGCTGCCCGAATCGCCCGCCGTTTCTCGAACGTCAGCTCCGTGCCGCGCACGCCGATGCGCACGCGGTCGCCGGGACCGAAGTCGTTGCGCAGGATGCGCTGGGCGAGCGGGTTCTCGATCTGCTGCTGGATCGCGCGGCGCAGCGGCCGGGCCCCGTACACCGGATCGAAGCCGGCTTCGCCGATCAGGTCGCGCGCCTTGTCGTCGAGCTCCAGCTCCATGTTGCGCTCGAGCAGGCGGCGTCGCAGGTACTGCAGCTGGATATCCACGATCGCGCGGATCTGCTCGGTGCCCAGCGGATGAAACACGACGATGTCATCGACGCGGTTGATGAACTCCGGGCGGAAGTTCTGCTGCACGATCTCCATCACCGCGCTCTTCATGCGCGGGTAGTTGCCCTCGCCGGCCATCTCCTGGATGACCTGCGAGCCGAGATTGGAGGTCATGATGATCACGGTATTGCGAAAGTCGACCGTGCGGCCCTGCCCGTCGGTCAGCCGCCCATCGTCGAGCACCTGCAGCAGCACGTTGAACACGTCCTGATGCGCCTTCTCCATCTCATCGAGCAGCACCACCGCGTAGGGGCGGCGGCGGATCGCCTCGGTCAGGTAGCCGCCCTCCTCGTAGCCGACGTAGCCGGGAGGCGCGCCGATGAGGCGCGCGACCGAATGCCGCTCCATGAACTCGGACATGTCGATGCGCACCAGCGCCTCTTCGGTGTCGAACAGGAACTCCGCCAGCGCCTTGCACAGCTCGGTCTTGCCCACGCCCGTGGGACCGAGGAACATGAACGAGCCGTTCGGCCGCCGCGGATCGGACAGCCCGGCGCGCGAGCGGCGGATCGCGTTGGAGACGATGCGCACGGCCTCGTCCTGGCCGACGACGCGTTTCTCCAGCGCCTCCTCCATGCGCAGCAGCTTCTCCTTCTCGCCCTCGAGCATCTTGGAGACCGGAATGCCGGTCCACTTGGAGACCACCTCGGCGATCTCCTCCTCGGTGACGCTGTTGCGCACCAGCTGCGTGGGCGCGGCTTCCGCGCGCTGCGCCTGGGCGAGCCGCTTCTCGAGCTCCGGGATGCGCCCGTACTGCAGCTCGGCCATCTTCGCGAGGTCGCTCGCGCGCCGTGCCTGCTCCAGCTCCAGCCGCGTGCGCTCGAGCTGCTCCTTGATCTGCGCAGCGCCCTGCAGCGCCGCCTTCTCCGCCTTCCAGACCTCCTCGAGGTCCGCGTATTTCTTCTCCTCGCCCTTGAGTGTCTGCTCCAGGGTCGCGAGGCGCCGGCGGCTGGCCTCGTCCTCCTCCTTCTTCAGCGCCTCCTGCTCGATCTTCAGCTGAATGATGCGCCGCTCGAGCCGGTCGAGCGCCTCGGGCTTGGAGTCGATCTCCATGCGGATACGTGCGGCGGCCTCATCCACCAGGTCGATGGCCTTGTCGGGCAGCTGCCGGTTGGTGATGTAGCGATGCGACAGGGTCGCCGCCGCGACGATCGCCGGATCGGTGATCTCCACGTGATGATGGACCTCGTAGCGCTCCTTCAGGCCGCGCAGGATCGCGATCGTGTCCTCCACGCTCGGCTCATCGACCAGCACCGTCTGGAAGCGCCGCTCGAGCGCCGCGTCCTTCTCGATGTACTTGCGGTACTCGTCCAGCGTGGTCGCGCCCACGCAGTGCAGCTCGCCGCGCGCGAGCGCGGGCTTGAGCATGTTGCTTGCGTCCATCGAACCCTCGGCGCGCCCCGCGCCGACCATGGTGTGCAGCTCGTCGATGAACAGGATGATCTGTCCTTCCTGCTTGGCCAGATCGGCCAGCACCGCCTTCAGCCGCTCCTCGAACTCGCCGCGAAACTTCGCCCCCGCGATGAGCGCGCCCATGTCCAGCGCGAGGATGCGCTTGTTCTTCAGCCCCTCGGGCACCTCGCCGTTGACGATGCGCTGCGCGAGGCCCTCGACGATCGCGGTCTTGCCCACGCCGGGCTCACCGATCAGCACCGGGTTGTTCTTGGTGCGCCGCTGCAGCACCTGGATCGTGCGGCGGATCTCATCGTCGCGGCCGATCACCGGATCGAGCTTGCCGCTGCGCGCGCGGCCGGTCAGATCCACGGTGTACTTCTCCAGCGCCTGGCGCTTCTCCTCGGCCGCCGGGTCCTGCACGCGCTCCCCGCCGCGCACCTCGTCGATGGCCTTCTCCACGGCGGCGCGCGCGGCGTGCGCGTCCTTCAGCGCCTTGCCCACCGCTCCCCGGTCCTCGAAGCAGGCGAGCACGAACAGCTCGCTGGAGATGTACTGATCGCCGCGCTGCTGCGCGAGCTTGTCGGTCACGTTCAGCAGCCGCCCCAGATCGTTGGAGAGCTGCACGTCCCCGGCGACGCCCTGCACCTTGGGCAGCCCGTCCAGCAGGCTCGTGAGCTGCGTGCGCAGCCGATTCACGTCCGCGCCGGCCTTCATCAGCAGCGGGCGCACACTGCCGCCCTGCGCCTCGATCATCGCCAGCAGCAGGTGCGCCGGCTCGATGAACTGATTGTCGCGCCCCACGGCAAGCGACTGCGCGTCCGCGAGAGCCGCCTGAAAGGCGCTGGTGAGCTTGTCCATCCGCATGATGCTGTCCCTGAATGTCCCTGAATGTCCCTGAATGCTGACCCTGAAGCCTGTCCCTGAATCCGGTTGCGACCCCGATCCGCCGCGCCCGATTCGCCGCGCCCGATCCGCCGCAGCCTCCACTCTGGCACGGCCGCGTGACGGGCACATCCGCACTTATCCCACCGGGTCTTGCTGCTCAGGTGGGGGTCACCGGGCCCGTTTTCAAGCACTTGCGGGCATCAGCCAGATCAGCGCCGCCATCCGTCCCGTGCGCCCGTCGCGTCGATACGAATAGAACCCCTGCGCGTCCTCGAAGCTGCAGCTCGGGGTGCCGTGCACCGAGCGCACCCCGAGGCCCGCCAGACGCAGGCGGGCCAGCCCCGCGAGGTCACACTGCCAGCGGCCGCGTGCGTTGGGCGCAAACGCCTGCGCCGCGCGCGCATCACGCTCGCAGAATGCCGCGCGCACCTCCGCGCCGACCTCGAAGTGCCGCGGGCCGATGCCCGGCCCGAGCCAGGCGTGCAGCTCCCCGCCGGGACAGCCCAGCGCCGCCACGGTCGCCTCCAGCACCCCGGCCGCCAGCCCCCGCCAGCCCGCATGCGCCACTGCGACCGCGGCGCCGTCGCGCCGCGCGAACAGCACCGGCAGACAATCGGCGATCAGCACCGCCAGCAC
>DATJSD010000138.1:0-10217 GCA_035504335.1 Steroidobacteraceae bacterium | reverse complement strand
GCGCCTCCGGCTCCGGCCCTCACGCTGCGTCCGCCGTCGGGCGGCGAGGGACCCCCGGTACGCTCCTATACGATCGAGCTGAACGCCCATGGCGCGAGCGCGGCGCCGATGCAGCTCTCGGGTCCAGCGGCGGGGAGCGAGGCTGCCCCGGCACAGGCTCGGGCCCCGGTGCAGGCCAAGGCCCAGGCGCAGGCCCAGGCCCCGACCGAGGCCCCGGCCCAGGCCCCGGGCTCGGCTGAGGCCCCGGGCTCGGCAGGTCGGCCTCCGGCCGGCCCGTCGGCCGCCGAGGGGGCTGGCCGTGCCGCGGTGGCGCCCAGGGCCGCCGCGGCGCCTGGCGCGGATGCGGGCTGGTCGGTGCAGCTGGGGGTGTTTTCCCGATCCGCCAACGCCGCGCGGCTGGTGCATAAGGCGCGCAGCCAGGGCTTCCCGGCGCGCGTGAGCCGCTCGTCCCGCGGGCTGTACCGAGTGGCGCTCGACGGCCTGCCCGACCGCGGCGCTGCCGAGCATGCGCTCAGGCGGCTGCGCGCGGCCGGCTTGCCGGCCGCGATCGTGGGACCGCGATGAAGGTCACAGCCGCGGGCCCCGCGATGCGGCAATGAGAACTGGCGGCGCAGCGGGTCCGCGGCCAGCCGATAGAATCCGCCGCGGCCCGGCGCGCGCTCAGGGATCGCCGGGATCGCTTTAGAGATCGCTTTAGAGATCGCTCAGGGAGATGCCCGAGGGATGAATTGGATCGATTATGTGCTGATCGCCGTCATGGTGATCTCCTGCGTGGCGGGGCTGCTGCGCGGGCTGCTGCGCGAGGTGCTCGCGCTGGTCACCTGGGTCGCGGCGGTGTGGCTCGCCTGGCTGTATGCGCCGCTGCTCGAGCCGCATCTGGGCGGCGCGCTGGCCACCGAGGGGGTGCGCCCCTGGGCCGCGCGCGCGCTGATCTTCATCGGCGTGCTGCTGGTGGGCACGGCGATCGGTGTGACCGTGAGCCACTTCGTGCGGCTGTCGCTGCTGGTGGGAGTGGACCGCTTCTTCGGCGGCATATTTGGTGTGCTGCGCGGCTGGGTGATCATCGGACTGTTTGTCATCCTGTGTCACGCGCTGCGGCTGGAGGGACAGCCGTGGTGGCGCGGCTCGCTGCTCATTCCCTACAGCGAGCACATCGCGAATGTGCTGCGCGGCATGGTGGGCGAGCGTAAAATTCCCGTGAGACATCCCCTCAGCGCCTCGGACTAGCGGGCCAGGAGCAGCACGGCCATGTGCGGCATCGTCGGCATCGTCGGCACCAGTGCGGTCAATCAGCGCCTGTACGATGCGCTGACCGTTCTGCAGCATCGCGGCCAGGACGCCGCCGGCATCATGACGGCGTTCGAGGGCAGGCTGTGCTCGCACAAGGCCGGCGGCCTGGTGCGCGACGTATTCGAGCAGCGTCACATGCTCGAGCTGGCCGGCAACGTCGGCATCGCCCATGTGCGCTATCCAACCGCCGGCTGCGACAGCGCCTCGGAGGCGCAGCCCTTCTACGTCAACGCACCCTACGGCATCTGCCTGGCGCACAACGGCAACCTGACCAACGCGGCGGAGCTCGCCGAGGTGCTGATCCGCGAGGATCGGCGCCACCTGAACACCGAGTCGGACTCCGAGGTGCTGCTGAACGTGTTTGCCTCGGAGCTGCAGCGCGTGGGCACCGCGCGCGTCACCCCGGCGGACATCTTCGCGGCGGCGAGCGCGGTCTACCGGCGCTGCCGCGGCGGCTATGCGGTGGTGGCCATGGTCATCGGCCACGGCGTGCTGGGATTCCGTGACCCGAACGGCATCCGCCCGCTGGTGCTCGGTCAGCGGCGCACCCCGCGCGGCACCGAGTACATGCTCGCCTCCGAGAGCGTGGCGCTGGACATGCTCTCCTTCCAGCTGGTGCGCGACGTGGCCCCCGGGGAGGCGGTGTTCATCGACGAGAGCGGACGGCTGCACACCCAGCAGTGCGTCGCCACCGTGCGCCACACCCCCTGCATTTTCGAATACGTCTACTTCGCGCGGCCCGACTCGATCATCGACAACATCTCGGTGTACCGCGCGCGCATGCGCATGGGCGAGAGGCTGGCCGCCAAGATCCTGCGCGAGCGCTCGGACCACGACATCGACGTGGTCATTCCGGTGCCCGACACGAGCCGCACCAGCGCGCTGCAGATGGCGCAGCTTCTCGGCCTGAAGTACCGCGAGGGCTTCAACAAGAACCGCTACATCGGCCGTACCTTCATCATGCCCGGGCAGGAGCAGCGCGAGCGCTCGGTGCGGCGCAAGCTCAACGCGATCGAGCTGGAGTTTCGCGGCAAGAACGTGCTGCTGGTGGACGACTCCATCGTGCGCGGCACCACCTCGGCGCAGATCATCGATCTGGCGCGCGAGGCGGGCGCGAAGAAGGTGTATTTCGCCTCGGCGGCGCCCCCGGTGCGCTTCCCGAACGTCTACGGCATCGACATGCCGGCCACGCACGAGCTGGTGGCCGCCGGTCGCAGCATCGGGGAGGTGGCGCAGCTGATCGGCGCCGACTGGCTCATCTACCAGGACCTGGATGATCTGGTGGCGGCCTGCCGGCACGATGATGCGCACATCGACGAGTTCGACACCTCGTGCTTCTCGGGCCGGTACGTGACCGGCGATGTGACGCCCGAGTATCTCGAGCGACTGCAGCGGGCGCGCTCGGACGAGGCGCGCGCGCGCCGGCGTCTGGCGCAGACCGGACTGAAGGCCGTCGCCACGCCGTGACGGGCAGCGGTCCGGGCGCTCGCATCCGCCATGCCCCGCTGAGCCGATAGGACGGGCAGCCGCACATGCGACTGTTGTTGGTCGAAGAGGATCCCAAGTTCAGGGCGCTGATCCGCCATCACGTCAGCTGCCGCTGGCCCGATGCCCAGATCCGCGCGCACCCGCCCGGGGCGCGCGGCGCGCTGCCGGTGGAGTTTCTCGCGCAGGGTTACGACGCGGTGCTGCTCTCCAGCCTGCGCGACGGGCAGGGGCTGGTGTGGCTGCACGAGCTGGTGAGCCGCCCGGGCTTCGCGCCGGTGATCTTCCTGGCGGACAACGAGGAGCAGGCCCGTCGCTGCCGCGCCACGGACGCCGGTGCCTGCGGCGTGATCTGCAAGGACCGTGTCGATCATGCGCATCTGATCGAGCTGCTGCAGCTGGCGAGCGTCGAGCACCGCCGCGCGCTCGCCGACTGGCGGGTGTCGCCGGAGGCCCAGGAGTCGCGCCGCTTCGGCGATGCGCGCATTCCCGGCTACCGCCGCGCGCGGCTGCTGGCGCGCGGCTCGGTGTCGCAGCTGTACGTCGCCGAGAGCGAGAAGGTGGGCGCGCTGGTGGCCCTGAAGGTCACGCCCTCGCGGCGCGACGAGAGCGGCGTCGATCTGGCGCTGGCGCGCTTCATCCAGGAGTACGAGATCGCGCAGCGCGTGCGCCACGCCAACATCGTGCGCCTCTACGAGCTGGGCGTCGCCGACGATCACGCCTACCTGGCGATGGAGTACTTCCACAACGGCGATCTGCGCCGGCGCATGCGCGCCGGCCTGTCACCCTCGGAGGCGCTCGGGTTCGCCGGGCAGATCGCCCGCGCGCTCGGCGCGCTGCACGAGGAGGGCATCCTGCACCGTGACCTGAAACCCGGCAACGTCATGCTGCGCCTCAACGAGCAGGTGGCGCTGATCGACTTCGGGCTCGCCAAGCACGAGGGGCTGGATTTGGAGATCACCGATGCGGGGCTGATCTTCGGCACCCCGCACTACATGAGCCCCGAGCAGGGTCACGGCCAGGAGCTCGATGCGCGCAGCGATCTGTACAGCCTCGGCGTGGTGCTCTACGAGATGCTCACCGGGCTGAAGCCCTTCAGCGCCGACAATCCGATGACCATCATCTATATGCACCGCAATGCGCCGCGGCCGCGGCTGCCGGAGCCGATCGCCGGGCTGCAGCCGCTGCTCGACCGCATGCTCGGCAAGCGGCCCGAGGATCGCTTCCCCGACGCCGGGCAGACCGCGGAGGCCATCGAGGCGGCGCGCGCCGCCTGGCTGGTCAGCGGGGCAGCCGTTCCAGCCTGAAGCCGGCCGCGTCCCAGGCGAGGCAGCTGCCCGCCTCGTGCCAGGCCCCGAGCACGATGCGTCGCGCGGGGGCGCCCTGCAGTGCGAACTCGTGCACCGCCGGGCGGTGCGTGTGGCCGTGGACCAGGCAGCGCACGCCGCAGGCGCGCATCGCCGCGCCGACCGCCAGCGGATCCACATCCATGATCTCATCGTGCACGCGCGCGGTGTGCCGCCGGCTGCCGGAGCGGGCGCGCTCGGCGAGCGCGCGGCGCACGCTCAGCGGCAGCCGCAGGAAGCGGCGCTGCCAGCGCGCGGCGCGCACCACCCCGCGCAGCCGCTGGTAGGCCCGGTCCCCGGTGCACAGCGCATCCCCGTGCGTGAGCAGCACCGGCTCGCCGTACAGGCGCACGAGCAGCGGGTCGGGGATCAGCCGCGCCCCGCTGGCCGCCTCGAAGCCGCGCCCGAGCAGGAAGTCGCGATTGCCGTGCATGACGTAGCAGGGGACGCCGCACGCGGCGAGCTGCGCCAGCGCTGCGCAGATGCCTGTGCGGAAGGCCTCGTCATCGTCGTCGCCGATCCAGGTCTCGAACAGATCCCCGAGCACATACAGCGCCTCGGCGTCGCGTGCCCGCTCGCCGAGAAAGCGCACGAACTGCGCGCCCGCGGCCGGGGAGGCGGCATCCAGATGCAGGTCGGAGACGAACAGCGTGGTCACGGCGCATCGCCCGGGGACGGCAGTTACGCTACATTGTAGGCATGTCGGTCGATACGGTGGTCACGCGCTTCGCGCCCAGTCCCACGGGTGAGCTGCACCTGGGCAACGCACGCACGGCGCTGTTCAACTTTCTGCTGGCGCGCGGGCGCGCCGGACGCTTCGTGCTGCGCATCGAGGATACCGATGCGGGCCGCAGCGAGGAGGCGCACATCGAGGCGCTGTGCGCCGACCTCGTCTGGCTCGGGCTGTCGTGGGACGAAGGGCCGGGGCGGGCCGGGCCGCGCGCGCCCTACCGGCAGTCGCAGCGCGCGCCGCTGTATGGGCCGTACTTCGAGCAGCTGGAGCGCGCGGGGCACGCCTACCCGTGCTACTGCACGCCCGTGCAGCTGGATCTGGAGCGGCGTGCCCAGCTGGCCGCCGGCCGCCCGCCGCGCTACGCCGGCACCTGTCGCGAGCTCGGCGCCGCGCAGCGCGCGGCGCGCGCGGCCGCGGGGCGCCGCCCGAGCCTGCGCTTTCGCGTGCCCGCGGGCCGCAGCATCGCATTCGAGGATCTGGTGCACGGCGCGCAGAGCTTCGCCTGCGACGACATCGGCGACTTCATCATCCGGCGCGAGGACGGCAGCGCGGCGTTCCTGTTCGGCAATGCGCTCGATGATGCGCTGATGGGGATCACGCACGTGCTGCGCGGCGCCGATCACCTGGCCAACACGCCACGCCAGCTGCTGCTGCTGGAGGCGCTGGGACTGCCCGCGCCGCGCTACGGTCACGTGGCGCTGCTGGTCGGCCAGGATGGCGCACCGCTGTCCAAGCGCCACGGCGCGGCGAGCCTGCGCTCGCTCGCCGAGCAGGGCTATGCGAGCCCCGCGGTGTGCAACTATCTCTACCGGCTCGGCCACTCCACGCCGAGCCACGCGCTGCTGGCGCTCGGGCCGATGGCCGCGGACTTCGATGCGGCGCGCCTGCAGCCGGCCAACGCCCACTTCGATGCGGCGCAGCTGCGTCACTGGCAGAGCGAGTGGGTGCATGGCCTGTCCGAGGAGCAGGCGCGCGCCTGGCTCGCGCCGCTGCTGCCGGCGGCGATCACGCCCGTGCAGGCCGAGGCGTTCATCACCGCGGTGCGGCCCAATGTGGTGCTGGCCGAGGATGTGCGGCAGTGGCGCGCCGTGGTGTTCGAGGAGGCACTGTCGTTCGAGGAACCCGCGCTGCAGGCGGCGCGCGCCGCGGGTGCGGAGTTTTTCGCGGCCGCCGCGCGCGCGCTCGAGGCGGCGGGGGCGGGCACGGGCGAGGAGCCGGGCGTCGCGGCGCGCGCCGCGCTGGCGAGCGCCGCGCACGCCACCGGGCGACGCGGTGCGGCCTTCTTCGTGCCGCTGCGCGCGGCGCTCACCGGCCGGCTGCACGGCCCGGAGCTCGCGCCGCTGCTGGCGGCGATGCCGGCCGAGCGCGTGCGCGAGCGCCTGCTGCGCTTCGCGCCCGCCGCCTGAGCGGCTCCCCGCGAGTCACGCGTGCTGCAGATTCACAATTCCCTGAGCGGGCGCAAGGAGGCGTTTCAGCCGCTGCATCCGCCGCGCGTGGGCATGTACGTGTGCGGAGTGACGGTGTACGACTACTGCCACGTGGGCCATGCGCGTTGCTACGTCGCCTTCGATGTCGTGCGCCGCTGGCTGCGGGAGCGCGGTTTCGAGGTGCGCTATGTGCGCAACATCACCGACATCGACGACAAGATCATCCGCCGCGCCGCCGAGAACGGCGAGTCGACCGAGGCGCTGGCGCAGCGCTTCACCGCGGCGATGCAGGCCGACTTCGCGACGCTGGGGATCGAGCCGCCCGACGACGAGCCGCGCGCCACCGCGTACATGCCGGCGATCATCGCCATGATCGAGCGGCTGCTGGCGCGCGGCTACGCCTACGCCAGCGCCGGCGGCGACGTGTTCTACGCCGTGGAAAAATTCCCGCCGTACGGACGGCTGTCGGGCAAGCGTCTGGAGGACCTGCGCGCCGGGGCTCGCGTGGAGATCAACGAAGCCAAGCGCGATCCGCTCGATTTCGTGCTGTGGAAGCGCAGCAAGCCCGGCGAGCCGAGCTGGGCCTCGCCCTGGGGCGCGGGCCGGCCCGGCTGGCACATCGAGTGCTCGGCGATGGCGACCGAGCTGCTCGGCGAGCATTTCGATCTGCACGGCGGGGGCATGGACCTGAAGTTCCCGCATCACGAGAACGAGATCGCGCAGTCGTGCGCCGCCAGCGGCACGCCGTTCGTGCACGTGTGGATGCACAACGGCTTTCTGACCGTGGACGAGCAGAAGATGTCCAAATCCCTCGGCAACTTCTTCACGGTGCGCGAAGTGCTGCACTACGTGCGTCACCCCGAGGTGCTGCGCTACTTTCTGCTCTCCAGCCACTATCGCGGCCCGATCAACTATGCACCCGCGCAGCTGCTGCAGGCCGATGCGGCGCTGACGCGCCTGTACACGGCGCTGCGCGAGCTGCCGGTGGCCGCCCGCGAGGCGGGCGCGGCGGTTACGCCGCATCGGGCGAGCTTCGAGGCGGCGCTCGATGATGATTTCAACACGCCCGAGGCGCTGGCGGCGCTGCAGGGGCTGGCGCGCGAGCTGAATGCCGCGCGCGCCGCGAGCGCCGCGGACGCGGCCTCGGGGCGCGTGGCGTCATTGGCCGCGGAGCTGCGCCGGCTCGCCGGAGTGCTCGGCGTGCTGCGGGTGCCGGGGCAGGAGTGGTTTCGCCTCGCTCCGGCTCGCAGCCTCGCGCAGCACGGCGCCACGAGCGGATCGGGCGGGTCGAGCGGGGAAGAGCCGCCCATGGAGGGGCAGGTCGCGCAGGGGCGCGCCGCCGCGCTCGATGAGGCCCAGATCGAGGCGCTGATCGGCGAGCGGCGCGCGGCGCGCGCAGCCGGTGACTATGCCGCCGCCGACCGCATCCGTGAGCAGCTGCGCGGCGCCGGCGTGCTGCTCGAGGATCTGCCGAACCGCACCGTGTGGAGGCGCGCGACGTGACCAGCGGGGTGACGGGCGAAGCGGCGCGCGACGTGCTGCTGATTCCCTGCTGGCGGCGCCCGGAGTTCCTGTGGCACTGCCTGGACAACCTGTCGCGCGCGGAGGGCATCGGCGATCTGCACCTGCTGTTCCGCACCGACACCGGCTACGATCGCGACATCCACGCCGTCATTGATGAATTCTCTGCGCACTTCGCGAGCCACCAGATCGACGAGCCCGTCGCCTGTCCCTACCGGCGCACCAAGCAGAGCGCGAACCTGCTGGGCGGCTACCTGCTGGCCGCCTCGCTGGCGCGCCGCTACGTGTTCATGGTGGAAGAGGATGTGATCGTCGCGCGCGACTTCCTGCGCTGGCACCATGCCGTGCAGGTGGCGCAGCCGCGGCTGTTCTGCTCGATCGGCACGCGCAACACCAACCGCGAGGTCCCCGACAGCGACGACCCGCAGATCTACTACCTGACCTTCGGGGACTACTGCTCTCTCGGGGTGTGCTTCGAGCGCACCGTGATCACCCAGCTGCTCGCGCCGCACGTCACGCGCGACTACTTCGCCGATCCCGGCGGCTACTGCGCGCGCCACTTTCCCGCAAGCCGCGTCGGCGCCGCCTACGTCGAGCAGGACGGGCTGATCCGGCGCATCCAGGAGAGCCAGGGAGAGGCGCGCCCGATCGCCTATCCCTACAGGCCGCGCGCCTACCATGCCGGCTACGTCGGCTATCACCGCCGCGGCTCGCTCAGCGGCACGCTGCGCGAGCGCATCCGCGCGGTGGGGGAGGTCATCTATGATGTCGAGGCGATGCGCGCCGCCGTCGAACGCCCCGCGTTCTTTCACGACAGCGTCCCGATACCCCTGACGACCCCGACCTGGCACAGCGTGCGCCAGCAGGCTCTGCCCGCGAGCGCAGAGATGCCGGCGTGAGCGCGCCGCGCCGGTCGCGGGCGGCGGCCCGGCCGCTGCCGGCGCTGGCCGCGGTGCTCGCCGCGGTGCTGGCCGCGGTGCTGGCCGCGGCCGCAGCGAGCGCGCCGGCGCACGCGAGCGGCACCAGTCCCTACCTGCCGCTGAACCTCTCGCCCGACATCGAGCGCAAGGTCGAGCAGGTGCTCATCCTGGGCGATCAGGCGGTGCTGACGCGCCCGGTGCCGATCTCGCGCGTGCTCACGGCGCTGCCCAAGGCGTGTCAGCGCGACGAGCGACTCTGCGAGCAGGTGCGGCGCTACCTGGACCGCTACTTCAAGACCTTCGCCGTGACCCACGCGGCGGGCGAGGTGGCGGCCAGCGATGGCTCGAGCAGCCAATGTCATGAGACCTGCACGCCGGGCTCCGCCAGCCTGCAGCTGCCCAACCAGCACGGCGAGCGCATCGACTCACCCTGGGATGCGTCGGCGGAGGCCTCGTACCGGCCTTTCGATCACCTGCTGTTCTCCGCGGGCGGGCTGGGCTTCGGAGGCCCGGGCGGGCGCTTCGACCCGGAGGGCACGATGGTGAGCGCGGGCGATCAGTACCTGCAGGTCGACGCCGGCTATCGTGACCAGTGGCTCTCGCCGATGACCGACGGCAGCATGCTGATCAGCACCGAGGCGCCGACCATGCCGTCGCTCACGGTGTCGAGCCAGATGCCCTTCAGTCCGCTGGGCCTGGAGTATCAGTTCTCGGTAGCGCGCATGAGCTACCAGCCACAGATCGCCTGGGTGGTACTCAACAAGGAGGGCGAACCGGTCAACGGGGGATACACCGCCGGGGATCCCAATCTCGCGACGCTGCATCTGGGCATCGCGCCGCTGCCGGGCTGGTCGTTCGCCGGGAACGTGGCCCTGCAGTACGGCGGCGGGGCACGCCCGAGCTCACTCGGCGGTCTGTTCGGCTATCTGTTCCAGCGCACAACCCTCTCCTCGAGCGCATCCGCGATCGACACTCGCTTCGCCAACCGCGAGATCTCCATGACTTCGACGTATACGTTCCCCGCGGCCACGCCCCTGGAAACCTATGTCGAGTATGACGGTCGCGACACGCTGCATGGGGAGCTCTACCGCTGGCACGACACCGCGCTCGCCGCGGGCATCCACATCCCCGAGCTCTACAAGCGTTTCGATCTGACGCTCGAGGCTTCCGAATGGCAGAACAATTGGTATACCGATTACGTCTGGCTGGGCGGTATGGTCAATGACGGCAGCGTGATCGGCGACTGGGGCGCGGCCTGGCGCGACTTCAGTGACGCCACGGGTGCCCGCTCGCTCATGGCGCAGCTGGGTTTTTCGCTGCCCTCCGGTGACCTGATGGATCTGCGGCTGCGACTGCTGCAGAACGCGGGCTACGCCTCGGTGTGTGAGCTGCAGTGCGGGACGCCGCTGAGGAGTTACTCGCTCGCGCAGATGCTGAGCGTGGAATATTCACAGCCGCGCGACGGCTACACGCGCGGCCTGTCCCTTGACGTGGG
>DATJSD010000137.1:0-22657 GCA_035504335.1 Steroidobacteraceae bacterium | reverse complement strand
GTCGAGCTGCTGAAGCGCGCGATCTCGCCGCGCAGGGCCGCAGCCGCGGCGCTCGCGCCGATGCCCGCGTGGCGAGCGGCCGAACCGTCGGCTGCGTGACCGCCGGCCACGTGACCGTCAGCCGCGTGACCGTCAGCCGCGGCGCCGTCGGCTGCACGCAGCTGCGCGTCGAGGGCGGCGCGCAGCCGGCGCGCCTCGGCGATGCGCCGCGCGACGCGCCTGCCGCGGCGCGCGGACAGGCGCCCGTGGCGCACCTTCAGCGCGTTGAGCCGCTCGGCGGCGTCATAGGTGGCATCCACCAGCTCGGCGCGTGTCATCCAGCGGGTCTCATAGTTGAGGATGCGCTCCCAGGTCGGTTGCAGCAGCAGCTGCCGATGCTCCTCGAGGGTACGCGCGAACAGACGATAACCGAAGCGCTCGGGCTGCTCGAATGCGCGGCTGGCCGGATCGCTGAACGGTCCCATCGGAGTGATGAAGCAGGACAGGCGCCGATCACCGAGCTGCAGCAGACGCTCGCAGTAATCCACGCAGGCATGCACCGACTGCAGCGTCTGCGCGGGCAGGCCGATCATGAAGAATACGTCGATGCGGTGGCAGCGCAGCGTGAGCGCCTGGCGCAGACAGCGCTCCATGTCCTCGTTGCTGTAGCCGCTCTCGCCCTCCTGGGCATCGCGCACCGTCTGATCCTGGCTCTCGGGGCTGAATTCGATGCTCCAGTGGGCGACGCTGCGATCCACCTGCGGCAGAAACCAGGCGGGCGGCAGCGTGAACAGCTCGAACACCGTTTCGTTGGGCAGCGCCGCGGCGCGCAGCCGCTCGAGCAGCTCGCGGGCGTAGGCCTCGCCCGGCTGCAGCACATCGCCGATCAGCACGATCGGTGCGCGTATCAGCCGGCTGATCGCCTGCATGTTGGCGACCACGCTGGCGGGGCTGCGATACACGGGGCGCGAGCGCTGCGTCAGGTGCGTGCAGCTGGTGCGCGAGCTGCCGCAGGTGACGCACTCGTAGGAGCAGCCCTTGACGGTGAACACCGTGGTGATGGGGTTGCGCCACCAGCCGTTGAACGGCAGCACCCCCTGCAGATCGCGATAACGCAGCACCATCTCGACCATCAGATCCGGTCGCAGATCCACATCGTCGAGCGAGCCGGGCAGGAAGGTGTGCGCATTGGCGCGGGGCTTGCCCTGCTGCTTGAACGACAGGTTGGGGATGCCGGCCAGCCGCGCCTCGCGCGCCGCGCCGTCGCAGCGCAGCGCCTGCAGCAGCGCGTGGACGAGCGGCTCGGTGCTGTCGCCGCGCAGCACGTAGTCGACCTGCGGGTACTGGATCAGCTCGCGGTGATAGTAGGTCGAGGACAGGCCCCCGAAGATCACGGGCACCTCGGGATGCACCTGCTTGGCGAGCCGGGCGATCTCCAGCGCCCCGTGGCAGTGGGGCATCCAGTGCAGGTCGATGCCGATGGCGCGCGGCCGCAGCCGCGCCAGAAACCGCGGCACGTCGAAGCGGCGGCTGTTGATCATGCGCAGCGCCAGATTGACGATGCGCACGGCCCAGCCACGCTCGTGCAGGTAGCTGGAGAGCGTCAGAAAGCCAAGCGGATACATCTCGAACACGGTCGAGGAGGGGATCACGTCGCTGACCGGTCCGTACAGGATGGCCTGCTCGCGAAAATCGTAGACGCTCGGGGGATGCAGCAGCAGCAGATCGAGCGGGGGGCCTGTGTGCCGGCTGGCGTGCGAGTCGATACGTAATATCCCGTATTGTCAGTCCGAGGCTGAGACGACATTTTGCCAGAGTCTCTTCGGCAGGAGGGTGGAGCATGGCACAGAGCATGCTGATGCAGGAGCTGGCGCGGCAGGGCATCTCTCGCCGCGAATTTCTGGGATTCTGCACGAGCATGGCCACCGTGCTCGGCCTGCCCAAGGCCGCATCGGGAGCGATCGCGGCGGCCGTGGAGAGCGATCAGCGACCGGTGCTCGTGTGGCTGGAATTTCAGGACTGCGCCGGCAACACCGAATCCTTCCTGCGCGCGGGCCACCCGACGGTGGCCGATCTGATTCTGGACACCATTTCACTCAACTATCACGAGACGCTGATGGCCGCGGCCGGCAGCCAGGCCGAAAGCGCGCTGGCGGACACGGTGCGCACCCACAGCGGCCAGTACATCGCGCTGGTGGAGGGCTCGATCCCCGGCGAGGCCGACAGCGGCTTCTGCACCATCGGGGGCCGCTCGGCGCTCGATATCGCCCGCGAGGTCTGCGGCCAGGCGATGGCCACGATCGCGGTGGGCACCTGCGCGACCTTCGGTGGCATTCCGGCGGCTCGGCCGAATCCCACCCGCGCGCTGTCGGTGGGCGATGCGGTGCCGGGCGTCAGGAATCTCATCAACATGTCGGCCTGTCCGGCCAATGCCGACAATATCGTCGCGTTGCTGGTGTATTACCTGACGGTCAAGCAGTGGCCGCCGCTGGATCAATATCGCCGGCCGCTGTTCGCCTACGGGACCTCGATCCACGATGCCTGCGAGCGCCGGGCGCACTTCGACGCCGGCCAGTACGTCGAGGCATGGGGCGATGAGGCGCACCGCCACGGCCACTGCCTCTACAAGATGGGCTGCAAAGGACCGGCGACCTCGCAGAACTGCCCGAACGTACAGTGGAACGGAGGCACCAACTGGCCGATCGGCTGCGGTCATCCCTGCATCGGCTGTGCCGAGCCGAACTTCTGGGATGTGATGACGCCCTTCTACGAGCGGCTGCCCGATGTCGCGGGCGTGGATACCGGGAGGCTGCTCGATCCGGTGGGCCTCGCGGCGACCGGCGCGGTGGCCGCGGGGGTCGTCGTGCACGGGGTCAGCGAGGTGATTCGCTATCGTCGCGGTCATCGCCCCTCCATCGACGATGTGGCGGCTGGCGCCAAGGGCAAGAGCACCGGGGGCGCGATGCGCGAGGAGAGCGGCGGGCCCGAGGGCAACGCGCCCAAGGGCAACAGGCCCGAGGGCAACGGGCCCGGGGAGCGCAAGTCATGACGCACGTGGTCGTCGACCCGATCACCCGCATCGAGGGGCACCTGCGCATCGAGGCGGAGGTGGATGGCGGCAAGGTCACTCAGGCCTGGTCCTCATCGACCATGTTTCGCGGCATCGAGCTGATCCTGGAGGGCCGCGATCCGCGCGATGCCTGGGCCTTCGCGCAGCGCATCTGCGGCGTGTGCACCACGGTGCACGCCATCGCATCGATTCGCGCGGTCGAGCACGCCATCGGCGCCACCCCTCCACCCAACGCACGCATCCTGCGCAACCTGATCATTGCCGCGCAGAACGTGCAGGATCACGTGGTGCACTTCTATCACCTGCAGGCGCTCGACTGGGTCGACGTGGTGAGCGCGCTGAAGGCCGATCCGGCCAAGACCGCGAGCCTGGCGCAGTCGATCTCCGACTGGCCGCTCTCCAGCGCCAGGTACTTCGCCGGGGTGCGCGAGCGCGTGCAGGCATTCGTGCAGCGCGGACAGCTCGGGATCTTCGCCAACGCCTACTGGGGCCATCCCGCCTATCGGCTGCCGCCGGAGGCGAACCTCATGGCCCTCGCGCATTACCTGGAGGCGCTGGACTGGCAGCGACGTTTCATCAAGATCCACGCGATCCTCGGCGGCAAGAATCCGCACCTGCAGAGCTTTCTGGTCGGTGGCATGGCCACCCCGGTGGATCCGGACTCCCAGGCATCACTCAATATCGACACCATCACGGCCCTGCGCAAGCTGGTGGCCGAGGGGGTGGACTTCGTCACCCGGGTCTACGTACCCGACGTGCTCGCGATTGCCTCCTTCTACAAGGACTGGTTCTCGATCGGCGCGGGGGTGACGAACTTCATGTCCTATGGGGACTTCCCGCTCGATGAGGGCGCCCAGGCGCAGCTCTACATCCCCTCGGGCATCATTCACGACCAGGACCTCTCGCAGGTTGCCGCGGTGGATCAGTCCAGGATCGATGAATACGTCACGCATTCCTGGTACGACTACAGCGTCGGGGACGACAAGGGGCTCAACCCCTACATGGGCCAGACCAAGCCGAACTACACCGGCCCAAAGCCGCCCTATCAGCGCCTGGACGTGGAGCACAAGTATTCCTGGCTGAAGTCCCCGCGCTACGACGGAGCCCCGATGCAGGTCGGGCCGCTCTCGCGCATGCTGGTGGCCTACGCGACCGGCCGGCCGGCGCGCGCCAAGCAGCTGGTGGACATGGCGCTCGGTCAGCTCAACGCTCCCGCCAGTGCGTTGTTCTCGACGCTCGGGCGCATCGCCGCGCGGGCCATCGAGGCCCAGGTGCTGGTCGAGTCGATGGGCATGTGGGTCGACGCTCTGGCCGAGGGCATGGCGCGGCGTGACTATCGGATCCAGGACACCTCGAAATGGGACCCGAGCACCTGGCCACAGGAATGCTTCGGAGCGGGCTTTCATGAGGCGCCGCGCGGCTCACTGGGTCACTGGGTGCACATCAGGGATGGCCGCATCGCCAAGTACCAATGCGTCGTGCCGAGCACCTGGAATGCCGGTCCGCGCGATGCACAGGGTCAACCCGGCCCGTACGAGGCCTCGCTCGAGGGCACTCCGGTCGCCAAACCCGAGCAGCCGCTGGAGATCCTGCGCACCGTGCACTCCTTCGATCCGTGCATGGCCTGCGGGGTGCACGTGGTCGATGCCACGCGGCGCGAGCTGGCGCGGGTGCGGGTCGCATGAACGCCCTGCCGGCGCGCGCGCGGGCCGCGGCGTCGCGCGCACGGCCCCGGCCGGCGCACCCGCAGCCCCCGCCGGCACACGCGCAGCACAGCGTCAGCCTCGAGCGGCTGTATGTCTGGCAGCTGCCGGTGCGCCTGGCGCACTGGCTGCTGTTCTTCTCGATCCTGGTGCTGTCCGCCACCGGCTACTACATCGGCCGTCCGTTCTTCGGCGCCGACCTCATCATGGCCAAGGTGCGCAGCGTGCACCTGTATGCCTCGATCGTGTTCACCCTGTCGCTGCTGGTGCGTGTCTACTGGGCATTCGCCGGCAATCGCTACGCACGCTGGTCGGAGCTCATCCCGGTCACGATGGAGCGGCTGCGCAGCTTCTGGCGGGCGCTGCTGTTCTACACGTTCCTCAGCCGCGAGCCGGTCGAGTACGAAGGCCACAACGGCCTCGCCGGCCTCACCTACGCGGTCATCTACGGGGTGTACTTCGTGATGATCGCGACCGGCCTGAGCCTCTATACCGTCTATGCACCGCTCGGCTCGCCGCTGAACGTGTTCCGCTTCCTGATCCCGATCTTCGGCGGCCTGCAGATCGCCCGGGTCATCCATCACATCGGCATGTGGGTGATTCTGATCTTCATGGTGGCGCACGTGTATTTCGTGGTGCTCTATTCGGTCGTGGAGCACCTGGGCATCTTCGACTCGATCCTCTCGGGCTTCAAGTTCGTGCCGAGAAGCAAGGATGAGCCGTGACGGTCCACGCGCACGGCGGCCGGGGACCCGGAGGGCTGCTGCTGCTGGGCCTGGGCAATGTGTTACTGGGAGACGATGGCATCGGCGCCGCGGCGCTCGCCTGCCTGGAACGCGACTATCAGATACCCCCCGAGGTGCGCCTGGTCGAAGGCGGTACCCTGGGCCTGTCGCTGCTCGGAGAGATCGCGCAGGCGCGCCAGCTGATCCTGGTGGATGCGGTGGCGACGCACGATCCGCCCGGCACTCTGGTGCGGCTCGACGGCGCGGCGGTCGTGGACGCGGTGCGCGAACGGCTGTCGGTGCATCAGGTCGGTGTCGCGGACCTGCTCGATGCAGCGCGCCTGATCGGCCGCTATCCTGCGACGGTGCGGCTGCTGGGTCTGGTGCCCGGTTCCCTGGGCCTGTCGGTCACGCGCACCGCCGCCGTGCAAGGCGCTCTGCCGGCGCTGGTGGAGAGCATCGTCCAGGAGGTGCAGGGACTTGGCTTCGAGTTGCTACCCCGGGCGCATGCGCATGCTGCTGATGGCCCTATCCGTGCTCTCACCCGTCACTTCGGGATGTAGTGGCCGTGCGGGGCCCGGTCCGCCGGCGGGACTGCTCGCCTCGGCCGCAGCGCAGCGCGCCGGGGCGCGGCTGTTCGCGGCCGATTGCGCCGTGTGTCACGGTGACGACGGCGACGGTCACGGTGCGCGGCAGGAGGGCCTGAATCCGCCCCCCGCGGATCTGACCGTGCCGCCCTGGTCGCAACCGAGCGGTGCCGAGCGCACCTTCCAGGCGATCCGCCAGGGGGTGCGCAGGACGGCAATGGCGTCGTGGCCGATGCTCAGCGAGGCGCAGATCTGGCAGCTGGTGGCCTATATCGAAGCGCTCGCGCCGAACCGCTGAGCGCCGTCGGGACAGCGATATGCATGAGCTGGCGATTTGCGAGGCACTGATGCAGCAGCTGCGCGCGCTCGCGTCCCGTCACGGAGCGAGCGAGATACGCCGCGTGACCGTGCAGGTCGGGGAGCTCTCGGGCGTGGAGGGTGGCCTGCTCGCCGCGGCCTTTTCGATCGCGCGGGCCGGCAGCTGCGCGCAGCACGCCGAGCTGATCGTGGAGCCGCTGGCGGTGCGGATCCGCTGCCGGCGCTGCGGGACGGAGGCGCAGGCCGCCGCGTCGCGGCTGTGCTGCGGGGCCTGCGGTGCGCCGGATACGCAGCTGCTCAGCGGCGATGAGCTGCTGCTGCGGCAGGTGGAGATGACCACATCGGAGGAGGACTACGCATGTGCAACCGCTGCGGCTGCGCACTGAAGGCCGAGGAGCCGCACGCGCACGTCGCGGGCGCGGCGGGCGCGGCGGGCGCTGCGGGCGCTGCGGGCGCTGCACACACCGTCGAGGTGCTGCAGCACCTGCTGGCGGCCAATGATGAGGCCGCCGCGCACAATCGCGCGCATCTGGATGCGCACGGCGTGCTCGCCATCAACCTGATGTCCTCTCCCGGGGCCGGCAAGACCGCGCTGCTGGAGGCGACCATCGATGCGCTCGGCGGGCGCCTGCGCATCGGCGTCATCGAGGGGGACCTCGAGACCGAGAACGACGCGCAGCGCATCCGTGCCCATGGCGTACCGGCGGTGCAGATCACCACCGGCACGGCCTGCCACCTGGACGCCCACCAGATCCATCGCGCACTGCATCGGCTGCCGCTCGATGAGCTCGATGTGCTGTTCATCGAGAACGTCGGTAATCTCGTCTGTCCGGCGAGCTTCGATCTGGGACAGCACCGCAATGTCGTATTGCTGTCGGTGACCGAAGGGGACGACAAGCCGAGCAAATACCCGGTGATGTTCCGCGCGGCCGACCTGGTGGTGCTCAGCAAGGCCGATCTGCTCGACCTGCTCGATGATTTCGACCCGCGGCGCGCCGCAGCAGCATTGCGTGAGCTCGGGCGCGACACCCCGCTGATTCGTGTCGCGGCGCGACGTGCACCGGCGCTGGGCGCGTGGCTGGGCTGGCTCGAGAGCACGCGGCAGGCGCAGCGTGCGCCTCTGGAGGCATGAGGCGATGTGTCTGGCGGTGCCGGTGCGGGTGCTGCGGCTGCTCGAAGCCGAGCAGGCGGAGGTCGAGGTCGGCGGGGTGTGCACCCGCGTGTCGCTCGCGCTCGTGGATGAGGTCGCGGCGGGCGATTACGTGCTCGTGCACGCGGGCTACGCCATCAGCCGCCTGGACGTGCAGCAGGCCGAGGAGTCGCTGGCGCTGTTTGCGGAGCTGGCCGCGCGCCTGGAAGAGGCCGATGCGCTTCATTGACGGGTTTCGCGACGGGCGCAGCGCCGCGGCGCTCGCGCGCCTGATCGACGCGGAGGCGCGTCGCGAGCGCGACTACTATCTGATGGAATTCTGCGGCGGTCACACGCACGCGATCTTCCGCCACGGCGTCCAGGATCTGCTGCCGCCGAACGTGCACCTGGTGCACGGCCCGGGCTGTCCGGTGTGCGTGCTGGCCACGGGGCGTCTGGACGGCGCGCTCGAGCTCGCGCGCCGGCCCGAGATCACGCTGGTGAGCTACGGGGACATGCTGCGCGTGCCGGCCTCGCGCCGCGCGAGTCTGCTGAAGCTGCGCGCCGGCGGCGCGGACGTGCGCATGGCCTACTCGGCCGCCGAGGCGCTGCAGATCGCGCGCACCGAGCCACATCGACAGGTGGTGTTCTTCGCGGTGGGATTCGAGACCACCACTCCCGCCACCGCCCACCTGATTCTCGAGGCGCAGCGCCTGGGGCTGGCGAATTTCT
The DNA here is from genome assembly GCA_035504335.1 of Steroidobacteraceae bacterium. Classification (GTDB taxonomy): domain Bacteria; phylum Pseudomonadota; class Gammaproteobacteria; order Steroidobacterales; family Steroidobacteraceae; genus FEN-1191. The sequence goes on along the minus strand of DATJSD010000137.1, from coordinate 14,414 downwards.
CGGTGTACTGCAATCACGTGCTGACCCCCGCCGCGATCCTGAGCATCCTGGATGCGCCGGAGGTGCGCGAGCTCGGCGCGGTGCGGGTGGACGGCTTCATCGGCCCCTCGCACGTCAGCGCGGTGATCGGCAGCCAGCCCTACGAGTATTTCGCCGAGGAGTACCGGCGCCCGGTGGTCATCGCGGGCTTCGAGCCGCTGGATGTGCTGCTGGCGATCCGCATGCTGATCGAGCAGCTCAACCAGGGGCGCGCCTGCGTGCAGAACGAGTTCACGCGCGGGGTGACCCGCGAGGGCAACCGCCGCGCCCAACAGCTGGTTGCGGAGGTCTTCGAGCTGCGCAGCAGCTTCCCCTGGCGGGGCCTGGGCGAGCTACCCTACAGCGCGCTGCGCATCAAGGCCGCGTACGCGCGCTTCGACGCCGAGCGGCGCTTCGAGCTGACGCTGGCGCCGGCGGCGGAGAACAAGGCCTGTCAGTGTCCGGCGATCATTCGCGGGGTCAGGAAGCCGACCGACTGTGCGCTCTTCGGTAGTGTCTGTACGCCGCGCAACCCGATCGGCTCGTGCATGGTCTCGGCCGAAGGCGCCTGCGCGGCCTACTACAAGTACCGCCGCGGCGTGAGCGTGTCGAGCGGCGTGAGCGCCCCGAGCGTCGCGAGCACCTCGAGCCATGCGCATCCTGCTGCTTCTGCATAGCTTCAACAGCCTGGCTCAGCGGCTGTACGTGGAGCTGGCGCGCGACGGGCACGAGCTGTCGGTCGAGCTGGACATCAACGATGCGATCACCTGCGAGGCGGTGAGACTGTTTCGCCCCGACGTGGTGCTGGCCCCGTACCTGAAACGCGCGATCCCCCCGGAGGTGTGGCGGCGAGAGCGCTGTCTGATCGTGCACCCGGGCCCGGTGGGCGACCGCGGCCCCGCGGCGCTCGACTGGGCGATTCTGCGGGGCGAGCCTCGCTGGGGTGTCACCGTGCTGCAGGCCACCGAGGTGCTGGATGGCGGGCCGGTGTGGGCATCGGTGCCCTTTGCGATGCGGCTCGCGCGCAAGAGCAGCCTGTATCGCTTCGAGGTCACGGAGGCCGCGGTGGCGGCCGTGCGCGCGGCGCTCGCGCGGCTGACGGCCGGCGAGCCGCCCATGCCCGCACCCGCGCCGCTGCCCGCGCTGCGAGCCGCCCCGAGCGCGCGCGAGCGCATGATCGACTGGGCGCGGGATACGACCGAGACGGTGCTGCGCAAGATCCATTCAGCCGACGGCTATCCCGGTGTGCAGGATGAGCTGCTCGGCCGTCCGGTGCGATTGTATGAGGCGTGTGGCGAGGCGCAGCTGCGCGGAGTGCCCGGATGCCTGCTGGCTCGCCGCGACACAGCGATCTGCCGGGCGACGGTCGACGGAGCGGTGTGGATCGGCACGCTGCAGCCGCTCGGTCCACCCGAGCGCGCCTTCAAACAGCCGGCGACGCAGGTGCTGGGCGAGCTGGCCGCGCAGCTGCCCGAAAGCGACCCGGGCGATCAGCCCGTCGGTGCGCAGCCGGTAAGCCGTCATGACGTGAGCCGTCATGAGATCCGCTACCAGGAGCACGGCGCCATCGGCTTTCTCGACTTCGAGTTCTATAACGGCGCGATGAGCAGCGCGCAATGCCGGCGGCTGCTCGCGGCCTATCGGGCCGCGCGGGCGCGGCCCGTGCGGGTGCTGGTGCTGCGCGGAGGCGCGGATTTCTGGAGCAACGGCATGCATCTGCACTGCATCGAGGCGGCCGACAGTGCGGCGGATGCCTCCTGGCAGAACATCCATGCGCTCGATGACCTCGCGCAGGAGATCCTCTGCACGCAGGACAGGTTGACGATCGCGGCGTTGCGCGGCAATGCCGCGGCCGGCGGAGTCTTTCTGGCCCTGGCGGCCGACCGCGTGCTCGCGCGCAGCGGCGTGGTGCTCAATCCTCATTACCGCAACATGGGGAATCTGTACGGCTCGGAGTTCTGGACCTACCTGCTGCCGCGGCGCCTGGGCGCCGAGCCGGCGCGCGCGCTCATGCAATCGCGGCTGCCTCTGGGCGCGCCGCAGGCTTGCGAGCTCGGGCTCATCGACGCGCATGCCGGCCCAAACCCGCAGGCGCTCGAGGCGCTGGTGACACGCGAGGCCGCCGCGCTCGCCGAGCCGGCGGGCTTCGCGGCCCGCCTCGCGGCCAAGGCCGCGCGCCGCGCGGCGGACGAGGCGATCCGTCCGCTGCTCAGCTATCGCCAGGCCGAGCTCGAGCGCATGCGGCTGAACTTCTACGGGTTCGATCCCGCCTATCACATCGCGCGTCACCGCTTCGTGCACCGCGCATCGCATGCCTGGACGCCGCTGCATCTGGCGGCGCATCGGCGCACGCCGGGCGCAGCGATTACACCGCTGGCGCCGAGCGAGCCGCGCGCACCGAGCGAGCCGCGCCCGCCGGGCGCGGCACCTCTGCGGGCATGAATGCCACCTGGCCGTTGACCGCGCAGCTCGCGGCGCGCCGCTGGCGCATCGGCGGGCGCGTGCAGGGCGTGGGCTTTCGACCCTTCGTCTATCGGCTCGCCATCTCCTGCGGCGTCGCCGGCTGGGTACGCAACCACGGTGGTGTCGTGGAAGTGCTGGCCGAGGGAGGTGGCGCGCAGCTGCGCCAGTTCGGCGCGGCGCTGCTGGCGCAGGCCCCGCCGGCCGCGCGACCGGAGCTGCTGGACACGCAGCCGGCGCGCCTCGCGGGACGCAGCGGCTTCGTGATCCGCTCCAGCCGCGGCGCGGCGCGCAGCGCCGTGCACGTGCCACCGGATCTGTTCGCCTGCGCCGAGTGTCTGCAGGAGCTGCACGATCCACGCGCGCGACGCCATCGCTATCCATTCATCAACTGCACACAATGCGGCCCACGCTATACGCTGATCCGCGCCCTGCCGTATGACCGGCCCAATACCACCATGGCGCCCTTCGTGCTCTGCCCCGAATGCCAGGCCGAATATGCCGACCCGCTGGATCGGCGCTTCCACGCACAGCCGCTCGCCTGCCCGCGCTGCGGTCCGCAGCTGCAGTGGCAGCCGCGCTCGGGTGGCCCGGCGGCGCAGGGCGAGGCGGCGCTCGCGGCCTGTCTGGCCGCTCTGGCCGCGGGCCAGATCGTGGCCGCCCGCGGCATCGGCGGCTATCACCTGCTGTGCGATGCGCGCAATGCGCAGGCCATCGCGGAGCTGCGGCGGCGCAAGCATCGCCCGGCCAAGCCACTGGCGCTGATGCTGCCCCGGCGCGGAGCGGACGGACTGGACGCGGTGCGCGAGATGGTCGAGATTTCCGCCGCAGAGGCCGAGCTGCTGCGCGATCCGGCGCGCCCCATCGTGCTGCTGTCGCGGCGTGCCGCGGCAGCGCTGCCCGAGACGCTCGCGCCCGGGCTGCGCGAGCTCGGAGTGATGCTGCCTTACAGTCCGCTGCACGAGCTGCTGCTGGAGGGCTTCGCGGGCCCGCTGGTGGCCACTTCCGGAAACCTCAGCGGCGAGCCGGTGCTCACCGACGTGCTCGAGGCGCACGCGCGCCTGGCGAGTGTCGCCGATGGCTTCCTGGATCATGATCGACCGATCGCGCGACCGGCCGATGACCCGGTGTACCGGCGCATCGCCGGCCGGCCGCGCGCGCTGCGCCTGGGCCGCGGCACCGCGCCCCTGGAGCTCAGGCTCGCCTCGGCGCTGGCGCTGCCGACGCTCGCCGTGGGGGCGCATCTGAAGAACACGGTCGCGCTCGGCTGGGAGGATCGCGTGGTGGTGTCTCCGCACGTCGGGGATCTGGACAGCCCGCGGGCGCTGACGGTGTTCACGCAGGTGGCCGCCGAGCTGCAGAGCCTGTACGGAGTACGCGCGCAGCAGCTGGTGCAGGATGCGCATCCGGGCTTTGCCAGCAGCCGCTGGGCGCGGCAGCAGGATCTGCCGAGCCTGGCGGTGTGGCACCACCATGCGCACGCCTCGGCGCTGGCCGGGGAATACGCAGCGCTCGCCGGCGAATGCGCGGCGCGCGAGCCGCTGCTGTGCTTTACGTGGGACGGGGTCGGCCTCGGCGCCGACGGCACGCTCTGGGGTGCAGAGGCGCTGCTGGGTACGCCCGGTCAGTGGCGCAGGGTGGGGAGCTTGCGTGCGTTCCGCCTGCCCGGCGGGGAGCAGGCCGCGCGCGCTCCCTGGCGCAGCGCTCTGGGCCTGTGCTGGAGCAGCGCGCAGCGCTGGCCGGCGGGAGAGGTGAACCTCGATCCGCTGCTGCGCGAGGCGTTCGAGCGCGGTCTGAACTGTCCGTGGACGAGCGCGGCCGGCCGCCTGTTCGATGCCGCCGCGGCGCTGCTCGGCATCTGCCGCGAGGCGAGCCACGAGGCCGAGGCGCCGATGCGCCTGGAAGCCCTGGCGGCGCAGCACCGCGGCGGCGCTACGGCGCTCGAGCTGCCACTGCTGCGCGATGCGTCCGGCGTGTGGCGCAGCGACTGCGCGTCGCTGGTGCCGCTGCTGCTCGATGAGCAGTGTCCGCCCGCGCAGCGCGCGGCGTGCTTTCACGAGAGCCTCGCCGCCGCGCTCTGTCGCCAGGCCGAGCAGATCCGCGCGGACAGCGGCGCGCGACGCGTGGGGTTGTGCGGCGGGGTGTTTCAGAACCGGCTGCTGGCCGAGAGCGCCATGCAACGGCTGATCGGTGCCGGCTTCGAGGTGCTGCTGCCCGAGCGGTTGCCCGCCAACGACGCGGCCATCAGCTTCGGACAGGTTGTGGAAGCCGCCGGCGTGCGGCTCGGTGCGGCGTAGATGTCCGAGACCCACCTGAGTCTGGCGCACGGTAACGGCGGACGGCTCATGCGCGAGCTGATCGAGCAGCTGTTCAAGCCCGCACTGGGCAATCCGCAGCTGGATACGCAGGTGGACGCCGCGCCGCTGCCGGACTGGCAGGGTGAGCCGGTGGTGAGCACCGACGGCTTCACGGTGCAGCCGCTGGAGTTCCCGGGCGGCGATATCGGCTCGCTCGCCGTGCACGGCACGGTCAATGACCTGGCGGTCTCGGGCGCGCTGCCGCGCTACCTCACGCTCAACGCCTTTCTGGAAGAAGGCCTGGAGATCGAGCTGCTGCGCCGCCTGATCGGCTCGATCGGCACGGCTGCCCGGGCAGCCGGGGTGCTGGTCGTGGCGGGCGACACCAAGGTCGTGGGCCACGGCGACTGTGACGGGGTATATCTGGCGAGCACCGGCATCGGTGTGCGTCAGCCGGGCGTGCAGCTGGGACTGCAACACATCCGTCCGGGGGATCGGGTGCTCGTGAGCGGGCCGGTCGGCGAGCACGGGGCGGCCGTGCTGCTGGCGCGCGAATCCTTCGGGCTGCGCGGGCAGCTGCGCTCGGACGCCGCCAGCATCCTGCCGGAAGCGCGTGCCCTGTGGAGCCTGCCGGGTGTGCGCTTCATGCGTGATCCGACGCGCGGGGGCGTGGCCACGGTGCTGCACGAGATCGCGCGCGCCTGCGGCTGCAGCCTGTCGGTGAGCGAGGCGGCGATTCCGGTGCGCTCGGAAGTGCGCTCGGTCTGCGAGCTGCTCGGCTTCGACCCGCTGTATCTGGCCTGCGAGGGCCGGCTGGTGGCCGTGGTGGGCGCCGATGCGGCCGAGGCCGCGCTCCGCGCCCTGCGGGGCGTGGCGCCCGAGGCCACGCTGATCGGCGCCGTCGGCGAGGGCACGGCAGGGCAGGTCGTGCTCGAAACCGGGTTTGGCGGCCGCCGGCTGCTCGATGAGCTCGAGGAGGAGCCTCTGCCGCGCATCTGCTGAGGCCTGCGTGCGAGCCCCGCTCGAAGGTCGCGCGAGCCCCGCTCCGCCGTGGGCACGCCGCTTCCGGCCGGGCGGTATTGCGGTTTTCCGAAATTGGAGCCGATGCGGGGGCAGCCTAGGCTCGCGGGGCGTCATGAGACTCGAGCGCGGCGGTCTGCTGGGGCACCCGTCGCGAGCTCGATATGGGTGCCATGCCGACGAACCTGAGAATGCGCGATTCGGGAGTGCGCCGCCTGGTGCCGAGGCTCGCGCCTGTCGAGATCCACGACAAGGTGCTGCTCATGATGCGCTCGGGTCAGCACCTGTGCTGGAGCGGTGATCCGGTCAGCGAGCTGTGGTCCGTCGAGCACGGCTCGCTCAAGAGCTACGAGGTGTCGCGCGCCGGGCGCGAGCGAGTCAGCGGGTTTTATTTTCGCGGGGACGTTCTGGGCTGCGAGGCGCTGGCCTGCGGCGCCTTTCGCGCCAATGTCGTGGCCCTGGAGCGCAGCGTCGTGGTGGCGCTGCCGGTCGGGGAGCTGCTGGCCGCGGCTTCCGGGGATGGCCGGCGACGGACACGGCTGCTCGATGGCATCGGCGCCGAATTCCAGCGTCTGCAGACCCGGCTGTCGCTGGAGCAGTGCGCCGCCGACGCTCGACTGGCGAGCTTCCTGCTCTGGATGGGACGCTGCCGGGGTGAGCGCCTGCAGGGCGCGGCCATCCGTCTGCCGATGTCGCGCGGAGATATCGCCAGCTACCTCGGCCTCGCCGCGGAGACCGTCTCGCGCCGGCTGGCGGGTTTCCAGGGCCAGGGATGGATCCGTCTGCAGCGCCGCACCCTGTGGCTCGACGACCCCGAGGGCCTGCGGCAGCTGTGCGAGGCCGATTGCTAGGCACACGCGTGTTGAGCCTGAGCGTGGAGCGCGAGCTGCCCTACACGGCCGAGCAGCTGTTCGACGTCGCGGCCGACATCGAGCGCTACCCGGAGTTTCTTCCCTGGTGGCAGACGGCCAGCGTTCTGGAGCGCGATGCAGGGCGCTGCCGCGTGCACAACGTCGTGGCACTCGGGCCGCTGCGCCTGCAGTTCGGCTCCGAGGCGCTGTTGCTGCGACCCGAGCGCATCGAGGTGCAGAGCAGCGAGGCGCCGTTCGAGCGGCTGCAGCTGGACTGGCGGTTCACGCCGACACCGCAGGGCGGCTGCCAGCTCAGCCTGAGTGTGCAGATCGCCATGCGCTCGGCGCTGATGCAGCTGGCGGTGGCGCGCACCTTGAACGGCGTGCTCTCGCAGATCCTGTTCGCCTTCCAGGGCCGGGCGCGCGCGCTGTACGGCGGCGCGGCCCCGTCCGAATGATCAGGGCACGAGGTGATCGATGATGAGCCGCACCGGCCGACCGTCTCCGGGGTAGCGCGCCTGACCCTCCAGATCGCCGGCCTGTGCGTTTACGCCGCCGTGCAGGGTCACTCGCGCGGTCAGCTGTAGCGGCTGATCGCTATCCAATGTCCCACCGGTCATCACGGCATCGGCGCCGGTCAGCTCGATCCGCGCCGGCAGAGCGGCGACGGTCAGACGCCTGACCGCCAGCGGAGGCCCGGCGAGCTGGCCGGCGGGGCGCGCGAATACGAACAGCACGGCCTCGGCCGGAGCGTGCTCGGCCAGCCGCGGCGCGAGGCTCACGCTCACGTCGATGCCCGCGGGCTGCGGGGCCTGCGGGGCCTGCGCGGCCTGCGCGGGCTGCAGGGGCTGCGGGGCCTGCGGGGCCTGGAGGGCCTGCAGATGCTGCCTGACGGCGCTGCGAAAATCGTCCGGCAGACCGGCCTGTCGGAGCAGGGTGCTCCAGCGCTGGATCGCCAGCGCCTGCTCGCCATGCGCCTGCGCGAGCAGGCCTCCGAGCCACAGGGCCTGGGCATTGCCGGGCGCGGCGGCGAGCGCGGCCTCGATGAGCGGTGCGGCCTGGGCGGTGAGCGCCCGGGGACTCTGCAGCACCAGCGCCTCGGCATAGTTGGCCGTGATGTCCGGGTCGGCGCCCGAGAGCCGATGCGCCTGCGCGTAGGCTCGTGCGGCATCGGCATAGCGGCCCAGCACCAGGTAGGAGCGGCCCAGCATCACCCAGCCATCCAGGTCGGCGGGCTGCGCGCGCAACCGCGCGGCAAGGCCGTCGACCATCTGCGCGACCGAGGGGGTGGCCGACTGCGCCGCGCCGCCGAGCGCCGCCGGGTCACCCACATACGCATAGCCGGCGGCGACCAGCAGTGGCACGCCGATGAGTACGCCGCCGGCGGCCAGCCGCGTGCCGCGCGATCCGGTACGCGGGCCCTCCGCCGTGGCGAGCAGTGCCTGCGCCAGACGCGCGGCGAGCTCGCGGCACTGGGCGTCGTACAAGGGACGGTCGATGGCGCCGGCGCGCAGCGCGCGGGCGAGCTGACGGACCGCGCGGCGGTGGCCGCGCTGCAGGGCGTGCAGCCCCGAGCCTCCGGCGCGCCAGAGTGGCCGGGTCAGCAGTCCCGCCAGCGCAAAGCTGGCGAGCGCCGCCACGCCGATGAATACCGCGGTGCTCATGCGGCTACTCCCAGTCGCCCTCCGGCATGGGCTGCTGCGCATCGGGCAGGCGGGCGTGCCGGCGCGCCGTGCGCACCACCCACAGCGCACCGCCGAGGATCAAGAGGAACGGCCCGGACCACAGCAGCCAGGTCAGCGGTCGCACCGGGGGCTGCAGCAGGATGTAGTCACCGTAGCGGGCGACCATGAAGGCCTTGATCTGCGCATCGCTGCGTCCCTGCAGCAGCTGCTGATGCACCAGCGCGCGAAAATCGGCCGCGAGGCTGGCCGAGGAGTCGGCGATGGTTTCATCCTGACAGACCAGGCAGCGCAGCTGATGGGTCAGATTCTCGTAGCGGCGCTGCAGAGCGGCACTGGGCAGGGCCGGCTCGGTATCCACCGCGGGCGCGGGCAGCGAGACGGTCCACAGCAGACACAGCACGCCCCACGCCGCCAGAGCGCGCAGCCACGGTCGCGACATTCAGCTGACTCCCTCGGCAGCCATCGCTGCGCGCTCCTGGAGCATTGCCGGCGCCGGTGCAGGCGCCGGCAACGCGGCACGTGCCAACCGATAGCGCCGATCGGTGACCGCCAGCAGGGCTCCGAGGGCCATGCACAGCCCCCCGAGCCAGATGAGGCGCACCAGCGGCTTGACCTGCAGCCGGATGCTCCAGCTGCTCTGCTCGACCGGGCGATCCGACTGCAGCGGCTCACCGAGCGCGACATACAGATCGCGTGACAGCCGCGCATCGATGGCCGCCTCGGTCGCGGGGGAATCCTGGTTGTCGTAGGTGCGCTTCTGCGGATGCATGAGCGCGACCACCCGTTCACCCCGGCGCACCACCAGCTCGGCCTGCACCGCCTGATAGTCCGGGCCGCGCACGGATTGCAGCGCCCGCAGGCTGAAGCTGTAGCCGTCCAGTCGCACGGTCTGCCCGGGAGCGATGCTGGCATCCAGGGCATGACTGAGCAGGCTGCTGCCGGCGATGCCCAGCACCGTGAGCCCGAGTCCCAGGTGCGCGGCGCTCATCGCCAGCATGCCGCGCGGCACCCTCAAACGCTGTCGCAGGCGCTGCAGCGGCTCATACAGCGCGCTCAGCGCGGCCCACAGGCCCAGGCCCAGACCCGCCAGCAGCGCGAGGCCGCCGCCCAGGCGCAGCCCCGCGATGGCCAGCACGGCCAGCAGCACCGCGGCTGCCGGCCAGCGCAGGCGTCGCAGAGCGCGTGCCAGTCGATCGCTCTTCCAGTGCACGTACGGCCCCACTCCGATCAGCAGCAGCAGCGGCACCATCAGCGGGATGAACACCGCATTGAAGTAGGGAGCGCCGACGGAGATCTGCCCCAGGCCGAGCGAATCGACGATCAGCGGGTAGAGCGTGCCGAGCAGCACCGCGGCGGCCGCGCCGACCAGCAGCACGTTGTTGGTGAGCAGCAGCGTCTCGCGCGAGCACAGATGAAAGCCGGCCGCCGCATCGCGCAGGCTGCGCGCGCGCGCCGCGTACAGCAGCAGCGCCGCGCCGATCACCGTGCCGAGCAGGGCGAGCACGAACACCCCGCGGCGCGGATCGCTCGCAAAGCTGTGTACCGACACGAGGATCCCGGAGCGCACCAGGAAGGTCCCGAGCAGGCTCAGGGAAAAGCCGGCGATCGCCAGCAGGGCGGTCCAGCTCTTGAACGCCGCGCGCTTCTCGGTGACGGCCAGCGAGTGCAGCAGGGCGGTCGCGACCAGCCAGGGCATGAAGGAGGCATTCTCCACCGGGTCCCAGGCCCACCACCCGCCCCAGCCGAGCTCGTAGTAGGACCACCAGCTGCCCAGCGTGATGCCCACCGTCAGAAACAGCCAGGCCAGCAGCGTCCAGGGCCGCGTCCAGCGAGCCCAGGTCGCATCCATGCGCCCGCTCAGCAGCGCGGCGATCGCGAAGGCGAACGCCACCGACAGGCCGACATAGCCCATGTAGAGCATCGGCGGGTGCCCGGCCATGGCCGGGTCCTGCAGGATCGGATTGAGATCCTGACCCTGCGCCGGGGCAGGAAACTGCCGCAGAAAGGGATTGGAGACGAGGATCAGATAGGCCAGAAAGCCCACGCCGATCAGGCCGATCACTCCGAGCACGCGTGCGGCGAAGGCCGCGGGCAGAGGGCGGCTGAAGAGTGCGACCGCCAACCCCCAGACCGCCAGAATGCAGATCCACAGCAGCATCGAGCCTTCGTGCGCGCCCCAGGCGGCCGCGAGCTTGTAGATGAGCGGCATGGCGGTGTTGGAGTTCTCGGCCACGTAGCGCACCGAGAAATCATTCCCCAGCAGCGCGCCCTCCAGCGCCAGAAATGCCAGCGCGAGGCACACGAACTGCGCCACGGCGGCCGGGCGAACCACGGCCATCCAGCTCGCCTCGCCCCGCTGGGCTCCGGCGATACCGAACACCCCCTGCACCAGCGCGGCGCACAGGGCCAGGAGCAGACAGAGTTGACCGAGCTCGGGAAGCATGGGGACGAAGGGGCACCGCCGATAGCGATACTAGGTCCGCGGCGGCGCGCTGTCCTCTACGGGTAATTACCTATCGACAATGGAGCTGCAGGTGGCCAGATTTTCGCGGCCGCCGACCTCGGCGATGATCTGAGAGGGGATGCCGGGTGAAAACCATGCGGCCGCTGGCGGCTCTCCGGATCGTGCTGTTCGTGCTGTTTGCGGTCGGGGTATCCCCGGTGTGGGCGGCGGGGGTGCCGGCGGCACCCGCAGCCGCTGCCGCCGCGGCTACGCCAGCCGCGGCTGCAACCACAGCTGCGCCGGCGCCCGCGCCGGCGGCATCCGCTCTGCCCAGCAGCCGCTGCCTGGACTGCCACGCCAATGGAGCCCTCGGGGCCCCGCGCGTGCAGCCCGCCACCCTCGCACACTCCGTGCACCGGGGACTGCAGTGCGCGGACTGTCACAGCACGATCCGCTCGCTGCCGCACCCGGCGATCCTGCCCGCGGTCAACTGCGCGAGCTGTCATGGCCTGGAGGGCCGCGAGCTGGCGCAGGGTCACCACGCGCGCGCTTCGCAGGCCGCCGCTGCAGGGGCCGCCGCCGCGGGGACGAGTACACCGACCTGCGTGGACTGCCATGGCTCGCACGCGGTGCAGCCGGTCGGCTCGGCGAGCTTTCGCGACACCATCATCAGCACCTGCGGGGCGTGCCACACGCAGCCCTACCGCGGCTATCTGTTGACCACTCACGGCCAGGCGGCGTTGCTGGGCGATCAGGCCGCTCCGCGCTGCAGTGACTGTCATGACCCGCATGCCGCCCGCTCACCGGCCAGTCCTCTCTCGCAGGTGTCGAGCGTGAACCTGCTGATGACCTGCGGGGCCTGCCACAGCGGGGCGACCCGTGCCTTCACCGACTTCGACCCGCATCCCGCGCCGCTCGACCCGGCACGCTCCCGGCTCGTGTATGCGGTGCAGCTGTTCATGATCGCGCTGCTGGTGGGCGTCTTTGGCTTCTTCGGGCTGCACACGCTGCTGTGGCTGCAGCGAAGCGTCGTCGGCAAGCTGCGCGGGGAGCTGCCCGCGCCGGCGGGGCGGGCCGGTCCCTATGTACGCCGCTTCCGTCCGGTGGACCGGGCGACTCACATCGTGGTCATCGTGAGCTTCATGCTGCTGGCGCTGACCGGTCTGCCGCTGCTGTATGCGGATGCGCCGTGGGCGCCCTGGCTCATTCACGCGTTCGGGGGGGTGCACACGGCGCACCTCATTCACCTGGCCAACGCGGCGATCACCTTCGGCTATTTTCTATTCCATCTGTGCTATCTCGCCTGGCGCATCCTGGTGAAGAAGCAGACCTTCCGGGTATTCGATCCGGACTCGCTGGTGCCGCGCTGGCGCGACCTGGTGGACATCGGGCGCAACTTCCGCTGGTTCCTGTACCTCGGGCCGCGCCCGCAGCTGGACCGCTGGACCTACTGGGAGAAGTTCGACTACTGGGCGGTGTTCTGGGGCGTGGCCATCATCGGGCTGTCGGGAGTGCTGTTGGCCTTCCCGGTCGCCACCACGCAGCTGCTGCCCGGCGTCTCACTGAATGTCGCGCTGGTGGTGCACGGCGAGGAGGCCTTGCTGGCCACCGGGTTCATCTTCATCTTCCACTTCTTCCACAATCACCTGCGGCCGGAGAATTTCCCGATCGACGTGACCGTGTTCACGGGACGCGTCGCGCTCGAGCGCTTTCAGGAGGAGCGGCCGCTGCAGTACCGGCGCCTGCTCGAGCAGGGCCAGCTGCAGTCGGTGCTGGTGGGCCCGCCCAGCCGCTTTGCGACCGTGGTCTCGATCCTGTTCGGCTACGCGGTGGTGCTGACGGGGCTGGCGCTGGTGGTGCTGATGATCGTCTCGACGCGCGCCTGAGGCGGGGCACGCCCGACGCCGCACGCGGCGCGCCGCAGGCCGCGCGAAGTGGGCCGCGCGACGCAGGCCGTGCGAGGTGGGCCGCGGCGCTCGCGTCGCTACTGCGAGGCCGCGCTCGCCCAATAGGCGGCGATATCGGCGATCTGCGCCGGGGTGAGATCGAGCTTCTTGGGATGCTTGAGCTTGCCCGCGACCACGCCGGAGATCTTGTCCTGGATCTGTCCCGCGCTGGAGCCCTGCCAGTCCGCCGGCTGATGGCAGGTGGCACACTGCTGCTGCTGCGCCAGGGTTTTGCCGGCGGAGGTATCGGCGGCCCAGGCGCTCGGAATGGCGGCCATCACGGGTAGTGCAGCCGTCAGCGCCCAACGGCAGGCGAGTACGGATCCTCTGGACATGGCGGACTCCTTTGGCGAATCGATCGCGCGAACAGCGGGAGACGGCAGGCTGCAACGTGGCGCGCCCCGCCGGCAATACGCACAAATCCGGATGCCGCGGCTCACAGCGCGGCCGTGGCCAGCGGCCAGGTGGCATTCGCGTGGCGCAGCAGCTCAGGGTCCGTCCGGCAGTGGCGGATGAAGGCGCGCACCTGCGGATGCTGCCAGCCGCGCCGATAGGACTGCCATGCCTCTGCGAGTGAATCCCGCCGCAGGTCTGCCACGGCGAACGGCAGGGCGTTGAGCAGCTTGACCTGCCCGTCCGGCACGATCAGCAGCATCGCCTGAGGCTGCTCGAGCCGCCGTTGCAGCTCCTCGAGAATGTCCCAGGGATAGATCGAGAGGCGGGTCGTGCAATCGGGCTGGCTGCTGCGCGCGCGCAGAGCCTCGGCCGCCTCCTGCCACTGCTGTGGCGCGCAGGCGAGCTCGCGCCAGCTCAGGGCCGCGCGACCCAGCTGCATGAGCGGGCCGGTGACGAAGGCGTCGCAGCCGAGCTGGTTGGCGCGCTCGAAGGCCGGGAGGATCTCGGGGAGATTCAGGCGTGTGGGCACGAACACCCATTGAGGGGGACAGCCGCGCGCCACCAGCCGCTCGAGGGCGGCGAGCGCCGCGGCATGACTGGCGCCCGGACGCATCCGCTCGTGGGTTGCCGCCCGTACGCCGTCGATGGAGATCTGCACACAGTGCACGCCCAACCGCGCGAGCTCATCGGCCGCCCGCTCATCGATGAGGCTGCCATCGGTTTCGAGCTTGATGGCGACTGCGCCGGCGGAGAGCCGCTCGAACAGCTGCCAGCAGTGCGCGACGCTCAGGGGCTCGCCGCCACCGAAGGCGACGTACGGCACGCCCGCCGCGACAATCTGCCCCGCGAGCTCCAGGGCTTGTGAGCCGCTGAGCTCGCCGGGCCAGGCCCGATCGGGGCCCGACTCTTCACAGCAGGCAAGGCAATGCGCGCGACAGCGGTTGGTGAGCTGCCAGGCGACAAACAGCGGCGTCTCGAAGTCCGCCACGCTCGCCCCGCGCGCCAGCGGGGCCGGAGCGGCCGGGGTGGCTGCGGCGGCCGCGGCGCCCGCGGCGCCCGCGGCGCCCGGACGCCGCGGGTCGAGATCAGGTGAAGCGGATATAAGGCTGTGCCATCACCTGCTCGGAGACATCCTGCATCTTCGGGGTCTCCCAGGTGCTCTTGGATGCGGGTTCGGCCACCTGTGTGGTCGGCCGGGTGGGTTCGCGGGCTGGACTGGCCGGCTCCGCCTTGCTGACTGGTGCCATCGTGCCTCCACTGCGCTAGCTCAACGGCGCATTTATATCACGGTCCAGCAT
>DATJSD010000136.1:0-16778 GCA_035504335.1 Steroidobacteraceae bacterium | reverse complement strand
GGTGCGCGCGTACATCGACGAGATCCTCATCCACGAGCTGCCGAACTCCTCGAGCATGCAGGCGCAGATGTTCATTCGTGGCACCGATGAGCATGTGCCTCTGACCTTCGTGCGCGTGCAGCCCTATATCTCACCGAAGATCGAGCTCTCCGACGAGCGTCAGGAGCTCGTCGACGTGCGCGTGCTGCCGGTGATCTTCAGCTTTCAGAACTCCCCGGCCCTGCATCTGTATCCGGGACAGCTGGTGGATGTGTATGTCGAGTCGGAATGATGCGGCTGCGGCGGCCCTGGTGCCGCTGGTGGCGCTGGTGGCCCTGGCCGCGCTGGCGGCGCTGGCGGCCTGCGGCCTCGCCGGCTGCGCCGTGGGGCCGAATTTCCGGCGCCCGGCCGCCCCGCCGGTGACGCACTACTCGTTTGCGGGAGATCCCGCGATGACCGCGCGCGCGCAGGGCGTCGCACAGCGCTTCACGCCCGGCCAGGCCGTGGCCGCTGATTGGTGGCGCCTGTTCGGCTCCGCGCGGCTGCAGGCCATCGTCTCGGAGGCGCTCGCGAACAATCCGGGCCTGCAGGCCGCGCAGGCGAGCCTGCGCGCGAGCGAGGAGCGGCTGCGGGCCGGTTACGGGGTGTTCTACCCACAGATCCGCGCCGCAGCGCAGGCCACGCGCGAGCGGTTTTCACCCCTGGAGCTCGGAGAGAGCGCACGCGGCAGCGTCTTCAACCTGTTCACCCTGTCGGCCTCGGCGAGCTATGCGCTCGATCTGTTCGGCGGCGAGCGTCGGCAGCTCGAGGGCCTCGCCGCCCAGGTCGACGTGCAGCGCGCCACCGCACAGGCGACCTACGTGACGCTGCTGTCCAACATCGTCAATACCGTGGTCGCGGAGGCGGCCTACCGCGCGCAGATCGACGCCACCCGCCGGCTCATCGATCTGCAGCGCGAGCAGGTGCGGCTCGCGCAGGTGCAGTACCAGGCGGGCACCCAGCCCTACTCCGGCGTGCTGAGCCTGCAGAGCCAGCTCGCCACCTACCAGGCCAGCATCCCGCAGCTCGAGCAGAAGCTCACGCAGAGCGATGACTTGCTCGCGGCGCTCGCCGGTCGCGTGCCCGCCGCACACAGCCCGCCGCAGATCGATCTGCAGGACCTGCAGCTGCCCGCCGATCTGCCCGTGAGCGTGCCGTCGGATCTGGTGCGCCAGCGCCCGGACATTCTGATCGCCGAGGCCACCGCCCATGCCGCCAGCGCCAATGTGGGAGTGGCGACGGCCGCCATGCTGCCGAGTGTCACGCTGAGCGGCGGCGACTCGGCCAACGGCCTGGCCACCGAGCGGATCTTCGCCGCGAGCGGCCGGGAGTGGAGTTTCGGAGCGCAGCTCACCGCACCCCTGTTCGAGGGCGGCACGCTGTGGTTCAACCGCAAGGCCGCCGTCGAAGATTATCGCCAGGCGATGGCCCTCTACCGTCAGACGGTCCTGGGCGCGTTCGAGCAGGTCGCCGACACCCTGCGCGCGCTCGATAACGACGCCGCGGCGCTGCGTGCCGAGGAGGAGGCCCTGAGCGCCGCGCGCCAGGCGCTGCATCTGGTGCAGACCAACTACCAGGCGGGCCTGGCCAACTATCTGGAGGTGCTGAACGCCGATGCGCAGTACCACCAGGCCCTGATCGACGAGCTGCAGGCGCTCGCCCTGCGTTATCAGGACACCGTTGCGCTGTATGTCGCCCTGGGGGGCGGCTGGTGGAGCGCGCCGACGCGCTAGAGCGCCGCCGCGCTAGAGACGCCGCGGCGTAGCGGCGCGAGGAGCGCTCAGCGTGCCGCCCCGGCCTGACTGGCCACCACCGCGGCGAGGCCGCTGATCTGCGCCGCGATGTGCTGCAGCAGGTCGTCGACCGATATCATGCCGATGGGTGCACCGAGCTCGTCGACGACCGGCGCACGGCGCACCCGCCGCCCGCGCAGCGTGCGCAGTACGTCCATGAGGTCATCGCCGGGATGCACCACCAGGGGGTCGTGCGTCATCGCATCGGCGATGCTCAGCTGCGAGAAGTCGGCCGCCCGCTCGAGCTGCGTGCGCACCACGTCCCGATCCGTGAGCACGCCGGCGACCTGCGGCTGGCCGGCCACCGTCCGCGTCACGATGACGGTGCCGACGCGCTCGCTGTACATCAGGGCGACCGCATCGGACAGCGATGCGCCCACGGCCACCGCGACGACACGCTGACTGCAGATATCCGCGACATTCATGCCATATGCTCCACAGGGCTCGAAGGCCATCGCCTGCCGCGCATTCGGCCACGCGCCTTCCGGTCCGGCAATGCGTAGCTATGCGTGCCGCATGCGTAACAATGCGGATAGGCGCCCGGCCGCGGGCCCCTGTAGCCTCCCCATGCGCAGGCATCGCCGTTGCCGATGAGATGAGAGTGGAGAGAGCATGAACGTCGCGGAGATCTGCACGCGCGAGGTGCTGGTGATCAGGGCCGAGCAGCCGCTGCTCGAGGCTGCGCAATTGATGCAGCGGCACGGCGTTGGGGCGCTGGTCGTGATCGAGGAGCAGGGCGGCAGCCTGCGCCCGGTCGGCATGCTGACCGATCGTGACGTGGTCTGCGGCCAGTTCGCACACCAGGCCGACGTGCGCTGCCTCACGGTCGCCGAGGTGATGGCCGCTCCGGCCGCCACGGTCGCCGAGGGCTGCAGCCTCGAGCAGGCCATCGAGGTGCTGCGCGCACGAGCCGTGCGGCGCGCGCCGGTGGTCAACGGCGCCGGGGAACTGGTCGGCATCATCACCTTGGATGACCTGCTGCCGGCGCTGGCCGGCGAGCTGGATGCACTGTCGCAGCTGATCGGCTCGCAGGTCTGGCAGGCGCGCCGCGGCGAGCCGACACTGCCTCGCTGAATCACTGCGCGACCGCAACCGTCCATGCCGCATCGGAAGAGCTCGTGCCGCGATTAGCCGTGGTGACCAGCGGTGGGGATGCTCCCGGCATGAACGCCGCGGTGCGCGCGGTGGTGCGCGCCGCCGTGGCACGCGGCTGGGAGGCGTACGGGGTACGACATGGCTACACGGGACTGATCGGCGGAGAGCTGCGTCCCCTGACTCTGCGCGACGTGGGCGGCATCATCGAGCAGGGCGGCACCCTGCTGGGCAGCACGCGCTGTGAGCGCCTCAAGAGCGGCGAGGGGCTGGAAATGGCGCTCACGACACTGCGCACGCGTGACATCAGCGCCCTGGTGGTGATCGGCGGCAATGGCTCGCAGACCGGTGCCTGGGAGCTCGCGCAGCACGGCGCACCGGTCATCGGCATCGCATCCACCATCGACAACGACCTGTACGGCACGGATATCAGCATCGGAGCGACCACGGCGACCGATGTCGCGCTGCAGGCCATCAATCAGCTGCGCGTCACGGCCTCGGCGATGACGCGGGCCTTTCTGGTGGAGGTGATGGGTCGCAGCTGCGGCTATCTGGCGCTGATGGCGGGCATCGCCGGCGGCGCCGAGGCCATCGTGATCCCGGAGGCGCAGCTGGACCCCGAAGAGCTCGCCCGGGAGCTGCGCGCCGGCTACCTGCGCGGCAAGAGCCACGCGATCGCCGTGGTTGCGGAGGGCGCACGCTATTCGGCCGAGGCGCTGCTGAGCTACTTCCACGAGCACCGCGCTCGCTTGGGATTCGATGTGCGTGCCACGCGTCTGGGACACGTGCAGCGCGGCGGCGCCCCCGGAGTCTTCGATCGGATGCTCGGCACGCAGTTGGGAGTGGCCGCGGTCAGCGCCGCGCTGGAAGGGCACTTCGGCACGCTGGTGGGCCTGCGGGCCGGCGAGCCGCTGCTCACGCCGCTGGCGCAGGTGGCCGGCAAGACGCGCCCGGCGGACAGCCGTCTGCTGGAGCTCGCCCGGATGATGGCGATGTAGGTATCTGAAACCTGGCGTCCGCGATCGGGTGTCGGACAGGAGCAAGCTATGTTGCTGAAGGAAGTGTGCACGCTGGACGTGGCGTGCTGTGGAGCGCAGACCCGCGTGCTCGCCGCCGCCCACCTGATGCGCACGCACCACGTGGGTGATCTGGTGGTGGTGGAGGATCCCGACGAGGAGCGGGTGCCCCTGGGAGTGGTCACCGATCGGGATCTGGTGCTGGATGTGCTCGGCAACGGCCTCGACCCGGCCACCACGAGCGTGGGCAGTCTGATGCAGCGGCCGGTGGTGATCGCCCGTGAGGACGAGGATACCTCCGTCGTGGTCGAGCGCATGCAGAGCCACGGGGTGCGCAGGGTGCCCGTGGTCGACGCGCAGGGCGCCGTGGTGGGGATCATCACGCTGGACGATCTGCTGCGGGTGTTCGTGGACGAGGCCGCCAAGCTGGTGCAGATCATGTCCCGCGGACAGAACCGGGAGCGGCGCGCGCACCGCTAGGCATCGGCCAGGCCCGCCAAGCCCTGCCAGGCCCGCCAGGCCCCACCGCGCACCGGCGCGGGCGGCGCGGCTGCGGCCCGGCCATGTCAACGACAGCGACACGCTGAGCGTTTGGCTTACGCGAGCCGCGCGGCTGGGCTTTTCGGCCTTGGTGCGGGGAACTGAAAAAACCCTCGCAGATCAAATGACTACGAGTTGGCAGACCGGAGTCGAGGTGCCTATGGATACGCTCCCAGTTCGCATGCCGCCGCTCGGCAGGCTGACCGCCGTGATCGTCGCAGCGGTGGCGGTGTGCAGCCTCGCCGCGTGCGCGACCATCTCGGTGAGCTCCAACGTGAACGCCGCGCTGGTACATCGCGTGCAGTGCCACAGCTTCGCATGGGCGGGCTCCCTGCCACCCGGCGGCCCGCTCTCCGCCACGCTCGCCAATCCCGTCAATGAGGCCCAGCTGCGCTCGGCCATCCAGACACATCTGCAGGCCGCCGGTGTGCAGCCGGTGACGGCGGGCGCCGACTGCCTGGTCGGCTACGGCATCGGGCTGCATCACGTGTGGGAAGGCTGGGGTGGCGGTGGATGGGGATGGGGCTGGGGATGGGGATGGGGCTGGGGGCCCTGGTGGGGCGGTCCCTACGTCTACCCCGAGGCGATCATTGGCGTGGACCTTTACGACGCCCGAAGCGGTCAACCCGTCTGGCATGCGTATGCCCGGGAGGATGCTGCGGCCCTGAGGGGAGCCAGGGCCGCCCAGGGAATCGATGCGGCCGTCGCTGCGATCTTCACCAAATATCCTGGCTGAGGATACTCATTCATCGGCGGCCACTACCTATAGGGGCGATACGCCGATCCACCTATGATGGATACGAGTCAAACGGTGCCCCGTGCCCGGTCGCGATGTCTCGTGACCAGCCAAGGAGAGAGGTCATGAAGATCGGAACGTTTGCAGGGAAACTCACCACGGTGCTCACCGCGATCCTCGCCGCCTCGACGTTGCTGTTTGCCGTCGACACGGCGGCCTGGGCGCAGCGCGGCGGTGGACACGCCGGTGTCGCGGGCGGCGGTTTTCGCGGCGGGGCTGTTGGCGGCGCGCGCGGGGGCGCCGTCGGCGGCTTCCGTGGCGGTCCGGGCTTTCGAGGCTATGGTTATGGCTACGGCTGGCGCCGGGCGCCGGGCTGGGGATGGTGGTGGGGAGGCTGGGGTTGGCCGCTGGGCGTGTATCTGTCGGTGCTGCCCTGGTACTACTCAACCTTCTGGTGGGATGGCATTCCCTATTACTACGCGAATGGTGGCTACTACCTCTGGAACGGCAACGTAGGCCAGTACGAGCAGGTTCAGCCCCCGCCCGAAGTCTCCGAGCAGACGGGCAGCGCCCCGCCCGCGGGAGCGGCACCGCCGCCGGCAGAGCAAGAGCTGTTTGCTTATCCGAAGAACGGGCAATCGGCCGAGCAGCAGGCCAGCGATAAGAGCGCATGCCGCGCCTGGGCGATGAGCCAGATCGTCGCCGGTGCGAGCGCCGCGCCGGGTGGCGCTCCGGGTGCCGAGCCCGCCCCCCCGCCGGGCACTTCCGGCCCTGCGCCGCCCGCCGCCGCTGCGCCCCCGGCGACCGCGGGGCAGCACCAGGACTACCTGCGTGCCGAGGCCGCCTGTCTGGAAGCGCGCGGCTACAGCGTCGAGTGACGCCAGGCGCGGCCCCCGCCGCCGCGCCTGCGCGGCTTCACAGCTTCGCGATGGAATACGCGTAAACCGCAGCCCCCTGTGTGATGCGCGGATGGTTGCCTGGCACCTGCAGACCTAAGGTGCCGCCCACCAGCAGGAGACGGCCATGGCGGACGATGCCTATCGCTACATTCGCTTCTTTCGGGACATCGGCATCGACGATGTGCCGCTGGTGGGCGGCAAGAACGCCGCGCTCGGTGAGATGTATCGCGCCCTCACGGCCCAGGGCATGCGCATTCCCAACGGCTTTGCCATCACGGCCGAGGCCTACCGCTACCTGCTCGATGAGGCGCGAGGCTGGCCGGCGCTGCACGCCGCGCTCGACGGCTTGGATCCCAACGACAGCGCGGACCTCGCGGCGCGCGGGCTGCGCGCGCGCGCGGTACTGCTGGGCGCGCCGCTGCCCGCGCCGCTGCGCGCGGAGATCCTGCGCGCCTATGCGCAGCTGCGCGCCGAGTACGGCGAGGACCTGAGCGTTGCGGTGCGCAGCTCCGCCACCGCGGAGGATCTGCCCACTGCGAGCTTTGCCGGCCAGCAGGACACCTATTTGAATGTCAGCGGCGAGCAGGCGCTGCTGAGCGCCTGCCAGCGCTGCTTCGCCAGCCTGTTCACGGATCGCGCCATTCATTACCGGGTCGACCAGCGCTTCGATCACTTTCGCGTCGCCCTGTCGATCGGGGTCATGAAGATGGTGCGCTCCGATCTGGCTGCGAGCGGCATCATGTTCTCGCTGGACACCGACAGCGGCTTTCGCGACGTGGTCCTGATCAGCGCCTCCTACGGACTCGGCGAGAACATCGTGCAGGGCAACGTGGACCCGGACGATTTCTACGTGTTCAAGCCGACGCTCGCGCGCGGCTTTCGACAGGTGCTGCGCCGCGAACTCGGCGGCAAGGAGCTGAAGCTGGTGTACGGGGAGGGGGCCGAGACGACGCGCAACGTGACAACCTCGACCGAGGAGCGCGCGCGCTTCTGTCTGAGTGATGAGGAGGTGCTGCAGCTGGCCGACTACGCGGTGCGTATCGAGCGGCATTTCAGCACGCGCGCCGGACACGCGGTGCCGATGGACATGGAATGGGCCAAGGACGGTGTGGACGGCCAGCTGTATCTGCTGCAGGCGCGCCCGGAAACGGTGGCTTCCCAGAAGACCGCCGGCAGCATCGACGAATACCACCTGCGCGGCCGCGGCACGCAGCGGCTCGCCGGATTGGCCATCGGCAGCCGCATCGGCCAGGGCTGCGCTCACGTGATCGGCTCCGCCCGGCAAATGGCCGAGTTTCGCGACGGCGAGGTGCTGGTGACCGACAACACCACGCCCGACTGGGAGCCGATCATGCGGCGCGCGGCGGCGGTGGTGACCAACCGCGGCGGGCGCACCTGTCACGCCGCGATCGTCGCACGCGAGCTGGGCATTCCGGCGATCGTCGGCAGCGGCCGGGCCACCGAGCTGCTGCACACCGGTGAGCAGCTCACCGTGGACTGCAGCGCCGGGGAGACCGGCCATGTGTACGCGGGATTGCTGCCCTTCGAGGTCGAGCACATCGATGTGCGCTCGCTGCCGCGCACCCGCACGCAGCTGATGCTGATCCTCGGCAACCCGGAGATCGCCTTCCAGATGAGCTTTCTGCCCAATGACGGGGTGGGACTCGCGCGCATGGAATTCATCGTGACGGAGTACGTGCAGGCGCACCCGATGGCGCTGCTGCACCCCGAGAAGGTGGCCGACGCGGCCGAGCGTGCACGGCTCGCGCAGCTGACGGGACGCTACGCGCAACCGGCCGACTTCTTCGTCGAGCGGCTCTCGGAGGGCATTGCCACGATCGCCGCGGCGTTCCATCCCAAGCCGGTGATCCTGCGGCTGTCCGACTTCAAGAGCAACGAGTACGCGAGCCTGCTCGGCGGACGCTGGTTCGAGCCGGCCGAGGACAATCCGATGCTGGGCTTTCGCGGCGCCGCGCGCTATTCGCACCCGGCCTACAAGGAGGGCTTCGGGCTGGAGTGCGCGGCGATCCGGCGCGTGCGCACGCAGATGGGATTGAAGAACCTCAAGATCATGGTGCCGTTCTGCCGCCGCGTGCCCGAAGCCGAGCGCACGCTCGCCACGCTGAGCGAGTTCGGGTTGACGCGCGGCCAGGACGGGCTGGAGGTGTACGTGATGTGCGAGATCCCGAACAACGTGCTGCAGATCGACGCATTCGCGCGCCACTTCGACGGCTTCTCGATCGGCTCGAACGATCTGACGCAGTTGACGCTCGGTGTCGACCGCGACTCGGAGCTGGTGGCCTTCGATTTCGACGAGCGCGACGAGGGGGTCAGGCAGCTGCTGCGGCTCGCGGTCGAGGGCTGCCGGCGCACCGGCCGGCACTCGGGCATCTGTGGGCAGGCGCCCTCGGACTATCCCGAGATCGCCGAATACCTGGTGCGCCTGGGAATCGATTCGATCAGCCTCAATCCCGACAGCCTCGTCGCCACGCTGCGGCGCATCGCCGCCCTCGAGCAGGCGGAGCGCCCTGCCGCGGTGCAGCCGCAGCGCCGGCCGCTCGAGCGTGCCGGATAGGCAGCCGCCGTGAGTGCCGAGCTGAGCGTCCCCGTCGCGGTCTCCGCCCGCCACGTCCATCTGAGCGAGCGCAGCATCGCGACTCTGTTCGGGGCCGGACATGCGCTGCAGGTGCACGCCTGGCTGCACCAGCCCGGACAGTTCGCTGCCGAAGAGACCGTCACGCTGGTGGGTCCGAGGGGGAGCCTCGCGCACGTGCGTATCGTGGGGCCCGCGCGCGAGGAGGACCAGGTGGAGATCTCGCGCACCGACGAGATGACGCTCGGCCTGGACGCGCCGGTGAGGCTGTCGGGTCAGTTGCAGCATACCCCGGGCATCGAACTGGTCGGACCGGCCGGGCGCCTGATGCTGGATCACGGCGTGGTGCTGGCCCAGCGTCATGTGCACGTGAGCCCGCAGGAGGCGGCTCGGCTGGGACTGCACGATCGTCAGATCCTGCAGGCGGCCGTGGGCAGCGCAGAGCGCGCCTTGATTTTCAACGACGTGATCGTGCGTGTGTCGCCGCATTATCGCGCGGAGCTGCACCTGGACACCGACGAGGGCAATGCCGCAGGCGTGCGCCCCGGGGACCAGGCGCGGCTGTTGCCCTCGCCGCCCCCGCAGGCGGCCGCGACAGCCTGAAGACGGGCCCCGGCCCAGTGGGCGAGGGAAGCGCGGTGGTGTACGCTGTGTCTGCGGCTCGTCCAATAGAATGACCTCGGCAGGATCGAGTCGACCAGGACGAGTCACGAACCCGGAGAGTCTCATGCCTTCCAAAGCCAAGAAGCGCGTCAATCCGCCCAGCCCAGCCCCAGCAGGGAGCTCGTCCTCCACCGGGGCCTGGCGACCGCAGATAGAGACGGAGCCCGAATACAATCCCTTCGC
The DNA here is from genome assembly GCA_035504335.1 of Steroidobacteraceae bacterium. GTDB lineage: Bacteria > Pseudomonadota > Gammaproteobacteria > Steroidobacterales > Steroidobacteraceae > FEN-1191. The sequence goes on along the minus strand of DATJSD010000136.1, from coordinate 7,245 downwards.
CAGCACCGGGCTGGGGGGTGACGCACGCACGCAAATCGGGGAAATCGGCCCGGAATCTCTGCCGGTTCGAGATGCGTCCCAGGACACCGGGCCGCTGCAGGGGACCCGCGATCTCTCCGATGCCGACTCCTTGCGAGATGTGGTGGCCGCCACTGCGGAGCCGCCGCGGGCTACCCGGCGAGCCCGCCCCCGAGCCGCTCCCGCCAAGGCGCGTGCCACCCGAGCTCGAGGCAAAACGGCGCGGCGCGCCCCGGCCAAGCGGGCCAAGCCAGCGCGCTCGCGGAAGGCCAAAGTCAGGGCAGTGGCCAGAGGATCCCGCGGCAAGACCCGGGGTGCGGCGAGCGTGCGCCGTGGCAAGAGCGGCCGTCGCGGCCGCGGTGCCAAGCGCCGCTAGGCTCCCGGACAGGGTCGCCCACCTCGGCCGGCGGCTGCGGGGTGTGCCCGGCCGCTGTTGCCGCCTGCAATGGCGCCGCTGTCCGATGGTGTGCCGACGTCCAGAGTTTCGTGCCGGTGTCCGGCGCGCGCCCATGCGTAGTGATACCTATGGCCGGGCTGCAGTGCCCCTGCGATAGTGGCTGCGCGTAGCGCCGCCACGTCGCGGCCAGCCCGAATCATCGAAGCCCGCCTCACTCAGCGTAGCCTGCCACCAGTTAATTTCGCGAGGAAGTCGCAGTGCGTTTCGCAGTCGGGCTGCCTCTCGGATCGATCGCCGGCATCCAGATCCGCGCGGATTGGAGCCTGGTGATCATCTTCGCCCTCATCAGCTTCGCCCTGGCAGGCGGTGTCTTTCCTACCTGGCATCCGGACTGGCCCGCGGGCCTCGTGTGGATGACGGCGCTGGCGGCCGCGGTGCTGTTCTTCGCGTCGGTGCTGTTGCACGAGCTCTCGCACGCGCTGGTCGGACGCGCCTGGGGAGTGCAGATCCGGCGCATCACGCTGTTCGTGTTCGGCGGCATGGCCGAGATGCACGATGAGCCGCCCTCGTGGCGCGCCGAAGTCGCCATGGCGATCGTCGGTCCGCTCACCAGCCTGGCGTTCGGGGCGCTATGCATCTGGCTCGTGCCGCGCGGCAGACTGGTGCTCGATCCCGACCATCCGCAGCGCATGTTCAGCGGCCTGGGGGCGGCGCCGACGCTGCTGCTGTGGCTCGGTCCGGTCAACATCGTCCTCGGCATCTTCAATCTGGTGCCCGCTTTTCCGCTCGATGGCGGCCGTGTGCTGCGTGCGCTGTTGTGGGGACTGCGCGGCGATCTGCGAGCCGCGACCCTGTGGGCTTCACGCATCGGCCAGGGGTTTGCCTGGCTGCTGATCGCCGCAGGCTTCGCGATGGCGCTGGGGCTGCGCATTCCGCTGCTCGGCAGCGGACTGATCGATGGGTTGTGGCTGGCGTTCATCGGCTGGTTCCTCAACAATGCGGCGTTCATGAGCTATCAGCAGCTGCTGCTGCGCCAGTCCCTGGAGCACGTGCCGGTGCGGCTGCTGATGCAGACCAGCTTCCTGCGCGTCGATCCGCAGATGCCCGTGGGTACGCTGCTCAATGAGCATGTCATGGGCAGCGGACAGCGGGCCTTTCCGGTGGAGCACGCCGGCCAGCTGCTCGGCCTCATCTCCCTGCGTGACCTGCAGAAATGCTCTGCGAGCACCCTGCAAACGACCGTCGTCGGCGACATCATGACGCCGGTTGCGCGCCTGGTGACGCTCGAGCCCGAGCAGGATGCGCTGCGGGCGCTGGAGCTCATCGGGCAGCGCGATCTGAGCCAGCTGCCGGTGGTGCGCAACGGCGAGCTGATCGGCCTGGTGCGCCGCGAGGACATCCTCAAGTGGCTCACGCTGCATCCGCGCCCGCCGCGCATGGCCTGATCCGCACACCGCACACCGCGCACCGCGCACCGCACAGCGCACACCCACGCCGCACGCACGCATGGCCATCGGCGACCGAAAAGTGATCGAGCCCGGGCAGCTGCAGCAACTGCTCGACGCGTTGTGGGCGCGCGGGTACCGGGTGCTCGGGCCCACGCTGCGGGACGGGGCGATCGTGTACGACGAGATGAGTCGGCTCGAGCAGCTGCCGCGCGGCTGGACCGACCGCCAGGAGGCGGGCCACTACCGGCTCGAGCGCCGCGCGGATGGCGCGCTGTTCGGCTATGCGGTCGGACCGCAATCCTGGAAGCGCTGCCTGCATCCACCCGTGCAGGCGCTGTGGCGCCTGCGCCGGGCCGACTATGGGGCCGCGGCGCCGCCGGCCTCCACCGCGGCCCCCGCCGAGGCCGCGACCACAGCCGCGACCACGGCCCCCACCACGGCCCCCACCCCCGCCGGGGCGAGCACTGCGCAGGCCGAGGAGACGCCGCGTTTTGCATTTCTGGGCGTGCGCGCCTGCGAGCTCGCCGCGATTGCGATTCAGGACCGGGTGCTGCTCGGCGGCGCCTATCGCGACGGCCACTACGAGCGACGACGGCGCGACAACATCCTCATCGCGCTGAACTGCAGCGAGGCGGGCGGAACCTGCTTCTGCGTGTCGATGCAGACGGGACCCGCGGTGCGCAGCGGCTTCGACCTGGCATTGACCGAGCTGCTGCGTGAGCGACACGAATTGCTGGTCGAGGTCGGCAGCGAGCGTGGCGACGAATTGATCGCCGGGCTGCAGGGTCGTGCGGCCGAGGAGGCCGATCTTGCGGCGGCCGCACAGGTCGTGGCGCGCACCGCGGCGCACATGGGCCGCAGCCTGCAGACCGGCGGTCTCAAGGAGCTGCTGCAGGCCAACCTCGAGCATCCCCGCTGGGACGAGGTCGCCGAGCGCTGCCTGAGCTGCGCCAACTGCACCCTGGTCTGTCCCACCTGCTTCTGCACCAGCGTCGAGGATCACACGGATCTCGCGGGTGAGACCGCGGTGCGCGAGCGCCGTTGGGATTCCTGCTTCACCCTGGATTTCTCATATCTGCACGGCGGCAGCGTGCGCCGCCAGACGCGCTCGCGCTATCGGCAGTGGATGACGCACAAGCTCGCCAACTGGTTCGATCAGTTCGGCACTTCCGGGTGTGTGGGCTGTGGACGTTGCATCACCTGGTGTCCGGTCGGCATCGACATCACGGCCGAGGCGGCGGCGATTCGCGACAGCGGAGCAGCGCATGGCGGGCCTTGAGCGCATCATCCTCGGCCAGCCGCTGTTTGCCGGCCTCGCCCCGGCGATTGCCACAGCGGTCTGCGGCTGCGCGCGTAACGTGCGCTTCGAGCCCGATCAGTACCTGTTGCGCGAGGGCGCGCCGGCGGACGAGCTCTACCTGATCCGGCAGGGCGCGGTTGCCCTGCAGATCCATGCGCCGGGGCAGGTGAGCCGCATCGTCTCGACGCTGGGGCCGGGAGAGATTCTCGGCGTGTCGTGGCTGTTGCCGCCGTACCGCTGGAGCTTCGATGCCTGCGCGCTCGAGCCGACGCATGCCATCGGACTGGACGCGCGCTGCCTGCGCGACAAGTGCGAAGCCGACCACGATCTGGGCTACGAGCTGCTCAAGCGCGTGGCGGGGCAGCTGGTGCGGCGGTTGCACGCCAGCCGCCTGCAGATGCTCGATGTCTACCGGAGCCCGGTCGCGTGAACGCGGCCGTGGTCCCGGATCCGTGGGTGCCGCGGCCCCACCGCATCACCGCCGTGCAGCAGGAGGCCGCGGATACCGTGTCGCTCGAGCTCTCCGGCATCGAGGGGCCCACCGGCCGCTTCGAGCCCGGGCAGTTCAACATGCTGTATGTGTTCGGGGTCGGCGAGATTGCCATCAGCCTCAGCGGCGACCCCGACGATCACGGCCGCTGGGTACATACCGTGCGCTCCGTGGGCGCCGTGAGCGCGGCCATCACCCGGCTCGCGCGCGGGGACATTGTCGGTGTGCGCGGGCCGTTCGGCAGCGCCTGGCCCCTGAATCAGGCCCAGCAGCGCGATCTCGTGATCGTTGCGGGCGGGCTCGGGCTCGCGCCGCTGCGCCCAGCCATCCACCATGTGCTGCATCGCCGGCCAGGCTATCGGCGCGTCGTGATCCTGATCGGCATGCGCAGCGCCGGCGAGATCCTGTATCGCGCGCAGCTCGAGCGCTGGCGCGAAGCGCTCGATATCGAGCTCGAAGTGACCGTGGATCGACCGGACGGCGCCTGGCGTGGCCACGTCGGGGTCGTCCCCACGCTCATCGGCCGGCTGGGTCTGGACCCCGCCCATACGGTGGCGCTGGTCTGCGGTCCGGAAATCATGATGCGCTTCAGCGCCAATGCGCTGTGCGACGCGGGAGTGGCGCCCGCCAACATTCATCTGTCGATGGAGCGCAATATGAAGTGCGCCCTGGGACTGTGCGGTCGCTGTCAGTTCGGGCCGACGTTCATCTGCAAGGACGGCCCGGTGCTGCCGCTCGCGCGTATCGCGGGGATACTCGCCCTGCGGGAGGTGTGAATGGAGGGCAAAGCGCCGCGGCCGCGGCTGGCGGTCTGGAAGTTCGCGTCCTGCGATGGCTGTCAGCTCTCGGTGCTCGACTGTGAGCAGGAGCTGCTCGGGCTCGCCGCGGCGGTGGACATCGTGCACTTCCCCGAGGCCTCTTCCAGGAGCGTGCCGGGACCTTACGATCTGTCGCTGGTCGAGGGCTCCGTCACCACGCCCGACGATGCCGCGCGGCTGGCGGAGATTCGCCGCCAGTCGCGCCATCTGGTCACCATCGGCGCCTGCGCGACCGCGGGTGGCATCCAGGCGCTGCGCAACTTCGCGCACATCGGCGAGTACCTGGCCAGCGTGTATCCGGCGCCGCAGTACATTCGTACGCTCGCGACCTCGACGCCGATCGCCGCGCACGTCGCCGTCGATTACCAGCTGCAGGGCTGTCCGATCAGCAAGACCCAGCTGCTCGAGGTGATCAGCGCCTTCCTGGCCGGTCGCAAGCCGGCGATCGGCGCGCACAGCGTCTGCGTGGAATGCAAGCTGCGCGGCACGAGCTGCGTGATGGTGGCCGACGGCATCCCCTGCCTGGGGCCGGTCACGCATGCCGGGTGCGGGGCCCTGTGTCCGGCTTACCGACGCGGCTGCTACGGCTGCTACGGACCGATGGAGGCGCCGAATACCGCCTCGCTGTCGCGACAATGGCGGACTCTGGGAGCCGGCGAGGGGCAGCTGCGCCGCGCGTTTCGTTCGTTCAACGCCGCCGCGCCGGCGTTTCAACGCGAAAGCGAGGCGCATGGCGACTAGCCGTACCATCCGCGTCGACGCCATCGCGCGCGTCGAAGGAGAGGGCGCACTGGAGCTGCAGATCGATGGCGAGCGCGTCACCCTCGCGCGCCTGTCGATCTTCGAGCCGCCGCGACTGTTCGAGGCGCTGCTGCGCGGCCGTGACTATTGCGAAGCTCCCGACATCACCGCACGCATCTGCGGCATCTGCCCGATCGCCTACCAGATGGGCGCGGTGCATGCGATGGAGCGCGCGATCGGGCTGCAGGTGGACGGGCAACTGCGCGCCCTGCGCCGTCTGATCTACTGCGGCGAGTGGATCGAGAGCCACGCGCTGCACATCGTCATGCTGCACGCGCCGGATTTCCTCGGCTATGCGGACGCCATGCAGATGGCGCGCGACCACGGCGAGATGGTGCGGGCGGGGCTGTCGCTGAAGCGGGTCGGTAACGAGATCATGCGGGTGCTCGGGGGACGCGAGATCCATCCGATCAACGTACGGGTCGGTGGGTTCTATCGGCTGCCGGACAGATCCGAGCTGACGGCACTCGCGCTCCAGCTCGAACAGGCGCGCCGGCAGGCGCAACGCCTGCTGGAATGGGCGGCCGGCTTCCCGTTTCCCGACTTCGAGCGCGACTACGAATTCGTCGCGCTGCGCCATCCGGCGGAGTACCCGCTGAATGAAGGCCGCATCGTCTCCAGTGCCGGCCTGGACATCGATGTGACGCAGTTCGACAGCGAGTTCGAGGAGCGCCAGGTGGCACACTCCAGTGCGCTGCAGGCGGTGCTCAGGCGCCGCGGCAGCTACCTGGTCGGGCCGCTAGCCCGCTACAACCTCAATTTCGATCGCCTGCCGGCCGACGTGCAGGGATTGGCGCGAGAGGTCGGCGTGGGGTCCGGGTGCCGCAACCCCTACCGCAGCATCCTGGTGCGCGCCCTCGAGATCGTGTACGCCTGCGGGGAGGCGCTGCGCCTGATCGCCGCGTACCAGCCGCCGGATGCGCCGGCAGTGCCCGTCGGGCCTCGCGCCGGTACGGGACACGCCTGCACCGAGGCTCCGCGCGGCATCTGTCATCACCGCTATGAAATCGACGCCGATGGCACGATCCTCAGCGCCCGCATCGTGCCCCCGACCTCGCAGAACCAGCTCACGATAGAGGAGGATCTGCGCGAGGTCGCCGCTCGCGCCTTGACGCTGCCCGATGAACGGTTGCGCGAACGCTGTGAGCAGGCGATCCGCAATCATGATCCCTGCATCTCCTGTGCGGCGCACTTTCTCAGGCTGACGGTGCGGCACTGATGGCCGCAGAGGCGTGCCTGGTGATCGGGCTGGGAAATGCCGCGCGGGCGGACGACGGCGTCGGCCCACTGGTCGCGAGCCTGCTCGCCGGTCTGGCGGGCGTACGTAGCCTGTGCCGAGATGCGGATGCGCTGGCGCTGCTCGATGACTGGGCGGGAAGCGATCTGGTCTTCATCGTCGATGCCGCAGCGGGCGCCGGTCCCCCCGGCAGCATTCATCGCGTGCAGCTATCCGGCCCACACGCGCCGGCCAGCACGCACCCCGCTTCGGCGGGCCACGCGCGAGTGGCGGCGGTCGCGTCCACCCACGGCCTGGGCCTGCCACAGGCGCTCGCGCTCGCCCGCACGCTCGACCGGCTGCCCCGACGGCTGATCCTCTACGCGATCGAAGGGGCCAGCTTCGATTGCGGCGCACCCCTGAGCGCGGTGGTCAGAGCCGCAGCGCAGCGCACGGCGGACCGGATCCAGCGCGAACTGCGGGCGGTGGGGCTGCATTGACTCGCACGCCCCCCAAAAAAGTCACTGCGCGCTCGCCCGGCCTGGGCGATCCGGTGCGCTTTCGTGACGCACTCGTGCCGATGCGCGGCGTGGTCGTCGACGAATTGACCGAAGCTTACGTGCTCGTGAGGTGGGAGGGCGTCGCCACGCCCACACCTCACGCGCGCGAAGACCTGCAGATCGATCCGACGGCCGCACCAGCGCCGCGCTGACACCGCCTGACGCTACGGTGCTACTGCACCGGAATCTGCTTCGGC
>DATJSD010000135.1:0-14683 GCA_035504335.1 Steroidobacteraceae bacterium | reverse complement strand
GCCTTTGCCGGACACTGCGGCCTGGAGGTGTGCCTGCCGGCCGGTGAAGGCGCGCCGCTCGCGGCGCTGTTCAGCGAGGAGCCGGGTGCGGTGCTGCAGGTGCGGCGCGCCGAGGAGGCGCAGGTGCTCGCCTGCTTCGCGAGCCATGGGCTCGGCGAGTGCGTACACCGCATCGGCGAGCCGCGCGAGGCGCTGCTCGATGAGGACTGGGTGGACCTGCGCCGGGCGTGGTCCGAGACTTCCTACCAGCTGCGTCGGCTGCGCGACGATCCGCAGTGCGCCGAGGAGGAGCTGGCCGCGCAGCTGGATGCCTCGGACCCGGGCCTGTCGCAGCGCCTGAGCTTCGATCCCGCCGAGGACGTCGCCGCGCCGTTCGTCGCGCGCGGCCACCGGCCACGCGTCGCGGTGCTGCGCGAGCAGGGCGTGAACAGTCAGGTGGAGATGGCCGCGGTCCTGGACCGCGCCGGCTTCGAGGCGCACGACGTGCACATGACCGACCTGCTCGGCGGCCGGCACACGCTCGCACAGTTCGCCGGCGTGGTGGCCTGCGGCGGCTTCTCCTACGGCGATGTGCTCGGCGCGGGCGGCGGCTGGGCGCGCTCGATTCTGTTCCACGAACGTACGCGCGAGGAGTTCGCGCGCTTCTTCGCGCGGCCCGACAGCTTCGCGCTCGGCGTGTGCAACGGCTGCCAGATGTTCGCGCTGCTCAAGGAGCTGATTCCGGGCGCGCAGCACTGGCCGCGCTTCGTGCGCAACCGCAGCGAGCAGTTCGAGGCGCGCCTCGGCATGGTGCGCGTCGAGCCCTCGCCGTCGGTGCTGATGCGCGACATGCAGCACTCGCAGCTGCCGATCGCGATCTCGCACGGCGAGGGTCGCGCGCAGTTCGCGAGCGAGGCGGCGCTGCGGCACTGTCTCGAGGGCCGCCTGGTGGCGCTGCGCTACCTGAGCAACTACGGCGAGCCGGCCGTGAGCTATCCGGCGAATCCGAACGGCGCGGTGCAGGCCATCGCCGCGCTGACCACGCCCGATGGGCGTGTCACCGTGACCATGCCGCATCCCGAGCGCGTCTGCCGCAGCGTGCAGAATTCCTGGTGTGCGCCCGGTGGCGGCGAGGACAGCGGCTGGATGCGCCTGTTCCGCAACGCGCGCGTCTGGGTGGGCTGAGCGCGCTCGGCGCGACCGCGGCTCGGCGCGACTGCGGCTCAGGGCGACTGCGGCTCGGTCGGACGCGGCTCGGCCGCCCGTGGCGACGCCTCGGTGGATGCGCCCGCCGCGCGGGGGCCGTCGCGCTCGCTCTGCTCGGAGAAGAAACGGCGCACGACCATCGCCTGCTGCAGCCGGCCCTTGCGCACGTACGCCTGGTAGAGCAGGTCCTTCATGACCTCGAGCAGCAGCCCGGCCTGGTCATCGTCCAGCACCGGCAGCCCCGGGCCGGGATCCGCATCCGAGCCGAAGATCACCCGCTTGAGCGCAGTGAAGCTGGCGGTGTCGATCTGCGCCATGTCGCGCAGCTCCGTGAGCTGATCGAACAGCCGCAGCTTACCGCTCTCCCCGAGCATGTCGAACACCGCCTGCATGGTGCGGCGGCACATGCTGCAGAAGGCGTTGAACGCGCCGTGCGAATAGCACAGCAGCGCCTCGCGAAACATGGTCTCGACCGTCTCGGGCAGATAGGTGAAGCTGAACTTCTCGCGCGGCCGCTCGATCTCGGTGAACTGCGGGGACAGCTCGATGCGCTGCGCGCCGTACTCGCGCACCGTGAAGCGCAGGAAGATCGGCAGGTTGCACGAGTCGCAGCGATACACCAGGCCGATCTGGCGCGGCCGATGTGCGCTGAGCTCGGCGAAGCGCGGCACGGCGAGCGGCGTGATGTGCGCAAACACCAGGCAATGCGGGCAGGTGAGCGCGAGGCTCTGCGCCTGATCCTGCAGCAGCCGATCGCTGCTATCGATGAAGACCGCCACGTGCCACCCGCTGAGTTATGTCCGCGAAAGTGTAGCCCAACGGCGCACGCCGCAGTATGCCCACGCACGAGCGCAGTGCTGGACATAATGCACTGCGGCCTGGCGTCACGCCCGGCCCTGCAGGCCGCCGCCGCGCGCACCTGCGGAAAGGGGTTGAGGGCGCGCTCGATCGGCGCGCCCTGCCGCTGCCGCGAGGCCTGCGAGGCCTGCGAGGCCCGTGAGGCCCGCGCAAGGTCCGTGAGGGGCCCGCGCGGCCGCCCGGGCGCCGCCGGTCCGCGGCGGTTCAGCCGGTGAGCTTGCGGTACTTGATCCGGTGCGGCTGCGCGGCCTGTTCTCCGTGCCGGCGCGTCAGGTCCGCGACATAGTCCTGGAAGTTGCCCTCGAACCAGGTGACCTCGGAGTCGCCCTCGAAGGCGAGCACGTGCGTGGCGACGCGATCGAGGAACCAGCGATCGTGCGAGATCACCACGGCGCAGCCGGGAAAGTTCAGCAGCGCCTCCTCGAGCGCGCGCAGCGTCTCCACGTCCAGATCGTTGGTCGGCTCATCGAGCAGCAGCACGTTGCCGCCAGCGCGCAGCACCTTGGCGAGATGCACGCGATTGCGTTCGCCGCCGGACAGCTCGCCGATGCGCTGCTGCTGCTGGGCGCCCTTGAAGTTGAAGCGGCCAACGTAACTGCGCGAGGGCGTCTCGTAGGCGCCGACACGGATGATGTCCAGCCCTCCGGAGATCTCCTCCCAGACGGTCTTGGCATCATCCAGCGCCTCGCGCGACTGATCGACGTGCGCGAGCTGCACGGTGGGGCCGATGCGGATCTCGCCCGCGTCGGGCCGCTCGGCGCCGATCAGCAGGCGGAACAGCGTGGTCTTGCCGGCGCCGTTCGGGCCGATGATGCCCACGATCCCGCCACGCGGCAGGTTGAAGCTCAGCTGCTCGAACAGCAGTCGCTCCCCGAAGGCCTTGCGCAGGCCCCTGGCCTCGATGACCAGCTCGCCGAGCCGCGGTCCGGGCGGGATATAGATCTCGTTGGTCTCGTTGCGCCGCTGAAATTCCGTGGACGCGAGCTCCTCGTAGCGCGCCAGTCGCGCCTTGCTCTTGGCCTGCCGCGCCTTGGGATTGGAGCGCACCCACTCGAGCTCGCGCGCCATGGACTTCTTCAGCGCCGCCTGCTCGCGCTCCTCCAGGGCCAGGCGCCGTTCCTTCTGCTCGAGCCAGGAGGAGTAGTTGCCCTCCCAGGGAATGCCGTGGCCGCGATCCAGCTCCAGGATCCAGCGCGCCACGTTATCCAGAAAATAGCGATCGTGCGTGACGGCGACCACCGTGCTCGGATACTGCTCCAGATAATGCTCCAGCCACGCCACCGATTCGGCATCCAGGTGGTTGGTCGGCTCATCGAGCAGCAGCATGTCCGGCTGCGACAGCAGCAGCCGGCACAGCGCCACGCGCCGCCGCTCGCCGCCCGACAGCTGTCCGATGCGCGCCTCCCACGGCGGCAGGCGCAGCGCGTCGGCGGCGATCTCCAGCTTGCGCTCCAGCTCCCAGCCGCCCGCCGCGTCGATCGCATCCTGCAGGCGCCCCTGCTCCTCGAGCAGGCGGTTCATCTGCGCCTCCTCGAGCGGCTCGGCGAACTGCTCGCTGATGCGATTGAAGCGCTCGAGCAGCGCGAAGGTCTCGCCCAGACCCTGGTTCACCACGCTGCGCACGCTGCTGTCCGCATCCAGCTCGGGCTCCTGCGGCAGATAGCCGACGCGGATGCCGGGCTGCGGGCGCGCCTCGCCGTCGATTTGCGTATCGATGCCCGCCATGATGCGCAGCAGGCTCGACTTGCCGGCGCCGTTGAGACCGAGCACCCCGATCTTCGCGCCCGGAAAGAACGACAGGCTGATGTCGCGCAGGATGATGCGCTTGGGCGGCACCACCTTGGAGACCCGGTTCATCGTGTAGATGTATTGCGCCATGGAAGTCGTGCGAGCCGTGTGGGAGCGCGCGATTATGCGGTGAGCCGGTCCCGATGTGCTATCTTCGCCGCGGGGGTGCCGGCGCGGTTGCCGGCCGGGGCACGGCGTGAAGGACAAAGACGCGGCGGTCGCGGTGATCCTGGGCGAGCAGCTGGCTCGCTACGGCTTTCCCTGCGGGCATCCCTTCGGGACCGACCGCCACGCGGCCTTCCAGCGCGAGTTCGAGCAGCGCGGTCTGGCGGACCGCGTGACGCTGCTCGAGCCACGCGAGGCCAGCGCCGCGGAGCTCGAGCTGTTCCACACGCCCGAGTACGTGCGCTTCGTGCAGGAGCGCTCGCAATGCGGTAGCGGCGCCCTCGACGCCGGCGATACGCCGGTGTTCCGCGGGGTATTCGAGGCCGCCGCCTGCGTGGTGGGCTCGAGCCTCGCCGCGGCGCGCTGGGTGCTGGAGCGCGAGCGGCGGCGGGCATTCGTGCCGATCGGCGGGTTGCATCACGCCGGGCGCGCACACGCCGCGGGGTTCTGCGTATTCAACGACTGCGGCGTGGTGGTCGAATACCTGCGCCGCGCGGGCGCGGTGCGCCGCATCGCCTACGTCGACATCGACGCGCACCACGGCGACGGGGTGTTCTACGCCTTCGAGGAGGACCCGGAGCTGATCTTCGCGGATCTGCACGAGAGCGGCCGCTCGCTGTATCCGGGCACGGGCGCCGCGAGCGAGACCGGCCGCGGCGCCGCGGCGGGCACCAAGCTCAACATACCGCTGGCGGCGGGCGCCGGGGATGCCGAGTTCGACGCCGCCTGGCCGCAGGTCCTGGCGCACCTGGAGCATCACGCGCCCGAGTTCCTGCTGCTGCAATGTGGCGCCGACAGCATCGCCGGCGATCCGATCGCGCACCTGCAGCTCTCCAGCGCCTGTCACGCACGCGCCGCGCGCGAGCTGTGCGCCCTGGCCGACCGGCTCGGACACGGCCGGGTGCTCGCCTTCGGCGGCGGTGGCTACGATCGCGCGAACCTCGCGCGCGCCTGGAGTGGCGTGGTCGAGGCGCTGGCGGCGGCCTGAGCGGCGCGCGCGGTTGCACGGTGCGCAGTTGCGCGGCGCACGCGCTGGTGCGCTCGCCGCGTGCCGCGTGCCGCGTGCCGCATGCCGCGTGCCGCATGCACGTGCCGTGCGCGTGCCGGCCGCGGCCACGGCCGGCGATCGGTTACAATTGCGCCGCTTCCCCGCTCTCTCCCCTTGACACAAGGCAGGCGCCATGTTTTCCAGCCGGATGCGCATCGCGGATTTCGACGTCGAACTGCAGCAGGCGCTGGACGGCGAACGCATGCGTCAGGAGACGCACATCGAGCTGATCGCCTCGGAGAACTACGTGAGCCCGCGCGTGCTGCAGGCGCAGGGCTCGGTGTTGACGAACAAATACGCGGAAGGCTATCCCGGCAAGCGCTATTACGGGGGATGCGAGTTCGTCGATCAGGTGGAGCAGCTCGCCATCGAGCGCGCGCGGCGCCTGTTCGGCGCCGACTACGCCAACGTGCAGCCGCACTCGGGCTCGCAGGCGAACGCCGCGGCATACCTGGCGCTGCTGTCCCCCGGGGATGTTATTCTCGGCATGAGCCTGGATCACGGCGGGCATCTCACCCACGGGGCCAAGGTCAACTTTTCCGGCAAGCTGTTCCACTCCGTGCAGTACGGCGTGCGCCCCGACACCGGTCGCATCGATTACGAGCAGATCGAGGCGCTGTCGCGCGAGCACCGTCCGAAGATGATCGTCGCGGGCTTCTCGGCGTATTCGCGCATCATCGACTGGGCGCGGCTGCGCGAGATCGCCGACGCCGTGGGTGCCTGGCTGTTCGTCGACATGGCGCACGTGGCCGGCCTGGTGGCCGTGGGGCTGTACCCGAATCCCCTGCCGTATGCCGACGTCGTGACGACGACGACGCACAAGACGCTGCGCGGGCCGCGGGGTGGGCTGATCCTGGCGCGCGCCAACGATGCGGTGACCCGCAAGCTCAGCGCCATGGTGTTTCCGGGCATTCAGGGCGGGCCGCTGATGCACGTGATCGCCGCCAAGGCGGTCGCGCTGCAGGAGGCGCTGGAGCCGCAGTTCGCCGAATATCAGCGGCAGGTGCTCGCCAATGCGCGCGCCATGAGCGCGGCGCTCACGCAGCGTGGCTACGACATCGTGTCCGGGGGCACCGACAATCACCTGTTCCTGCTGAGCCTGATCGGCCGCGAGATCAGCGGCAAGGATGCCGACGCCGCGCTGGGTGCCGCCTACATCACCGTGAACAAGAACGCGGTGCCGAATGATCCGCGTCCGCCGATGGTGGCGAGCGGACTGCGCTTCGGCACCCCCGCGGCCACCACCCGTGGTTTTCGCGAGGAGCAGATCCGCGAGGTCGCCGGCTGGGTCGCCGACATCCTGGACAGCGGTGGTGCCTCCGGGGTGATCGAGCGCGTGCGCGCGCAGGTCATCGAGCTGTGCCGGCGCTTCCCCGTGTACGGGGACTGACGGCGGTGGAGGCCGTGAATGCGCTGTCCATTCTGCGGTCACGATGACACCAAGGTGACCGATTCGCGGCTCGCCGCCGAAGGCGGGCAGGTGCGCCGGCGGCGTGAATGTCTGAGCTGCGGGGAGCGCTTCACGACGTTCGAGAGCGCGGAGCTGCTCATGCCGCGCGTCATCAAGGCCGACGGCAGCCGCGAGCCCTTCGAGCAGCGCAAGCTCGAGGCCGGCATGATCAAGGCGCTCGAGAAGCGGCCGGTCGGCTCCGAGGCGATCGAACAGGCGGTCGCGCGCATCGGCCACAAGCTGCGTGTGCTCGGCGAGCGCGAAGTACCCGCCCGCACGATCGGGGAGCTGGTGATGGAGGAGTTGCGCCAGCTCGATGAGGTCGCCTATGTGCGCTTCGCCTCGGTGTATCGGCGCTTCCAGGACGTGGAGGCATTTCGCGAGGAAGTCGAGCGGCTGCGCCACCACCGCCGCCGGCGTGAGGAGCGGCGCGAGGAGCGGCGCGAGGAGAAGGCTGCGCAGGAGCCCGCGCAGGACCAGCTGCCGCTGCTGCCGGCGGAGACGGCGAGGCCCAAGCCATGAGCGAGCCGGCCGACGAGCGGCACATGCGCCGCGCGCTGCAGCTGGCCGAGCGCGGCCTCGCCGGTACCGATCCCAATCCGCGCGTGGGCTGCGTGCTGGTGCGCGCGGAGCGCACGGTGGGGGAGGGCTGGCACGAGCGCGCCGGCGGGCCGCACGCCGAGGTGATGGCGCTGCGCCAGGCCGGAGCCGACGCCGAGGGCGCGAGCGCGTACGTGACGCTCGAGCCCTGCGCGCATACCGGGCGCACCCCGCCGTGCGTGGCGGCGTTGATCAGCGCGGGCGTGCGGCGCGTGGTGTTTGCGGTCAGCGACCCCAACCCGCTGGTCAATGGCGCCGGGGCCTCGGCGCTGCGCGCCGCCGGCGTGCAGGTGCGGGAGGGTGTGCTCGCCGCCGAGGCACGCGCGCTCAATCCCGGCTTCTTCAAGCGCATGCAGTGCGGGTTGCCCTGGGTGCGGCTGAAGCTCGCGGCGAGCCTGGACGGGCGCACCGCGCTCGCCGATGGGCGCAGCCGCTGGATCACGGGTGAGGCGGCGCGTGCGGACGTGCAGCGCTTTCGTGCGCGCAGCTCCGTGGTGCTCACCGGCAGCGGCACGGTGCTCGCGGACGATCCGGCGCTGAACGTGCGGCTGGCGGACACGCCGCGTCAGCCGCTGCGCGTGCTGCTGGACGGGGCGCTGCGCGTGAGTCCGGATGCGCGGATGCTGCATCCCGCAAACGAGGCCCTGGTCTTCACCGCGAGCACCGATCCGGCGCGGCGCGCCGAGCTCGAGCGCCGCGGCGTGCGCGTGGAGATCGCGGCGGCGGGCCCCGACGGGCGACTGCTGCTCGCGCCGATCCTGCGCCGCCTGGGCGAGCTCGAGGCGAACGAGGTGTGGATCGAGGCGGGCGCACGGCTGGCGGGTGCGTGGCTGCGCGAGCAGCTGGTGGACGAGCTGATCATCTACCTCGCCCCGCGGCTGCTCGGCCCGGGCGCCCGGCCGTTGCTGCAGCTGCCGGCTCCGGCGGACCTGGAGCAGGCGCCGCGCCTGCGCTTCACGGAGTGCGTGCCCCTCGGCGAGGACCTGCGGCTGTCCGCGCTGCCGCTCGCGCCCGGGGCGCCCACGGGCGGGGGGCCCACGAACGCGGCGCCCACGGGCGGGGCGGCGGCGCAGTAGCGAGGTCGAGATGTTCACCGGCATCGTGCAGGACGTGGGACGCGTGCAGCGCATCGAGCCGTACGGCGAGGATCTGCGGCTGACCATCGGCAGTGAGCGGCTGGATTTCTCCGGCAGCCGTGTCGGTGACAGCGTGGCCGTGGCCGGCGTGTGCCTCACGGCGGTGGCGCTGCAGGCTCGCGCCCTGTCGGTGGATGTCTCGCGCGAGACGCTGGCGCGCACCAGTATCGCCGGCTGGCGCGAGGGCAGGCGCGTCAACCTCGAGCCGGCGCTGCGCGCCGGCGATGTGCTGGGCGGGCACCTGGTGGCCGGTCACGTCGACGGCGTCGCCCGCGTGCTCGCCTGCAGCGAGGACGCGCGCTCGCGTTGCCTGCGCGTGCAGGCGCCGGCGCCGCTGATGCGCTATCTTGCGCGCAAGGGCTCGGTGACGCTCGATGGGGTGAGCCTGACGATCAATCGGGTCGAGGCCGAGCACTTCGAAGTGAATCTGGTACCGCACACGCTCGCCGTGACCACCCTGGGGGAGCTGGCCGTGAACGATCCGCTCAACCTGGAGGTCGACCTGATCGCACGCTACGTCGAGCGGTTGCTGCAGCCACCAGATGATCAATTGTAATACAATATCTTACAGCACATTTCGAATGTCAATTGTGGATGAATCCGCGTTGCGGACCGATTCGGCTGCCCCGTCCGCCAGCTTCATCATCCGCGGCGCGCGCTGCGAGGATGCCGCGGAGATCGCGCGCCTGGCGGGCGTGCTGGGCTATCCGAGTGAGGCCGACGCGATGCACGCGCGGCTGCAGCGCCTGGAAGGTCACGCGGATCACTGGGTCGCGGTCGCCGTCGCGAGCCGCGAGGAGCCGCTGCGCGCGCCGATCGCGCCGCGCGCGCCGATCGCGCTGGGCGGCTGGGTGCACGTGGCCCGCTGCACGACGCTGCAGACCGGAGACTACGCTGAGATTCTCGGGCTGGTGGTGGACCGCGGCGCGCGGCGCGGCGGAGTGGGCCGCCAGCTGGTGGCGGCGGCGGAGCGCTGGGGCCGCGAGCGCGCACTCTCGCGCATGATGGTGCGCTCCAACGCCGCGCGCAGCGAGTCGCATGCGTTCTACGCGGCTCTCGGCTATGCGCGCCCCAAGACGCAGCACGTATATCTCAAGACGCTGAGCGGCGCGGGGGGCGACTGAGCCGATGGCGCGCCGGCACTTCGAACGCCATCACGCCCATCACATCGGCTGGCTGCGCGCGGCGGTCCTCGGCGCCGATGACGGCATCGTGTCGGTCGGGAGCCTGCTGGTCGGGGTGGCCGCGACGCACATGGTGCAGCAGCACATCGTGATCGTGGGGGTGGCCGGGCTGCTCGCGGGGGCCATGTCGATGGCGGCCGGGGAGTTCGTCTCGGTCAGCTCGCAGGCCGACGCCGAGCGCTCGGAGCTCGAGCGCGAGCGGCGCGAGCTCGAGACCGACGTGGTGCACGAGCACGCCGAGCTCGCCGGCATCTACGTGCAGCGCGGCCTGGAGCCGGCCCTGGCGGAGCAGGTGGCCGCGCAGCTGATGGCGCACGATGCGCTCGGCGCGCATGCGCGCGATGAGCTCGGGCTGTCCCCGGCGCGGCGCCCGCGCCCGCTGCAGGCGGCACTGGTGTCGGGCGGCAGCTTCACGCTCGGTGCGCTGCTGTCGATCGCGCTGGCGCTGCTGGCGCCGGCGGCGGCGCTGATGCCGGTGACCGCCGGCGGCTCGCTGCTGGCCCTGGCCGCCCTGGGGGCGCTGGCGGCGCGCATCGGCGGTGCGCCGGTTGCGACCGGTGCGCTGCGCGTGACCTTCTGGGGCGCGCTGTCCATGGCCCTGACTGCCGGCGCCGGGACGGCGTTCTCAGCCTTCGGCTGACGGCCTGCGGCCGGCATGCCGCGCGCGGCCGCCGCGTGCTATGGTCGCGCCATGGCCAAGCTACGCGCCGTACCCGATGCGGGCTCGGCGGACAAAGCCTCGCAACCGCGCGCCCTGAACTCGATCGACGAGATCCTGGCGGACCTGCGCCAGGGCCGCATGGCCGTGATCATGGACGATGAGGATCGGGAGAACGAGGGGGATCTGCTGATCGCCGCCGAGTGCGTGCGGCCGCAGGACATCAACTTCATGGCCCGCTACGGTCGCGGCCTGATCTGCCTGACGCTGACGCGCGAGCGCTGCGCGCAGCTGCGGCTGCCGCTGATGGTCAGCGACACCGCCCGCAGCCAGCGCACCAACTTCACCGTGTCCATCGAGGCGGCCGAGGGAGTCACCACGGGCATCTCGGCGCACGATCGCGCCCATACGGTGCGCACGGCGGTAGGGCGCGACGCGCAGCCGCAGGACCTGCGCCAGCCGGGGCACGTGTTTCCGATCATGGCGCAGCCGGGCGGGGTGCTCACCCGCGCCGGCCATACCGAGGCGGGCTGTGACCTGGCGCGACTGGCCGGATTCGAGCCGGCCGCCGTGATCGTGGAGATCATGAACGACGATGGCACGATGGCGCGCCGCCCGCAGCTCGAGCAGTTCGCGCAGCTGCACCAGCTCAAGATCGGCACCATCGCCGAGCTGATCCGCCACCGGCTGCAGACCGAGCGCTCCGTCGAGCGCATCAGCGAGCAGCGCGTGCGGACCGAGCTGGGCGAGTTTCGCCTGTTCTGCTACGAGGACCACGTACACCGCGACGTGCACCTGGCGCTGGTGCACGGGGATCCGGCCGCGGGCGAGCCGCTCGTGCGGGTGCACGTCACCGATACGCTGCACGACCTGCTGGGCGTGCAGGACGGCTTGCGCACCTGGACGCTGCGCGCGGCCCTGGCGCGCATCGCCGCCGCCCCCGCGGGGGTGGTCGTGGTGCTGCGCCAGCGCGAGTCGGCCCGCGAGCTCGCCGACGCGATCCGCTCGCTGCCGCATCGCGCCGAGCGCGAGCCGCGCGGCGCCTACAGCGGCGTGCTGCGCACCTACGGCATCGGCGCGCAGATCCTGCAGGATCTGGGCGTGCAGCGCATGCACGTGCTGTCCGCGCCCAAGCAGCTGCCCGACATCTCGGCCTTCGGGCTGCAGATCATCGATTACGTCGACGAGAGCGGCTGAGGGCACGGGGGCGGGGCTCCGATATACTGCCGGCCGCATGGGCACGGCGGCCAGCGTTTCCGAAGAGCTGTCGGCGGGCGAGTTTCGCCTGGCCGTGGTGTTGTCGCGCTACAACGAGGACATCGTCGGCGCGCTGCTGGAAGGGGCGCGCGCCGCCTGGCGCGCGCACGGCGGACAGGAGGCGGCGCTGCGCGTGGAGCGCGTGCCCGGCGCCTTCGAGCTGCCGCTCGCGGCGCGCGCCTTCGCGCTCGGCGGCTCGGTCGACGCGATCGTGGCGCTCGGCTGCGTGATCCGCGGCGAGACAGCGCATTTCGAATATGTCGCCGGCGAGTGCGCGCGCGGCCTGCAGCGCGTGATGCTCGACACCGGCGTGCCGGTCGCCTTCGGGGTGCTGACGGTGAACACCCTCGCCCAGGCGCTCGAGCGTACGGGGCTCGGGCCGCAGAACAAGGGCCACGAGGCGCTCGAGACCGCGCTGGCCATGGCGAGCCTGCTGCGGCGACTGCGGTGAGCGCCCGCTCCGAAGCTCGCCCCGCGGCGCACGCGCGCGCCGCGGCGCGCACCCTGGCGCTGCAGGCGCTGTATCGCTGGCAGCTCAACCGCTGCAGCTGGCAGGAGCTGGTCGAGGAATTCGCCGCCGAGACGTCGGCCAGGCGCGCCGACGCCGGTTACTTCGAGGCGCTGATCCGCGGCGTGTGCGCGCAGCACGAGCAGCTGGATGCGGCGCTCGCACCGCTGCTCGACCGGCGGCCGGCCGAGCTCGATCCGATCGAGCATGCGCTGCTGCTCATCGGCAGCTATGAGCTGCGCGAGCGGCCCGAGCTGCCCTTTCGCATCATCGTCAGCGAGGCGGTCGGACTCGCGCGCCGCTTCGGCGCCACCGACGGACACAAGTTCGTGAACGCCGTGCTCGATCACGCAGCACGGCTGTGGCGGCCGGGGGAAGCGGCCTGAGCCGCCGGCGCGCGCCGTGGCCGCCTCCGAAGCCGAGCTCATTCGCCGCTACTTTCACGGCCTGGGCGCGCCGCGCGCCGACGTGGCGCTCGGCATCGGCGATGATGCCGCGCTGCTGCAGGTGCCCGCCGGCTCGCAGCTGGTGCTCACCACCGATGCGCTGGCCGAGGGTGCGCACTTTCTGCCGGGCGCCGCGCCGCGCGCGCTCGGCCACCGCGCGCTCGCGGTGAATCTCAGCGACATCGCCGCGATGGGCGCCGAGCCCACCTGGATGCTGCTGGCGCTGATCCTGCCGGAGGCCGACGAGCCCTGGCTGGCCGAGTTCGCCGGCGGATTGGACGCGCTCGCGCGCCGCCACGGCGTCGCGCTGGTCGGCGGCAACCTGTGTCGCGGGCCGCTCTCGATCACGATCACGCTGGCCGGCTGTGTGCCGCAGGGGCAGGCGCTGCGGCGCGACGGCGCGCGCCCCGGCGATGCGCTGTACGTGAGCGGCACGCTCGGCGACGCCGCCGGCGGGCGCGAGCTGGCGCACGGCGGCGCGCCGCACCCGGAGCTGCCGCAGCCGCGCGAGCTGCCGGAGCCGCAGCGGCAGCTGCGCCAGCGCTTCGAGTGCCCGCAGCCGCGCGTGGCGCTCGGCGTGGCGCTGCGCGGCCTGGCGAGCGCCTGCATCGACATCTCGGACGGCCTGTGCGTGGATGCCACGCGCCTGCTGCAGGCCTCGGGCTGCGCCGGGCAGATCGACAGCGCGCGCCTGCCGCTGTCACAGGCGCTGCGGCAGCAGTTCGGCGCGCGCGCACTGCCGCTGGCGCTCGGCGGAGGCGAGGACTACGAGCTGCTGTTCAGCGCCGATGCGGCGCGAGGCGCGGCGATCGAGCAGCTCGCGGCGCGCCTCGGCGTGCCCATCAGCCGCATCGGCGCCGTGCGCAGCGGCGCCGGTCTGGCCGTGAATTCGTCAAATTGCGATCCGGCCGTGACGGCCGCGCCCACGGCGTTTGACCATTTCAGCCGCTGAGGACGCGGCAGCGCGTCCCGCCGCGCGCCGCGCGCAGCGGCCGGCGTCGCCAGCGCCACTCTTTCCGCGATAGGCGTCACGGATCGCCCCGACCGGGGCCGCTTATGCTGCCGCGGCACTTCGCCGTGCTTTGCGCCCGATGGCAGCTCCCGCACACAAGACCGCACACGCGTACAGGACGCCCGAGCGCATCGGCAAATACCTCATCATCAATGAGGTCGGCCGCGGCAGCACCGGTACCGTCTACCTGTCGCACGATCCCTATTACGGGCGCGACGTCGCGATCAAGGTCTACACCATCGACGCCGGCGGCGACACCGAGCGCGCGCGCATCGCGCGCAAGATGTTTCTGTCGGAAGCCCACATGGTGGGCATGCTGCAGCATCCGAACATCCTGCCGATCTACGACGCCGGCGAAGAGAACGGGCACTGCTACGTGGTCACCGAGCACGTGCACGGCGCGCGCACCCTGGCGACCTACTGCCGCCCCGACAACCTGCTGCAGCTCGACGACGTGGTCGAGCTGATGTTCAAGTGCGCCAAGGCGCTGCACTACGCGCACTCGCGCGGCGTGATCCATCGGGATATCAAGCCCTCCAACATCATGCTGACCACCGACAGCGACGTGCGCATCATCGACTTCGGCATCGCGCTGGTGGCAGGCTCGGAGATCTCGCGCATCGAGGGCATCGCCGGCTCGCCGAGCTACATGTCCCCCGAGCAGGTGCAGAGCCTCGAGCTCACCCATCAGTCGGACCTGTACTCGCTCGGAGCGGTGATGTACGAGCTGCTGACGGGCGTGCGGCCGTTCCGCGCCGGCAACCTCGCCAAGCTGCTGCACCAGATCGTGTACGCGACGCCGGCACCCATCCACACGCTGCGCCAGGACATTTCCGAGGAGATCGAGAGCGTGGTGGGCGTGGCCATGCAGAAGGAGCCGGCCCGACGCTACCGCTCGGGCCTGGATCTCGCCGCCGAGCTGACGCGCGTGCACCAGAAGCTGCGCCAGCAGCACTCGCGCATGGACCAGCAGGAGCAGTTCAGCCTGCTGCGGCGGCTGAAGTTCTTCCACGATTTCTCGCACGCCGAGATCCACGAGGTGACGCGCGCCAGCCACTGGCAGGACTACGCCAGCGGCGAGGAGATCGTCAAGGAAGGCGAGATGGACGATCGCTTCTACATCATCGTGTCGGGTCACTGCGCCGTGGAGCGCCACGGCCAGGCGACCGGCATGCTCTCGGCCGGGGAGTGCTTCGGGGAAACCAGCTACGTGCCGGGGGCCAAGCGCACCGCGACCATCCGCGCCGTGGACGCCGTGACCGCGCTGAAGGTCAGCTCGACGCTGCTCGAGCAGGTCTCGGCCTCCTGCCAGCTGCGCTTCAATCAGGTGTTCCTGCGCTCGCTGATCAGCCGCCTGCAGAGCGCCGATCGCGCTCCGCGCGGCTGAG
>DATJSD010000134.1:0-9301 GCA_035504335.1 Steroidobacteraceae bacterium | reverse complement strand
AACTGGTCGCGATTGCCCATGACCGCCTGTTCCGCATGGGCTCCGAGCGCGTCGAGTGCGTCAACTCCGTCTCCGGGCCGCGTGGCCGGCCGCATTGCCACACCTTCTCCGATCGCATGATCCAGCCGGGAGACATGGTGTTCCTGGACATCATGCACAGCTTCAACGGCTATCGCACCTGCTACTACCGCACGTTCATCTGCGGAGAGCCGAACCAGCACCAGATCGATGCGTATGAAACCGCCTCGAAGTGGCTCGCGGCCTCGATGGACATGGTGCGCCCCGGAGTGACTCCCGACGAGATCGCGGCCGTGTGGCCCGATGCGCAGCAGTTCGGCTACCGCGACGAGGCGGAAGCCTTCCTGCTGCAGTATGGACACGGGGTCGGGCTGTCGCTGTGGGAGCGGCCGATCCTCTCCAAGCGTTACCGTGGGCAGAATCAGCCTCTGAAGGAGGGCATGGTGTTTGCGCTGGAGACCTGGAAAGGCTCCGATGATGGCTCGGGCGCCGCGCGCATAGAGGAGGAGGTGGTGGTCACCAAGGACAGCTGCCAGATCATCACCAATTTCCCCTCCGACCGGCTGATCTCCTGCGGCCTGCCCGGCTGCGATGTATTCCTGTAGAGCCGTGCCTGTAACGCCGTTCGTGTCAACGAGCCGAGGACACCAGTGCCCGACATGCAGCACATCCTGATGCCACAGCTCGGCGAGACGGTCGCCGAGGGCAAGATCACCGTGTGGTACAAGGCGGTCGGCGACAGCGTTGCCGCCGGCGACAGCCTGTTCGAGATCGAGACCGACAAGACCTCCATGGAGGTGCCTACGACGGTAGCCGGGGTTCTCTCGGAGATCCGCGTCGCCGCGGGCGCGGTGGTGCCGGTCGGAACGGTGGTCGCGGTGCTGAGCCAGGCGGCCGCCGATGGGCGTCGCGTCGCCGCCAAGGCTGACGCGCAGGCGCCGCTGGATCCGTTTCACCCGGTACGCACTCCGGGGCGCAACTACGGACCTGCGACCCTGCCCAACGGAGTGAAGGTGACGCCGGTGGCACGCCGCCTGGCCACCGAGGCCGGCGTGGACCTGCTCGGCCTCGTCGGCACCGGTCCTCACGGCCATATCGTCGCCAAGGACGTGCAGGCGGCGGCTCGGGGAGGCGCGAGCCGCGCGGTCTCAGCCGCCGTGGCGCCCGCGGCAGCGGCTGCGCCCGCGGCACCCGCGGCACCCGCGGCACCTGGGGTAGCCGCTGCCGCCGCAGTCGCGGCACCCGCCGCGGCCGCGGTTGCCGCCGCGCCGCCCGCGGGGGTCGGCGAAGCCGCTCGCGCCGCGCTGATCAAGGCCGCGTTCGCCGGGGTGCCCTTCGAGCCGCTGCCCCTCGACGGCATGCGGCGAACCATTGCGCGACGTCTGCAGGAAGCCAAGCAGAGCGTTCCGCACTTCTACCTGAGCAGCGACGCGGCGGTCGAGCGCCTGGTGAGCGTGCGCGCCGAGATGAACGCGCAGGCGCACGGGGCCTTCAAGCTGTCGATCAACGACTTCATCATCCGCGCTGTCGCACTCGCGCTGCAGCGGGTGCCGCAGGCCAACGCCATCTGGGCGGAGGACAGCATCCTGCGCTTCACACGCTCGGACGTGGGCGTCGCCGTGGCGATCGACGGGGGACTGTTCACGCCGGTGATCCGCCAGGCCGAGACAAAATCGATCAGCGCGCTCTCGGCGGAAATGAAGTCCCTCGCCGAGCGCGCCCGCGCCCGCGCGCTCAAGCCCGCGGACTATCAGGGTGGAACCCTCACGATTTCCAATCTGGGCATGCAGGGCGTGCGCGCCTTCTCGGCGATCATCAATCCGCCGCAGTCGGCGATTCTGGCCGTCGGGGCGATCGAGCGCCGTGCGGTGGAAGGCGCGGATGGCGCGGTGCGTTTCGGCAGCCTCATGACCCTGACGCTCTCCTGCGATCATCGCGTCATCGATGGAGCGCTCGGCGCGCAGCTGCTCGGCGCCATCAAGGCGCTGCTGGAAGCGCCGCTGCTGCTGCTCGCCTGAGCGGCGGCGGCCGCCCCGACACTCCTGCGCAGGTCGATGATGGAGACGACAATTATGGCCGGCTTCTACAGCTTTACGCGGCGGCGGGCGCCGCGGTTGATGGGCGCGCCGCACCTGCGGGCCGCGACGCTCACCGCGGCAGTGTCCGCCCGGCCCGGAGCCCGGCCCGGAGCCCGGCCATGAAGGCCGCCTTCATCGGTCTGGGACGCATGGGGGAGCCGATGGCCGCACGGCTTCTGGCCGCCGGCCACGAGCTCATGGTGTACAACCGCACGGCGGCCAGGCTCGCGCCGCTGACCGCGCAGGGAGCCCGGCCCGCCGGCAGCATCGCGGAGGCCGCGCGGTTCGCCGGCCTGGTGATGACCATGCTGACCGACGATACCGCTCTGCGCTCGGTCGCCGAGGGCAAGGGTGGTCTGATCGAGTCGCTGCCCGCCGGCGGTGTCCACCTCGCCATGGGCACTCACCGGGTGCCGGTGATCCAATCGCTCGCCGAGGCGCACGCGGCCGCCGGACAGGTGCTGCTGTCCGCTCCGGTGCTCGGGCGCCCCGAAGCCGTGGTCGCCGGCCGGCTCGGCGTATTGGTGGCCGGCGAGCCCGCGGCGGTGGAGCGCTCCCGCCCGCTGCTGCAATCGCTCGGGCGGCGCGTGTTCGAGGCCGGCCGCGACCCGCGTGCTGCCGCGGCGATGAAGCTCGCCAACAACATGCTGCTCGGCTGCGCGATCGCCGCCATGGGCGAGGCCTTCGCGCTGGTGCAGAAGTGTGGCGCTGATTCCGGCGCGTTCTACGACGTGCTCACCGACGGGCTGTTCGCCGCTCCGGCCTACAGTATCTACGGCCGCCTCATCGCCGATAAGACCTGGGACAAGGTCGGCTTCACCGTCGCGCTCGGACTCAAGGACATCGAGCTGGCTCTGGACGCCGGACACGAAGCCGCCGTGCCGCTGCCGAGCGCCAGCGTGTGCCGCGACCGGCTGATCGGTGCGGTCGCACACG
Organism: Steroidobacteraceae bacterium; assembly: GCA_035504335.1. GTDB lineage: Bacteria > Pseudomonadota > Gammaproteobacteria > Steroidobacterales > Steroidobacteraceae > FEN-1191. The sequence continues at coordinate 6,269 of DATJSD010000134.1, read as the reverse complement.
GCAACGGGCAGCGCGACTGGGCCGTCATGGCGCTGGAGCAGGCGAGGGCGAGCGGCCTGGCCTAGCGCCGGCCCAGTTCGCTCCCGCGGCCATCGTTGCGTATCGTCCCGGTGTCAGCAGGAGATCCGTCGTCGTGAGCAGCGCCCTATTCTCCAGCATCAGCTTCCGCGGTCTCACGCTGCCCAACCGCATCGTCGTATCACCGATGTGTCAGTACGCCTCCGTCAATGGCTCGGCGACCGATTGGCACCTGATGCACCTCGGATCGCTGTCGATGGGAGCGGCGGGCCTGGTGATGGTCGAGATGACCAACGTGGCGCTGTCGGGGCGCATCTCCGCGCGCTGCGCCGCGCTCTGCAGCGACGAGAACGAGGCGGCACTCAAGCGCGTGATCGACTTCTGCCGCGCCTATGGCGTCGCCAAGCTCGGCATCCAGCTGGCACACGCCGGACGCAAAGGCTCGCAGCAGCCGCCGGCCGAGGGCGGCAAGCCGCTGACGGCGGCCCAGGGTGCCTGGCAGACCGTGGCGCCCTCGGCGATCCCGTTCGGCGAGGGTTGGCCGGCGCCGCATGCGCTGACCCGCGGCGAGATCCAGCAGCTCATCGCCGATCACGTGCAGGCCGTGCAGCGCGCGCAGCGCATCGGCTTCGATGTGGTCGAGATGCACGGCGCGCACGGGTACCTGGTCCACCAGTTTCTCTCGCCGCTGTCCAATCACCGCAGCGACGAGTACGGCGGCCCGCTGCAGAACCGCATGCGCTTCGGACTGGAGACCTTCGCGGCGATGCGCGCTGCGTGGCCGGCCGAAAAGCCCATGGGCATCCGCGTATCGGCGACCGACTGGGTCGAGGGCGGCTGGCAGCCCGAGGAAGCGGTGGCGTTTGCCCGCGAGCTCAAGGCGCTCGGCTGCGATTATGTGGATACCAGCTCTGGCGGTCTGGATCCGCGGCAGAAGATCCCGCTCGCGCCGGGCTATCAGGTGCCGTTCGCCGAGCGCATCCGCCGCGAGGCGGGCATCGCCACGATGTCCGTGGGGTTGATCGACAAGCCCGAGCAGGCCGAGCAGATCGTCTCGAGCGGGCAGGCCGATCTGGTCGTGCTGGCGCGAGGTGCGCTGTATGATCCGCGCTGGGCCTGGCATGCCGCCGAGGCGCTGGGTGCCGAGACGCAGTACGCGCCGAAGTACCGCGTGTGTCACCCGTCGCTGCGTCCGGAGCTGTTCGCGCAGCGACGCAGGCCGGTTTGAGCGACGGCTCGAGCCAGACAGGCCGCGGTACTCGAGCCAGGCGCGCCATGGTCGATCCGAACAACACCCCCGGGGACGTGCGCACACCGGTCACGGTCGTGACCGGCTTTCTCGGCAGCGGCAAGACCACTCTGCTGAATCGCGCGCTGCGCGATCCGGCCATGTCCCGCACGCTGCTGGTCATCAACGAATTCGGCGAGATCAGCATCGATCATGCGCTCACCGCGCAGAGCAGCGATGCGATCGTGGTGCTCGAGAACGGCTGTCTGTGCTGCACCGTATTCGGCGATCTGGTGCAGACCTTCGCGCGCCTGTATCACGCGCGCGAGGCCGGGGAGATCGCCTTCGATCACGTGGTCATAGAGACCTCCGGACTGGCCGAGCCGGCGCCGGTGCTGCAGGCATTCCTGTCCGATCCGGTGCTCGCGGGGTTGTATCGCGTCGGCTCGCTGATCACCACCGTCGATGCGATCAACGGCCCGCACACCCTCGCCGGGCACCCCGTATCGGTCGCCCAGGTCGCGCTGGCCGATCATCTGCTGCTCACCAAGCTCGACCTGCTGCCCGAAGCCGAGCGCGCCGCGGCGCGCGCCGCGCGGGTCGCCCAGCTGCGCCTCATCAATCGCACGGCCAGCATCGATGCCGTGAACGACGCCGGGCTCGATCCCATCCGCATGATGCGCGAGGTGGGCCCGGATCCGAGCCAGGGCGTGGACAGCGCGCGCGTGTGGCTGCGGGCGGCGATGAGCCCGGCGGGCGGCGAGGACGCGGGCCCTGGCGCAGAGCGTGCCGCGCACGACCACGACCACGACCACGGCCATGGCCACGACCACGACCCAGATCACGAGCCTGACTCTGCCGCCCCGGAGTCGGCGGGCACGGACACGGGCACGGACACGGACACGAACGCACATCAGCACGCCACGGACATCGCGACGTTCAACTTAATCCGCGAGACGCCGCTGCCTGCCGATGCGCTGCAGCTGCTGCTGACGTCGCTGGAGCGCTACCTCGGCCCCCAGCTGCTGCGTGTCAAGGGGTTGGTCCACGTCGCCGAGGACCCGGAGCAGCCCGCGGTGGTGCAGGGGGCGCAGCACCTGCTGCATAACCTCACCTGGCTGCCCCGCTGGCCCGACGAGGACCGGCGCACGCGCATCGTATTCATCACGCAGGGGATCGCTGCGGGTGAGCTGGAGGAGATGGTCACGCTGCTGGACCGCGTCGCCGAGCGCACGGCCGCGGCGCGTCTGAAGGCCGCACAGGCGCAGGCGGATCGGCCCGGGGACTGATGCCGGTGCCCCCGGGGACGGCGGCGCACCCGCGGGTCGAGCTCCGGGCTCCGGGGCGCACCCGCGGGTCGCGCGGGTGAGGTCGCGGGGCGCGCGATCGTGGGGCGCGCTCGCCGGGCGAGGCCCGGCAGGCTGGATCTTGGTGCGAGTCATTCGCGATAATGCACCCGCGCGATAATGCACCCACAAGGACCCGCCCGCGGGGGCGCTACCCCTACCCGGGTCCCTAGGGCCGGCGAGGCCCGCGCAGCCTGCGGCTGCAGCCGGCGCTGTTTCGGAGGTTGGCATGGCGATCAAATCGAGCTCCAAGGTCCTGGCGAGCGTCGCTCCGGAGGACGATATCGGGGAGGCCAAGCGACTCGAGATCTACCGTCTGCAGGTGCTGCTGCGGGAGGCGGAGCAGCGCGCCTTTGATCTGTTCCTGCAGAACCTGGTCAAGGGCACCAGCCACCTGTCGCTCGGCCAGGAAGCCGTGGCGGCCGGCTGCGCGGCGGCGATGCAGCCGGGGGATCTGAGCTTCTGCACCTATCGGGGCCACGCCCACACGCTGGCGCGCGGCGTGCCGGTGGAGAAGGTGCTCGGCGAGCTCATGGGCCGCGACATCGGCCTGATGCGCGGCAAGGGGGGCTCCATGCACCTGACCTCGGTGGAGCACGGGGTGATGGGTTCGTATGCGATCATCGGCGCGCACCTGCCCATCGCCTGCGGCGCCGCCTGGCGCGCGCAGTACAAGAAGCAGTCGGACGTCACGACCTGTTTCTTTGGCGATGGCACCACCAACATCGGCGCGTTTCACGAGGCGTTGAATTTCGCCGTGATCTGGAAGCTGCCGATCGTATTTGTCTGCGAGAACAATCTGTACATGGAGTACACGCCGATCTCGGACGTGACGGCGGTGCCCTCGCCGGCCGGGGATCGCGCCGCTGCCTATGGGCTCCCGAAGATCGTGATCGACGGCAACGACGCCGACGCGGTCTACCGCACCATGACGCAGGCCTACGACAAGGCGCGCCGCGGCGCAGGACCCTCGTTGATCGAGTGCCTGACCTACCGTTATTCGGGCCACTCGCGCGCCGACCCGGCCAAGTATCGGCCGCCGGGCGAGCTGGACCGCTGGAAGCAGCGCGATCCGGTCAAGCTGTATCGCGAGCGGCTCGCGGAGATGGGCTTCCCGGCCGCGCAGCTCGCAGCGATCGACGCCGAGGTGCGGCGCATCGTCGACGCGGCTACCGAGGCCTGTAAGGCCTCGCCGCCGCCGCCGGCCGAGATTCTTTTCACCGATGTCTATGCCGACGGGGGCTGCACATGGCGGAACTGACCTACCGCGACGCCGTGGCGCGCGGCATCGCCCAGGAGATGGCGCGCGACGAGGACGTGGTATTCCTCGGCGAGGACGTCGCCAAGGCGGGCGGGGTCTTCAAGGCGACCGTGGGGCTGCTCGAGCAGTTCGGGCCGCTGCGCGTGCGCGACACGCCGATCTCCGAGCAGGCCATCCTCGGCGCCGCGATGGGCGCGGCGATGACGGGCCTGAAACCCATCGCCGAGATCATGTTCGCCGACTTTCTGGCGGTGTGCTACGACTACATCGCCAACGAGTTTCCCAAGAGCCGCTACATGTCCAATGGGCAGGTCAAGTGCCCGCTGGTGGTGCGCGTGGGCAGCGGCGGGGGTGCGCGCTTCGGGGCACAACACAGCCAGAGCGTGGAGAACTGGTGCATGCAGTATCCCGGGATCAAGGTGGTTGCGCCCTCCTCGCCGGTGGATGTGATCGGGCTGCTGGCCGCCTCGGTGCGCGATCCGGATCCGGTGATCTTCGTCGAGCACAAGTCGCTCTACGCCACCAAGGGAGAGGTGCCCGACGGGGAGATCGTCGACACGCTCGGCAGCGCCAAAATTCTGCGCAGCGGCAGCGACTGCACGTTGATCGCGCTCGGACTGATGGTGCCGCGCGCGCTGGCCGCGGCCGAGAAGCTGCAGGCCGAGCACGGCATCAGCTGCGAGGTGGTGGACGTGCGCTCGCTCGTGCCGCTGGATGCGCAGACCCTGCTCGGCTCCGTGGCGCGCACCCATCGCGTCTTCACCGTGGAGGAGAATCCGCGTGTGCTCGGCTGGGGCGCGGAGATCGTATCGCTCATCGCCGAAGAGGGGTTCTACGATCTGGATGGTCCGCTGGTGCGCATCACCACGCCGCACATTCCGCTGCCCGCTTCGGACGTGCTCGAGGACCTGGCTCTGCCGAGCGTCGCACGCATCACCGAGACCGTGCGGCGCGTCATGAACAGCTAGCCGCGTAGAGATGGAGGACTCCCCAGGCGAATACTGCAGATGTATTCGTCCGGGGGTCCTCCATCTCCACGCAGTTTGCTGCGTCGGGCGCTACAGCACGGTGCTGCGGCCCCCACAAGGCTGTGACACATCGATCGCCCGGATGGCGTACGGTTCTCGTGCGGCGCGCCGCGGCTTGATCGGCTTGATCGCCTGGCCGCGCTGGACTAACCTGAAAGGTCCCCGGCGATTGGGAAATTACTTATGAATCAGTGTGTTCAAGAAGCTGACGTCATCCCCCAGGGCCAGGTCAGGGCGCTGGTGGCCAAGGCGCGCATGGCCCAGGCCGAGTTCGAGCGCTTCTCTCAGGCCCAGGTCGACGCCATCGTCAAGGGCATCGGCAAGTACGTCTACGACAACGCCGAGATGCTCGCGCGCCTGGCGGTCGATGAGACCGGGATCGGTGTCTACGAGGACAAGATCCTCAAGAACAGGGGCAAGGCCCGCATCATCTGGAACAACCTGAAGGATAAGAAATCGCGCGGCGTCATCGGGGAGGACCCCGAGAACAACCTGGTATTCGTGGCCAAGCCGATGGGCGTGGTCGCGTCGGTCACACCGGTGACGAACCCCATCGTGACCCCGATGTGCAACGCCATGTTCGCGCTGAAGACCGGCAACGCCGTGATCTTCGCGCCGCATCCCAAGGCCGAGAAGTGCAGTGCACTGCTGACGCGCGAGTTCATGAACGTGGTCAAGCGCCATGGGGGCCCGGACAACCTCGTGCAGACCATCGTCAATGGCACGATCGAGACCACCCAGGAGCTGATGCGGGCGGCGGATGTCGTCGTGGCCACCGGTGGCGGCGCGATGGTGAAGGCGGCCTATTCGTCCGGCAGACCCTCCTACGGCGTCGGCGCAGGCAATGTCCCCGTCATCATCGACACCGACGCCGACACCAAGGAAGCGGCCGAGAAGATCGTTCTCGGCGCCTCGTTCGACAACGGCATCATCTGCTCGCACGAGCAGTTCGTCCTGGTTCACGAGACGCGCTACCAGGAAGCGATCCAGATGTTCAAGGCGACCGGCAAGGTCTGGTTCACCGAGGACGAGCCGACGATCGAGCGCTTCCGTGAGCTGCTGTTCCCGGGTGGGCGCATGAACAAGGACGTGGTCGGAAAATCGCCGTGGGAGCTGGGCGCGATGCTCGGCATCGACATCGACAAGTCGGTGCGCATCATCCTGCTGCCCGCCAGGGGAGCCGGCGAGGAAGACATACTCGCGAAGGAGAAGCTCTGCCCGGTGGTCGCGATGCTGCCGTACCGGAGTTTCCGACAGGCGGTCGCCTACGCCAAGGCGAATCTGTTGGTGGAAGGCGCAGGACACTCGGCCGCGATCCACTCGAACAGTGAGGCGAACATCCGCCTCGCCGGAGTGGAGCTGCCGGTGAGCCGCCTGGTGGTCAATCA
>DATJSD010000133.1:0-5867 GCA_035504335.1 Steroidobacteraceae bacterium | reverse complement strand
GGGATTATCACGATACACGGCCTCCAGCAGCTGCTCGCGCAGACTCGCGCGCTGCCTGTCGGCCAGCTCCCGCTCCATGTTTCCGCGCACCTCGTCCCGCAGCGCCGTGAGGCCCCCCTCGGCGATCCCGAAGGCGCGCGCGAAGTCATCGTCGAGCGCGGGGAGGCTGCGCTCCTCGACCTGAGTCACCTTGAGGTCGAACTGCGCCTCCTTGCCGGCCACGGCGGCGGCGGCGTAGTCGTCCGGAAAGCGCGCCGGCACCGTGCGCTGCTCTCCGGCCGACATGCCGATCAGCGCCTGGTCGAGCTCCGGCAGAATCTGGTGCGCTCCGACGATGACCCTTACCGCGGTCCCGGTACCCCCGGGAAACGCCACCCCGTCGATACGGCCCTCGTGATCGAGCGTGACGCGATCCCCCGCGGCCGCGGCGCGAGCCACGACCGCGTAATTGGGTCGCTGGGTACGCATCGTCTCGAGCATCGCGTCCACGTCCTGCTCGGAGACCGTCGCCACGGGCCGCTCGACCGTGAGGGCCTCGAGCGGCTTGACGGCCACCTCCGGCATCACCTCGAACACCGCCGCGTAGCGCAGCTCGCTGCCCGGCTGCACCGCGATCGGCTCGATGCGCGGTCCGCCCGCGGGACGCAGCTTCTGCTGATCGAGCGCCTCGGCGAAGGTGCTCTGCATCAGATCCGAGACCGCCTCGGCGTGCACCTGGCTGCCGAACTGCTGCTTGATGACGGCATAGGGAACCTTGCCGGGGCGAAAGCCGCGGATGCGCGCCGTTCGCGCCAGGCGCTTGAGCCGCTGGTCGACCTCGCCGGCCACCCGCTCTCCGGGCACCGCCACCTCCAGCCGCCGCTCCAGGCCCTGGGTCGTCGTCACCGATACCTGCATCACCTCACCCATCACGCCAGAACGCGACGCGAGCGTCGCGTCGTTCGAGCCATTGGTGCGAAAGGAGAGACTCGAACTCTCACGGGTTGCCCCACTGGCTCCTAAGGCCAGCGCGTCTACCATTCCGCCACTTTCGCCGAATCGGTGCGCCACCCCGGAATAAGCAGTGATTATAAGCGAAGACCTCCGTGGCCCGGCCCGTGCTGCAGCGCGACATCGCGCGGACCTGTTACGGCCAATTGCGGTGCGACGCGCCTCGGGGTACTCGGTTACCATCCCCGTACGGATCAAACCGCCTCGCAAGCGCTTGCAGGCCGCCCGCCGTGCCGATCGCACAGGAGCACCCATGAGTCACCGATCTCTGTGCGTCCTGCTCCTGATCGGCGGCGCCCTGGCGCAGCTGAGCTGTAGCGCTCTCGGCCAGCAGCCAGCTCCCGATACCGGCGCCGCCCCTGCGGGCAGCGCCCCCGCCGCCGGCACCACGCTCCTGGGCGGCATCGGCCCAGGTCATCAGCCCGCTGCGAGCGGCCCGAGCGCATCCGCGACTTCGAAGTCGGCGGCGGCACAGACGCAGACGCAGACGCAGACGCAGGCTGCGCAGACGCAGGCCGCGCAGGCGCTCGCCGCGCAGTGCTCGGACCTGCGCGCGCAGATCCGCGGCGAGCAGGCGATCGAGCGGGCGGCGCCGAGTACCAGCATCAGCGAGGAGATCGTCAACGCCAGCATCGCCAAGGCCGACAAGCGCATCGACGAGCTGGAGCAGCAGTACGACATGCTCGGCTGCCCGGATTCGCAGCTGCCCGCGACGCACCAGCGCGTACCGCTGCTGCCGCCGGCGCCCGGAGCCCTGCCGCCTGGATAGAGCCCCAGCGGCGGGAATGCGGCCATGTCGAGCGATCTGTGGGTGGGAATCGTCGGCCTGGTGCTGCTGCTGGCGCTGCTGCCGGCCGCCGAGCACGCCCTCAAGAAGCTGACCCGGCGTCATCTGGATCGTCGCCGCCGTGTCATCCGCGCGTTCCTGTTCCTGATCGGAGTGGCCGCGTGGGCCGCCGTATCCTATGAAGCGTGGTTTGGGCGCAGCCGGCAGGGGTGGTTCATCTCCTTCCTGATCGTCGCCGGCGCGTGGAAGCTGGTCGTGGATGTGCTGATTTTCGGCGTACGTGATCCGCCGGACTCTACGACACCGACCGGATGATGGGATGCAGCGATGCGGTGGGGCTATCGACCGGCCCCGCGGCGTGCGCGCGCGTGGCCTGGTGCCTGCGCATCATCGCCACGAAGGCCTCGGCGGACACGGGACGGCTGCAGCAATAGCCCTGGTACTGATCGCAGCCGATGGCCTTGAGGAAGGCGAGCTGGTCCTCACTCTCCACGCCCTCGGCGATGACGGCCAGCCGCAGGGAATGCGCCAGGGAGACGATGGCGCGCACGATTTCGGCATCGTCGCGGCTGTGGGTGACCTCGCGAATGAAGGCGCGGTCGATCTTGAGCTGATCGAGCGGCAGGCGGCGCAGGTAGCTCAGGCTCGAGTAACCGGTACCGAAGTCGTCGACCGAGATGCGTACGCCCAGCTCGCTCAGCGCGCGCAGCACCCGGCTGGCGGCTTCCGCATCGTGCATCACGGCGCTCTCGGTGATCTCCAGCTCCAGCTGGCGCGGCTCGAGCCGCGCATCGGCGATCGCCGAGCGCACCACCTGCACGAAGTCACTCTGGCGCAGCTGCCGGGGTGAGAGATTCACGGCGACCGCCAGCGGACCGAGACCGGCCCGCTGCCATGCGCTCGCCTGGTGACAGGCCTCGCGCAGCACCCACTCGCCGATCGGGATGATCAGACCGGTCTCCTCGGCGAGCGGGATGAAGCTCGCGGGTGCGATCAGCCCGCGCTCGGGATGCCGCCAGCGGATCAGCGCTTCGGCGCTGTCGATGCGGCCGCTGCGGATGTCCACCTTGGGCTGGTAATCGAGCACGAACTGCCGCTCGATGAGCGCCCGGCGCAGACCGTTTTCCAGCTCCAGGTGCTCGCGGGAGAACGGATTGATATCGGCGGCAAAGAACTGGAAGTTGCCGCGGCCGCTGCGCTTGGCGTGATACATGGCGACGTCGGCCTTCTGCAGCAGGCTCTCCACGTCGCTGCCGTCGTCGGGGCAGAGGCTGATGCCGACGCTGGCCGAGGTCTGCACGTCGAGGCCGGCGAGCTTCATCGGCAGGCCGATCGTGCCGAGGATTCTGTGTGCCGAGCTGGCGACGTTATCGCGACTGGAGATCTCGCTGAGGATCAGCACGAACTCATCGCCGCCGAGGCGCGCGAGCGTGTCCGGGCGTCGCAGCTTGCTCTTCAATCGCTGTGCGACTTCCTTCAGCATCTCATCGCCCGCCAGATGGCCGAGCGAGTCGTTGATGGACTTGAAGCGATCGAGGTCCAGGACCAGCACGGCGAAGCGCCGCCGGTAACGCTGCGACTGCGCGATCGCCTGCTCGAGCCGGTCGCTGAGCAACAGGCGATTCGGCAGTCCGGTCAGGGCGTCGTGCGTGGCGACGTGCCTGAGCTGGGCGTTGGCGTCGGCGAGCTGCGCGTTGTGCCGCCGGGTGCTGGACTCGAGGTGGTGGTCGTACACCAGCAGAATGGTCGTGATGGTCAGGGTCGTCACGGCCAGCAGCCCGATCGTGATCGCGAGCCAGTGGTCATCGGCGGTCCCGCCACCGAGGCAGTAGGAGCCGGGGGCGAACCTCGCGGCGGCCATCGCGGTGTAGTGCATGCCGGCGATCGCCGTGCCCATGACGACCGCCGCCCCCAGGCGCACCCAGCGCATGCTCCACGAATGACCGTGCCGCAGGCGGAAGAAGAGCCACAGAGCGGCGAACGAGGCGCCCACGGCGATGGCGATCGAGGCCACGACCAGCCGCGGGTCGTAGCTGATCATCGGCACGATCTCGATGGCGCTCATGCCGGTGTAGTGCATGGCGCTGATGCCCGCGCCCATGAAGAGCGCGCCGGCCGCCAGGCGCAGCGCGCTGAGCCGCCTGCGGCTGGCAATCTTCAGCGCGAATCCGGAGATCGCGATGGCGATGATCAGGGAGAGGATGGTGACCGGCACGTCATAGGTCAGCGGCACGCCCGGCAGCGAGAAGGCGAGCATGCCGATGAAGTGCATCGACCAGATTCCGCAGCCCATCGCGACCGCGCCGCCGGTGAGCCAGAAACGCGCGGCCCGTCGCGGCGCGCTCGCGACGCGAGCCGCGAGACTCAAGGCCGTGTGTGAAACGAACACCGCGACCAGGACGGAGAGCAGCACCAAGCCGGCGTTGTACGTTCCGACCACGACAGAAGGCTCCGTGACGGTAGCGAGGTGACGGGCGCACGGCGCACTGCACGCTGCACGCTGCACGCTTCACTTGCGCGCCGCGGCGCCCGATCGGCAACCGCGCAATTGTCGGCTGGGGAGCATTGGCCTGCGCGACCCTATTCGGCGAGTCGCGCGGCGCGCGGGTGCAGCCGCTGAGAAGTGCGTCACAATCCGGCGGCGCCGGCCCCGGCGCTCAACGCTGGCGGGTGTTGCTCCAGACCAGCTGCGCGACCCCGACCAGCGCCAGGATCGCTCCGAAGAGCACCCATCGCCGCTGGCCGACCATGAAGCCCACGCGGAAGGCCAGATTCAAACCTTGGAGGATCCAGACCGCCCCCACGGCCACCATCACCACTCCGATGAGGCTGCTGACGATTCGCATGACGACGTTGAACGCACGCATGGTCCACCCCCTCACCGGGATCTTAGCACTTGCCGCGCGCCTGCCGGCCGACAGCGCGTGGCACAATGCGCTCGCGGTCGTCCGCGCCCGAGCGGCGCCCGTGCCGCAGTGAGCGCGACGGCCCACCGAGGAATCGACCGATCATGCCGCGTGACCAGTTGCTCCGATGGGCGGGCGCCAGCATCACGGTGCTCTGGCTGTCATGGATCTTCATCTGGCTCGTCGCGGCCCTGCGAGCCAAACCGGCAGCCCAACGACAGAGTCTCGGCTCGCGTGCGCTCGATCGGGTGCTGATCCTCGCAGCCGTGATCCTGCTCCTGCTCGGCCGCACGACGCGCCCGGGGCGGGTGTTCCTCGCCGCCGCACCCGCGGCGGCGTGGCTCTACGGGCGATTCGTCCGCCCGTATCCCGGCGTCGTGCTGTTGGGAGCGCCGCTGGTGCTGATCGGCCTGGGCATCGCGGTCTGGGCGCGCTTCTATCTCGGCAACAACTGGAGCGGCTCGGTGACCTTCAAGCAGGATCACGAGCTGATCCTCTCGGGCCCCTATCGCTATGTCCGGCATCCCATCTATAGCGGCCTGCTGCTCGCCTTCGCCGGCTCGGCGTGCGCCATCGGACAATGGCGCGGCGTGGTGGGTTTCGTGCTGATCTTCCTCGCGTTCTGGTACCGCACCCGGCTCGAGGAGCGACTGATGATCGAGCATTTCGGCGATGCCTACCGCCACTATCGGGCACAGGTGAAGCGCCTCATCCCCTTCCTCTTCTGATCGGCCGCTCGGCGACGCCCGGCGACGCCCGGCACCCTCAGGCGCGCTGCACCCACTGGTCGCCTGCCTTCACGTAACTGCGTTTGACCGCCGCCCACGCGATACGATGCGCGGCCTCCTCCTGCCGCGGATCACCCGCATGCGCGTCGAAGGCATGATTGAATGCCTCACGGTAGATATCCTGCGCATGTTCCGGCAGATGGCCGCGAACCGACGCGGGCAGCTCGAAGTTGTTTCCATAGGGCATTTGCCGCTCCCGTGGGTGTTCGAGCGCCGGCGGGCGGCCGCTCAGTCGCCGACGAATTTCGCTCCGGTTCGATAGATGTAGTGCTCCGCGTCCTGCAATTGCACGCTGAGACGGCGCTGCACCCTGTGAGCAACCCGCATGATGGCGCGCATCACCTTGTAGACGATCCATGGCGAGCGCTCGATCAGAGTCTCGAAGTCCCCCCGTGC
>DATJSD010000132.1:0-23996 GCA_035504335.1 Steroidobacteraceae bacterium | reverse complement strand
CCCCGGCCGCATGCGTCATTGAGAAATCCTGGGCTTCTATCCCCGTGCAGCCGCGCCCCGTACGCCGCGCTATGCCCGCCCGGCGTTCGAGTCCGTGGGAGCGTGAAAGTACTCGCTCTCCGAGGCGAGCTGGTCGATGAGGCGCTTCAGCTCCGCCAGGCGGGCGTCCGCCGTGCTGATGGGCGCGCAATCCTCGCAGCGCTCGTCCCCGCAGGGTTGGCGCGAATACAGCCAGTACTGCACGGCGCCCGCGAGCAGCCCGTCGGCAATGTCCCACAGATCGGCTTCCTTGTCCTTGCCGGCGAGCCGGTTGCCAAGGTCGACGGCCTTGGCGAACGCGGAATCGAAGGTATCGGCGGCTTCATCCATGGCGACACTCACGTAGCGCTGCAGCACTGCGGCAATTGTACCTCAGCCGCAGACACCCGCTGAGCGCGCACCGGCGGCGCGGGGGCCCCGCTCTCCCCGGCCGGCAGCCTCAGCGGTAGCCGCGTGCCTGCAGGGCGAAGAGTTGCGCATAATGTCCGCCGCGCGCCACGAGCTCGGCGTGGCTGCCACGCTCGATGATGCGCCCCCTGTCGAGCACCACGATCTGGTCGGCCATGCGCACCGTGGAGAAGCGATGCGAGATGAGGATGGTGATGCGCCCGCGGGCGAGGCTGCGGAAGTGCTCGAACACCTCCGCCTCGGCGCGCGCATCGATCGCCGCGGTGGGCTCATCGAGCACCAGCACGTCCGCCTCGGTGCGCATGAAGGCGCGCGCCAGCGCGATCTTTTGCCACTGACCGCCCGATAGCTCCTGGCCGTCCCTGAACCATTTGCCGAGCTGCGTGCGATAGCGCTGCGGCAGACTCTCGATGAAGTGCGCGGCGCGGCCCAGGCCCGCCGCCGCGCTCCAGCGCTCTTCTTCCTCGAAGTGGCGCTCGTCACCCGCGCCGATGTTCTCGCCGACCAGCATCTGGTAGCGCACGAAATCCTGGAAGATCACCCCGATGCGCGCGCGCAGGGTCTGCTCATCCCAGTCGGTCAGCGGCAGTCCATCCAGCAGGATGCGACCACGATCGGGGTTGTAGAGTCGCGTGAGCAGCTTGATCAGCGTGGTCTTGCCCGAGCCGTTCTCCCCCACCAGCGCCATGCTGCTGCCCGGCGGCAGATGCAGATCGATATCCAGCAGCGCCGGCTCGGAGGCTCCGGGATAGGTGAAGCTGACGTTCTCGAAGCGCACACCGTCGCTGGGCGCGGGACCGGCGTGCGCCGCACCGGACGGCGGCGCCACCTGCGCCTCGAGGTACTCGTACAGCGTCGAGAGGTACAGGTTGTCCTCGTACATGCCGCTGATCGCCGAGAGCATGGCCGTCACCGCCGATTGGCCCTGGCGAAACAGCATCAGGTACATGGTCATCTGCCCGAGGGTGATGGTTCCGCCGATCGTCGCGAGCACGATCCAGGCGTAGGCGCCGTACAGCGTGCCGGTGGCCACCAGTCCCAGGGCGGAGCCCCAGCTGTCGCGACGGATCGACAGGGCGCGGTCCTCCGCATACAGCCGCGTGAAGATGTCCCGATAGCGCTGCAGCAGCCGCGCTCCCAGTCCGAACAGCTTGACTTCCTTGGCGTGATCCTCGCGCGCCAGCACCGTCTCCAGGTAGGTCTGCATGCGCGTCTCGGGCGAGCGCCAGCGAAACAGACGGAAGGCGTCCCCCGAGAACTTGACCTCGGCGAGAAAGGCCGGTATCCCCGCGGCGAGCAGCACCAGCACGGCCCACGGCGAGAAGCGCGCCAGCAGCAGCGCCGAGCTCAGCAGCGTGATCGCGTACTGTGTCAATCCGAAGGTGCGCATCACCAGGCTCAGCGGCCGGCTCGAGGCCTCGCGTCGCGTCTGGGTGAGCCGATCGTAGAACTCGGAGTCCTCGAAGTGGCGCAGCTCCAGCGTCAGCGCCTTCTCCAGGATCATGACGTTGACGCGCTGGCCGAGCTGCGCGCGCAGCAGCGCCTGGCAGAGCGAGAGCCCGCGCTGCGCGCCGGCCAGCGCCGCCGCGAGCGCCCCCTCCAGCAACACCAGCATCAGCGCATGGCCCACCGCGTGACCGCCGGCCGCGCGCGCGGCGAGCACCGCATCCACGACGCGGCGCGTGATCCAGGCAATGCCCACCGGCAGTATGCCGGCGAGCAGTGACAGCGCGCTCAGGGCCACCAGCAGCGCGCGGTTGGTCTCCCAGACGAGCCGCACGGCGCGCACGCCGTAGCGGAACACGCCGCCGAGGCTGCGCAGCAGCTCCCCCCGCCCGGGGGCGGCGGGCGCGGACCCGTGCCCGGCGGCGGCGGCCGCGCCGGCGCCCGGGGGGTATGTCCCACGGCTCACCCCGGCGGTAGCCGACGCGGTGTGTGGTGAGGCCGGGCGTGGTGTGAAGGCGCTGTTGATGCGCCTGAGAATAGGGTCTGAACGGCCGGAATCAAGGCAGCGATGTCGGCCGAGGGGTCCGCGGCGTCGCTTCCGCCCCCGACATCTGCTACCCTCCCTGCCCTTTTGAGAGCGCGCCAGCGCGCCGCCGGCCACGAGCCGTGGCCAGGACGTCCTGGCCGCACGGGCGGCGAGGCAGCGACACCGGTCGGACATGCAACGCCCCATCCGCAATATCGCCATCATTGCGCACGTCGATCACGGCAAGACGACGCTGGTAGACTGCCTGCTGAAACAGTCCGGCACCTTCGCCGCGCATGAGAAGGTGGCCGAGCGCATCATGGATTCCAATGCCATCGAGCGCGAGCGCGGCATAACCATCCTCGCCAAGAACTGCGCGATCGAATACGCCGGCACCCGCATCAACATCGTCGACACTCCCGGCCACGCCGAATTTGGCGGCGAGGTCGAGCGCGTCCTCTCGATGGTCGATGGGGTGCTGCTGCTGGTGGACGCGGTCGAGGGGCCGATGCCGCAGACGCGCTTCGTGACGCGCAAGGCGCTCGCGCTCGGCCTCAAGGCCATCGTCGTGGTCAACAAGATCGACCGGCCCGGCGAGCGCGCCGGCTGGGTCGTCGATCGCACCTTCGAGCTGTTCGATCAGCTCGGCGCGAGCGATGCGCAGCTGGATTTTCCCGTCATCTATGCCTCGGCGCTGCAGGGCTGGGCGAGCACCGATCTCACGCGGCGCGAGCCGGACATGACGGCGCTGTTCGAGGCGATCCTGCAGCACGTGCCCCCGCCGCCCACGGAGCTCGACGCGCCGCTGCAGCTGCAGATCAGCACGCTCGATTACAACTCCTACGTGGGACGCATCGGCATCGGCCGCATCCGCCGCGGGGTGATCGCTCCGGGCCGCAGCGTCGCGTTGCGCCACGGGGACGAGGATCGCGGCGTCGCCCGCGTCGGTCAGGTGCTCGCCTTCTCGGGCCTGCAGCGCACGGCGGTCGAGTCCGCGGCGGCCGGCGACATCGTCGCGGTCACCGGCATCGAGGCGGTCAACATCGGCGTGACCCTGTGCGATCCGGAGCGGCCCGAGGGGCTGGTGCCGATCCACGTCGATGAGCCGACGCTCGTCATGAACTTCCAGGTCAACACCTCCCCGTTCGCCGGACGCGAGGGCAGGTTCGTCACCAGCCGCCAGCTGCGCGAGCGCCTGTACCGCGAGCTGCAGGGCAACGTCGCACTGCGCGTCGAGGACACGGCGGACCCCGACGTGTTCCGCGTGCTCGGTCGCGGGGAGCTGCACCTGACGATCCTCATCGAGAACATGCGCCGCGAGGGCTACGAGGTCGCGGTGGGCAAGCCGCAGGTACTCAGGCGCCAGGTCGATGGTCAGTGGCTCGAGCCGTTCGAGGCACTGACGGTGGACATCGACGAAGCGCATCAGGGGGCGGTCATGCAGGCGCTGGCCGAGCGGCGCGCGGAGCTGGTGAACATGGCCGTGGAAGGCACCGGCCGCTCGCGGCTCGATTATCGGGTGCCCGCGCGCGGCCTCATCGGCTTTCAGGGCGAGTTCATGACCCTCACGCGCGGTACCGGTCTCATGAGCCACATCTTCGACGGCTATGACGTGGTCAAGGGCGAGATTCCCGAGCGGCGCAACGGCGTGCTCGTCAGCAACGAGAACGGCGAAGCGGTCGCCTACGCGCTGTTCGCGCTGCAGGAGCGCGGCCGGCTGTTCGTCAGCCCCGGCGAGCGCCTCTACGAAGGCATGATCATCGGCATTCACAGCCGCGACAATGATCTGGTCGTCAACCCCATCCGCACCAAGAAGCTCACCAACATCCGCGCGGCCGGCAAGGACGAGAACGTGCTGCTGACCCCGCCGATCCCCCTCACCCTCGAGTACGCCGTGGAATTCATCGCCGAGGATGAGCTGGTCGAAGTCACACCACAGAGTATTCGTCTGCGCAAGCGCCACCTGTCGGCGCAGCAGCGGCGGCGGGCCGCGCGCCAGGACGCGCTGCCGATCTCTTGACTCGAGCTTGACGTAAGTTAACAGCCGCCGACCCATCGGCTGTCCACCGATGCAGCGCTGCCGCGTTTGCATGGGCAGAGTGTGCAATCGATGGGGTTTGACAGAAATGGCAACGCGGCGAGTGGGCGGGTTGAAGTGGGCGGTGGCCTCACTGGCGATGGCCGGTGTCGCGACCGCGGTCTGGGCGGCTGGCGGCGGGGTTCAGGGCGATCCCGAGACGGTTGCTGCGTCGCAGCAGCAGGACCAGCAGGCACAGGACCAGTCGGCACAGGACCAGTCGGCACAGGACCAGCAGGCGCAGGATCAGGGACCCGGCGCGGACCAGCGTGGCTTTCGCCGCGGGGACGGCGCTGGGGGCTCCGATCGCGGTTTTGATGGCCGACGGTTCGACCGGGGAGGCTTCGACCGTGGCGGCGGCGACCGCGGTGAGGGCGGCCCGGGACCCTGGCGGCACCACTGGCATCGGCACTGGCATCGCGGGCATGGGGGCTGGGGCCGTCCGGGTTGGGGCCCCGGCCGGGGATTTGCCGGCCGTGGACCGGGCGGACGCTTTGGCCCGGGCCTGCGCCGCGGGCCGGCCATGGGGGCGATGATGCTGGATGCGCCGATGCTCCGCGCGTTCCGCCAGCTGAACCTCTCCGACGCGCAGCGCCAGCGCCTGCGCACCATCCTGATGAGCGCGCGTGACAGCGCGCGCCAGCGGCGCGAGGGCCGCAGCGGCGCGGCCGCCGCGCGCCAGAGCCTGGCGGCCATCGTCAATCCGGGGGATCCGAACTACGCGCGCGCCGTGCAGGCCGCCAAGGACCTCGCCGTGCAGCGCATTCAGCAGGCCACCCAGACGCAGCAGGCGCTGTACGCCGTGCTGACCCCGGCGCAGAAGACCCAGCTCTCGCAGATCTTCGCGCAGCGCCGGGCACGCCGGCAGCAGTTCGAGCAGCGGGCGGCCGGGCGCCGCAGTGGCTCCGCCCCGCGCGGGGGCGCACCCGACGGCGCTCAGCCCGGTGGGACGCCATAGCCCCGCCGGGCAGGCCGCCTGAACCCGCAGGCCGCCCGAGCCGGCGGGAGGGATGCCCTCCCCGCTGAGCCCCTACAGCCCGGCGCGCCCGAGCAGGTCGACGAACTGGCGCAGACTGCCTGCCAGCAGCGGGTGGCGCGCCTCGAACACGACCGCGAGATCGGCGAGACGGCGCGGCGCGCTCTCAACGGCCCTGTCGGCATCGCGCTCGCTGCGAGCCGCCAGCAACCGGCGGATGTCCTCCAGCACCTCGCGCAGCAGCGCGCGCGAATCCGCGTCCACGCGCGATGATGCGGCGAGCTCCTGGTGCAGGCGCTCGAGCGATCGCTGCAGCTCCTCGTGCGTCGGCGCACCCGACGACGGCGCCGCCGGCGGGGATGGCGCCGGTGAGGACGGCTCAGGTGCGGATGGCGAAGATTTCTGGCGCGGCATATCAGTCGTCCTGCAGCTGCTGGTCGGGAAACAACTCTTCGTTGAAGCCGAAGTAGCGCATGTCGAGGATGCGCATCGGATAGAGGATGCCGTCGAGATGATCGACCTCGTGCTGCACGACGCGCGCATGAAAGCCGCTGACGCGCCGGTCGATGACGCGGCCCTGCGCGTCGAGTCCGCGGTAATGCAGCTGTCGATAGCGCGGCACCAGTCCGCGCATGCCGGGCACCGACAGACAGCCCTCCCAGCCCTGCTCGGTCTGGCCCCCGATCGGCTCGAGGCGCGGATTGATCAGCACCGTCGGTGGCACGACCTCCGCGTCCGGGTAGCGCGGATTGGCCGCTCCCGTGCCGAAGATCACCACGCGCAACGACACGCCGATCTGCGGCGCCGCCAATCCCGCACCGTTCAGCGCCGCCATCGTATCGTGCATGTCCGCCAGCAGCTCGCGCACCTGCGGCGTATCGGGCCTCTCCACGGGTTCGCTGACCCGCAGCAGCAGCGGGTCGCCCATGCGTAATATCGGCCGCACGCTCACGGGATCGCGCTCATGAGTCCAGCAGTGAGTCCACGAGCTCCGCGGCCTGCAGCGAGCGCGGCGCGAGCTCCACGGGTTGCTGCACCCCGATATCGGGGGCGTCGGCGGGAGCGGCCTGCAGCTCGCGGAAGCGGCGCGCCGATACCAGCACACGCGACTCGAGCGTGACGACCGATTTGTTGTAGGCCTCCACGGCCTGGCCAAGCCGCTCGCCGAGGTCGCTCCAGTGGCGCGCCAGCACGCCGATGCGCGTGAACAGGTCCCTGCCGAGATCGGCGACCTGCTGCGCGTTGCTCGCGAGCGCCTCCTGGCGCCAGCCGTAGGCCACGGCGCGCAGCAGCGCGATCAGCGTCGTCGGGGTGGCCGGAATGACCTTCTCGCGCACGCCGAACTCGATGAGCGCCGGATCCTCCTGCAGGGCCGCGCTGAAGAACATCTCCCCCGGCAGGAACATCACCACGAACTCCGGGGATGGCGTGAATTGCTCCCAGTAGCCCTTGCGGCCCAGCGCGCTGATGTGATCGCGCACCTGGCGCGCGTGCGCCGCGAGCTGCGCCGCGCGCACCGGCTCGTCGGTGGCCTCGACCGCCTCGAGGTAGGCGGCGAGCGGCGCCTTGGCGTCGATCACGATCTGCTTGCCGCCCGGCAGCCGCACGATCAGGTCGGGGCGCAGCGAGCCCTCCTCGGCGCTGCGGCTCTGCTGCTCGAGGAAGTCGCAGTGCTCGAGCATGCCGGCCATCTCGACCACGCGGTGCAGCTGCATCTCGCCCCAGCGGCCGCGCACCGTCGGCTGGCGCAGGGCCTTGATGAGGTTGGCGGTCTCGCCGCGCAGCATCGGGATCTGCGTCTCCACCAGGCCGCGCAGCTGATCGCTGAGCTCCGCATAGGCGGCGATGCGACGCTGCTCCATCACGCCAAGAACCCCGTCGACCCGCTGCAGCGACTCGCGCAGCGGCTGCACCAGCGCGTCCACCGCCTGTTGGCGCGCCTCCAGCTCCGCGCGCGCACCCTGCTGGAATCTCTCCAAGGTCGCGGTGGCGAGCTGCAGGAAGCTCTGATTGTTCTGCGCGAGAGCGTCGGCCGACAGCGCGCGAAACGCATGCGCGAATGCGCCCTCGACCTCTGCGAGCAGTCTTTGCCGCTCCTCGGCGCTGCGCCGCTCCTCGCCCAGCCGCGCCTCGAGCACCGCCAGCGCCGCCCGCCAGCGCGCAGCGGCCAGCAGCCAGCCGAGCCCGGCGCCGGCCAGCAGGCCCGCCGCGGCGGCGCCCACGGCAATCCATACCGCCGTCACGGTCATCAGCGACGCATCTCCCGCCGCGGGAACGACTGATCTGTGACGGCGGTCATGTAGCGCTCATCTGGGCTTTAGCCCGGCCTGGTGATGCCCGATATCATAGGCTCAAACCACGCCGGGAGAGGCTGCGGCCGATGAGGAAAGGCATACTGAGCGTGTCGATCGCTGTAGCCCTGACCGCGGGCCCCGTCTGCGCACTCGCCGCTTGCACGCCACCCGACGGATCCGGCATCGTCATTCCCAACGGCGCCACCGCGACCCGCAGCCAGATGATGGCCGCGCAGCACGCCGTCAAGGCCTACGACACCGCGGTCGAGGCCTACGGCGATTGCCTGCAGCAGCAGCTGGACCAGCAGGTGGCCGCCGGCGGCGACAAGAACTACTTGTCGATCCGATACGATAAGATGAACAATAGCGAAGTGGATAAGCTGCAAAAGCTTGCGGACAAGTTCAATGAGGAGCTGCGCGTCTTCAAGGCCAGGAATTCTGGCTGACCGATCGGGCGCCACTGCCCGCGCGGCGACCCGCGCGGCCACGCTGGCCGCACTGACCGCGGCACTGTGCGTCGCGGCGTGGCTCCCGGGGGCACCCGCATCGGCAGCCCCGGCCACCGCCTCCGCTGCGGCCACCCCCTCCGCTGCGGCCACCGCCTCCGCTGCGACCCCCGCGTCTGCTGCGACCGCCTCCGGCGGGGCAGCCGGCAACGCCGATACATCGATCGGACAAAAGCCGCTCAATGCCGTCATCGTGCAGGCTCCCGAGCCGCGCTACGTCGCCCCGACGCGCCGCGATCGCATCGGGCGCATCTGGGCGCCCGTGTACATCAACGGTCGGGGCCCGTTCCGTCTGGTGCTGGACTCAGGCGCGACCACCTCGGGCATCACCCTGCGGGTGGCCAAAATTCTCGGACTGGCGCCCGACGCGACGCACCAGGTGCTGCTGCGCGGTGTGGTGGGCATGGTGCCGGTGCCGATCGTGCGGGCCAGCACTTTTTCCGTGGGCGACATCGACTTCGGAGCCACGCGGCTGCCGATCATCACCGATGCGCTGGGTGGCGCCGACGGCATTCTCGGCACCGACCGCATGGCCGATGACCGCATCCTCATCGACTTTCACCATGACCTGATCACGCTCTCGCGCTCGCGCTCGCAGCGTGCCCCGCTCGGCTATGTGACGATTCCCTTCAAGATGGTGCGCCACGAGCTGCTCGTGACCGACGCCTGGGTCGGTGGCGTGCGCGCGCAGGCCATCATCGACACCGGTGGCCAGGCCACGATCGCCAACCTCGCCATGCGCAACGCGCTGGAGAGCGCCCGCCGGCAGCGCAAGGACCGCCCTGAGAAGATCGAGGACGTCACCGATTCGATCCAGCCGGGTAACAGCTCCGACGCCCCGCCCATCTACCTCGGCACCTCGTTCAAGGGCAGCACCATCAAGATCAGCAACGACCGCCTGACCTATGGCGATATGCACATTTTCGAGCACTGGAGGATGACGCGCGAGCCGGCGATGCTCATCGGCATGGAGACGCTCGGCCGCCTGGACATCCTCGTCATCGACTATCGCCTGCATCAGCTGCAGCTGCTGCTGGACGACAGCGACTGACATAACCGCTGCGCGCCGGCGTACACCGCGCGCGGCGCAGCGGATCGCTGCGGCCCCGGCCTGCGGGCGCGTGCGCCCGCAGTGCGCTCAGTGTCCGCTCTCCTTCGCCACCAGGTACTTCACCAGCGCGATCAGCTGGTCGTAGCCGCCGGCGGTGGCCGGGGTCATCCGGTACTTGCCATTGACGATGATCGTGGGGGTCTGATCGACCCCGCAGTCCTGGATGTATTGATTCGCCTCGCGCACCCTGGCATCGACCGCGAAGGATCTGGAGGCGGCGACGAACTTCGCCGCGCTCACGCCCGTCTCGTGCGCGAAGAACTGCGCGGCATCCTCGATGCTCGGGGCCGGCTGCTTGAGCCGGTCGGTCTGCGGGTCGACCACGGCGAGCTGACCCGTCTTCCAGACCGCGTCGAACATGGCATCGTGCACGCGCGGATTCATCAGCCCGAGCTCCACCGCCGTGTAGTAGGCGCGCTGGAACATCGGCCAGTCTTCGCTGGGGATGAACCCCGCCGAAACGAAGTCCAGCACCGCGTTCGACGGCAGACTCGCGCGCAGCCGGTCCACCGTCTCGTGGAAGGCATTGCAGGCCGGGCATGCGTACGAGAACACCTCGGTGACTTCGACCTTCCCGGGGCCGACCGAGGTCGGCTGCGGCGGCACGAGCACGATGTAGTTGCTGCCCGCCACCCAATCGGCCTCATCGGCGGCCGCCATCGCCGAGGGTTGCGCGAGGGTGCAGATGCCGGCGAACAGCAGCGCCGCGAGCGCGAGCAGCCGCCGCCCCGCCGGTCCCGGCCGCGCCGGAATCCCCCGCCCCGCCGGTCCCGGCCATCCTGCCGACAGCCGCGCGACGCCCGCGACCGCTCCGCCCCTGACCGAGTGTGCCGGTCGATACGCCCGCTCTTGCATGGTGCTCCCCGCTGTCGCTCCGCGGCGCGCCGCGGCGCCTGCTGGCAGTATAACCCTTGCTATACTCGCGCGAGCCGACCGGTCGCGCGCCGCCGACGCAGGCCCACCGCATGAGCATCTACGCGTTCTGCGCCAGGACCCTCGAGGGCGAGGAGCAGTCGCTGTCGAGCTTCCGCGGCCGCACGCTGCTGATCGTCAATGTCGCCAGCCGCTGCGGCTTCACGCCGCAATACGCCGGCCTGGAGGCGTTGTACCGGCGCTTCCGCGAGCGCGGCTTCACGGTGCTGGGCTTTCCGTGCAACCAGTTCGGACACCAGGAGCCGGGCAGCGAGGCCGAGATACGCACGTTCTGCACCACCCGTTACGAGGTGAGCTTCCCGCTGTTCGCGAAGATCGAGGTGAACGGCCGCGGCGCGCACCCGCTGTATCGTCACCTGCGCAAGGCGCTGCCGGGCGCCTTGGGCGCGCTCGGAGTGGATCGCATCCAGTGGAATTTCACCAAGTTCCTCGTGAGCCCCGAGGGCGAGCCGCTGCGCCGCTTCGCGCCGGCGGAGCCTCCCGAGCGCATCGCCCCGCAGATCGAGGCGCACCTGCCGATGCGGGCGCGCGAGCGGCCGCCCATTTCCGGCTCACCCGCCGGCTCATCCGCTGGCTCATCCGCTGACTGATCCGCTGCGCGCTACAGCGCCAGCGCGAGAATCAGGTCCTGGCAGTCGCTCTCCCCGACACGGAACACCCGTGTGCCCACGGGACGGTAACCCAGCGACTCGTAGAAACCGATCGCGGCGTGGTTCTGACCATAGACCCCGAGCAGCAGGCGGCGCCGGCCGAGCGCACGCGCCTGCTCGCGAGCGGTGTCCATCAGCCGCCGGCCGAGCCCGAGCCCCTGGAAGCGGTGCAGCAAATACACGCGCTTGACCTCCGCGTCCGCCTCTCCCAGATCCGGCAACGGCAGATCCGCCGGCGCGAGCACGCAGTAGCCGACCGGCGCCGCGCCCTGCGTGACCTCGGCGATCCACAGATGCATGGCCGGGTCGCGCAGCCAGTCGCGATACACCTGCGGGGCATGCATGCGCTCGCAGTGGCGCAGGATATCGCTGCCGCGCAGCGTCCCCGCGAAGGCCTCCAGAAAGCTCGCCTGCCCGAGCAGCGCGAGCGCAGCCTCATCCCCCGGCGCGCAGGGCCTGATGCTGCAGGCCGGCGCGGCCATCAGTGCAGGTGCCTCAGTGCCCCGAATTGGTGGTGGCCGCGGCGGCTCCGCTCACCACCGTGGTGGATCCCGGCGGCGGTGCCGTCGCTCCCTGCGGCGGGATCAGCGCCGCGGCCTCGGAAGTCGGCCCCAAGCTGGCGTTCGCGGCCGCCTGGGCCGCCGCGTCGGCCGCGGCATCGCCGCCCGACTGCGGCGGCACCGGCGGCGGCAGACTGCCGGGCTGCAGGTTGTTGGTATACAGCATCTGGCCGTTGGGCTTGATGATGATGGCGGCCACGTCCGGCATGCTGTTGTACAGCTTCAGCGCCGCATTGGCGCCCAGCACGAAGGCGGTCTTCGACAGCCCGTCGGTGCGCGTGGCCGTGGGCGCGATGATGGTGGCGCTGCGCACCTGGCGCGCCGAGTCGCCGGTGTGCGGATTGATGATGTGGTGGTAGCGCACGCCGTTCTGGATGAAGTAGCGCTCGTAGTCGCCGGAGGTCGAGAACGCCTCATTCACCAGCGGAAAGCGTGTGACCACCACGTCCGGGTGGTCCGGGTGCTGGATGCCCACCATCCACGGCCGCCCGCGCCGATCGCCGATCACGCGGCTGTCGCCGCCGGCATTGACCAGCGCGTGCTTGAAGCCGCGCGCCAGCAGGATGTCGATGCCCTGGTCGACGGCGTAGCCCTTGGCGATGCCTCCCAGGTCGATGCGCACCCCGGGCATCGAGAAGCGCACGGTGCGTGTCTTCGGGTCGAGCAGCAGGTGCTTGTAGCCGATGGCCGGCAGCGCCGCCCTGATCTGCGCCGCGGTGGGACGCTTGTGCGTATGGAAGTCGTACATGTAACCGACGCTGGCGTAGGTGATGTCGAACGCGCCGTGCGAGATACGCGAGTAGTACAGCGCCGTCTCCAGCAGGTTGAACAGCTCGGGGCTGATCTTCACCGGCTCCTTGGCGGCCAGGCGATTCACCTTCGACACCTCGCTGGTGGGCTTGAAGGTGCTCATGCTGTCGTCGATGTGACGCATCTCGGCCATCACCGCGTCGATGGCCTGCGCGCCCTTGACCGGATCGTCGGCCCACAGCTCGACGAAGATGCGCGTGCCCATGATGCCGTCCACCGTGCGCGACATCCATTGACCCGCGTGCGCCGGCGGCGCGTGAGCGCACCAGAGCAGCAGCAACAGCGCGATCGAACAGGGTCGAAGAGATGGGTTTCGCATGGCCGCAGCGTAGCGGGCGCGCCGCGCGCGGTCCAGCGAACCGCTCACGGTTCCGGCGTTGCCGCCAGTCCCGCCGCCTGCAGCAGTCCCTTCTGCGCCAGCCATTCGCGATTGAACAGCCGCGAGAGATACTTGGAGCCCGTGTCGCACAGCATGGTCACGACGACGTGTCCGGCCCCCATCTGCCGCGCGACCCGCACGGCCGCCGCCACGTTGATGCCGCTGGTACTGCTGACGAACAGCCCCTCCTCGCGCAGCAGCCGATAGACATAGCCCACCGTCTCGGCGTCCTCCACGTGCACGGCGTCGTCTATCGGCGCACCCTGCAGATTCGCCGTCACGCGTCCGATGCCGATGCCTTCGGTGATCGAGCCGCTGCCGGTGGCCTTCAGCTCGCCATGGCGAATGTACTCGTACAGCGCGCTGCCCGGAGGATCGGCGAGCACCGTGCGCACCCGCGGGTTGCGCGACTTGAGATACTCCGACACCCCGGCGACCGTGCCCCCCGTGCCGCTGGCGGCCACGAACGCATCGATGCGCCCCCCGGTCTGCTCCCAGATCTCCGGTCCGGTGGTCTCCAGGTGCGCGCGGCGGTTGGCGGTGTTGTCGAACTGGTTGGACCAGATCGCCCCTGGCAGCTCCTGCGCGAGCCTGCCGGCGACCTTCTGGTAGTGATTCGGATCGCTGTAGGGCACAGCCTTCACGCGCCGCACCTGCGCGCCCAGCGCCTCGATCAGGCCGTACTTTTCCGGTGACTGGTTGTCCGGCATCACGATGATGCAGCGATAGCCGCGCGCATTGCAGACATGGGCGAGGCCGATGCCGGTGTTGCCCGCCGTGCCCTCGACGACGGTGCCGCCGGGCTGCAGCGCCCCGCGCCGCTCGGCGTCGAGGATGATGCCGCGGGCGGCGCGGTCCTTGACCGAGCCACCGGGATTCATGAACTCGGCCTTGCCGAGAATCTCACAACCGGTCTCCTCGCTCAGGCGCCCCAGGCGCAGCAGCGGGGTGTCTCCGATCGCCGCGACGAAATCCTGCACGATGCCTCGGCCCTGCACGCTCACGCTCCCCGCTCCGTGTCCGTTGGCGACGACGCGTCCGTCGGCGGCAATGATTGGCCGGGCGGCTGTGCCTGGCAAGCCCGCGCCGCGGCAGCCTGCGCCGCGACCTCGCCCACGATCAGCAGCGCGGGCGCCCCGACCTGCGCCGCCCGCGCCTGCTGCACGATCGTCGCCAGCGTGCCGGCGATCACGCGCTCCGCGGGCAGCGTCGCCTGCTCGACGATGGCGGCGGCGCGCGCCGCGGGCGCGCCGTGCGCGAGCAGCCGCTCGACGATGCGCGGCAGTTGCGCAACCCCCATGTAGACCACCACGGTCTGCAGCGGCGCGGCGAGCGCGCGCCAGTCGAGCGCCGCGGCACCCTCGCCCATCGCGGTCACGAGCGTCACCGCCTGGGAGACGCCCCGCTGCGTCAGCGGCAGGCCGGCGCTCGCCGCCGCGCCCAGCGCCGCGGTGATGCCCGGCACCACGATCACCGGCACCCCGGCCCGCCGCAGGACCTCGATCTCCTCGCCCCCGCGGGCGAACACCAGCGGATCGCCCCCCTTGAGGCGCGCCACGCGCAGCCCCCGCCCCGCATACTCCAGCAGCAACGTGTGGATGCGTTCCTGCGTCACCCGATGCCGTCCGGTCTGCTTGCCCACGAAGATGCGTAACGCATCGCGCCGCGCCCGTGCGAGCACCGCCTCGGCGACCAGCCGGTCGTAGAGCACCACATCCGCCTGCTGCAGCAGCTGCTGCGCGCGCAGCGTCAGCAGGTCCGGATCGCCCGGCCCTGCGCCAATGAGGTAAACCTCTCCGCCTGCCTGCCCCCCGCTCACCGCCGCGGCCAGCTCCTCCTCGAGCAGCGCCTCGGCCCCGGCCGCCTGCCCCGCCAGCACCTGGCTTGCGACCCGACCGGCCAACAGGCGGTCCCAGAAGCGCCGCCGGCGTGACGCGTCGGGCAGCGCACGGCGCACACGCGCGCGCGCGTGCGCGGCGAGCCGCGCGAGCTCTCCCAGCCGCTCGGGCAGCCACTCCTCCAGCTGCGCACGCACCCGGCGTGCGAGCGCCGGGGAATGCGCCGAGGTGCCCACCGCGACGATCACCGGTGAGCGATCCACGATCGCCGGCAGGATGCACGAGGAAGCACCCGCATCATCGACGACGTTGACGAACACGCGCAGCGCCGCACCCGCCGCCGCGACGGCCCGGTTGATCTCCGGCCTGTCGGTCGCCGCGATGGCGAGCACCACATCCTCCAGGTGCCGCGGCTCGAACGGTGCGCCGATGTGCTCGATGCGGCCGGCGTCGCGAGCCCGCGAGAGCGCCGGGTGCAGCCTCGGGGCGACCACTCGCACCAGCGCCCGCGCCTGCAGCAGCAGCTCCACCTTGCGCGCCGCCACGGCCCCGCCGCCCACGACCAGCACGCGGCGCATGGCGAGATCGAGAAATACCGGCAGGTAGTCCATGAGGTGCGCCAGGTGATGCCGGGCGGCCCGGCCGCTGCAGCCTTCGTCCCGCGCTCAGCCCGCGGCGGCTCTCGGGCCGCGGCAGTCAGCTCTCCACCCGCGGCAGTCGCCTCTGCGCCCGCGGCGGGCTGCTCTCAGCCCGCGGCAGCCGGGCGGCGGCGTGGGTGCAGCCCGCATTCGCGCGAATCCGCCTGCTCCCACCACCAGCGACCCGCGCGGTGGTCCTGGCCGGGCTCGATGGCGCGCGTGCACGGCGCGCAGCCGATGCTCGGGCAGCCGCGATCGTGCAGAGCGTTGTACGGCAGCTTCTTTGCCAGGATGTAGGTCCAGATCCCGGCCTCGCTCCAATCCAGCAGCGGGCTGAGCTTCGCAAGCCCGTGCTGCGCGTCCTGGCTGATCGCCTCGCCCGCGGCGCGCTGCACCGATTGCTCGCGGCGCACCCCGGTGACCCACGCCCGATACCCGGCGATGGCGCGCCGGAACGGCTCGATCTTACGTATCTGACAACAGCTCAGCCGCTCCTCCAGCCCATTGTAAAAGCCGTTGACTCCGTGCTGGCGAACGTAGCGCTCCACGGCCTGCGCGTCGGGGTAGTAGACGTGGATGCGCCGGTGGTAGCGGCGCTCGAGGCGCTCGAGCAGCTCGAGCGTTTCCTCCGGCAGGCGCCCCGTGTCGATCGTCACGATGTCGATCTGCGGCACCTGCGTGCAGATCAGATCGGTCAGCACGACCGCCTCGGCCCCCAGGCTGCTGGCATACACCACGCGCCCGAAACGCCCGACGGCCTCGCGCAGCAGCGCCACGCTGCCGGCGATCTTCCGCTCCAGCGCCTCGTCGATGTGCGGCGGCACGGCCGCCGCCGCCGGCCCCACCGCCGCCGGCACCGGCCCTGCCGTCTGCGACCCCGCCCCCACCGCTCCCACGAGCGACAGCGGCGGGCTCAGCGGCGCCGCGGATTGCACGCTCTGGGCCATAAGCCTAGTGTGCCGTCGCACGTCATAACATTGGCTCATAAGTTGAGGGCCGCCCCGGCCCAATTGCCCCACGGCCCCAGCCGCCCCAGCCGCCCCTGCAGCCCCAGCTGGCCCTGCTGGCCCTGCTGGCCCTGCCGCCCCTGCCGGCCCTGCCGATCCCAGCCGACCGCGCCTGCCGGCCGGTCCCTCCGGTGCAGGCGGCGACCTTCCGGGTACCCCGGCGCGCCGGCGTGACACTACGTGACCGCTCCCGACTCGCAACCGGGCACACTTCGCGCAGAACCGCCGGGGCGCTTCGGTGCAGGCGCGCAGGAGCGCCGGTGGCGCTTCGGTGCAGCCGCGCAATCTGTCAAATGTCGGACGTCATGAATTCACCCACGAGCTCCTTGAATCTGCGCCGCCTGCGCCAGGACGAGCATGTGCGCTCGCTCAGCCGCGAGGTGCACGTGCAGCTCGAGCAGCTCATGCAGCCGCTGTTCGTGGCCGAGGGCGCCACCGCCCCCGTCCCCGTGCCGGGCCTCACGGGCGTGCATCAGGATACGGCCGACTCGCTCGCGCGCCAGGTGGAATCGGATCTGCGGGCCGGCGTGCGCAAATTCATCCTGTTCGGTGTTCCCATCGCGCGCCGCGAGCGCCACATCGACTGGTCCTTCACGGCCGGCCAGCTCCAGGGCCTCAAGCGTCGCTTCGGCCGCGACATCTGGCTCGCTGCCGACGTGTGCCTGTGCTCCTCCACGCCGCACGGTCACTGCGGGGTGCTCGGCGTCGAGGGCGATCACGTGGACAACGATGCCAGCCTCGAGGAGCTCACGCAGGCCGCGCTCGCCTACGCGCAGGCCGGCGCGGACTGCGTCGCTCCCAGCGACATGATGGACGGTCGCATCGGTGCGATCCGCAGCGCGCTCGACGCGGCCGGGCTCGCGCGCACCGTGCTGATGAGCTACGCGGCCAAGTTTCACTCCAGCCTGTACGGGCCGTTCCGCATCGCCGCCGACGCGAGCCCGCGCGCCGGTGCACTCAAGGACCGTGCAACCTATCAGCTCGACCCCGCCCGGCCGAGTGATGCGTGGCTGTGCGCCGAGCGCGACGCCGCCGAAGGCGCCGACATCCTCATGGTCAAGCCCGGCCTGCCGTACCTGGATCTGCTGCGCGAGCTGTCGCGCGCCATCCGCAAGCCCTGGGCGGTCTACCAGGTGAGCGGCGAGTTCGCCGCGCTCGAGGCGCTCGCGGCCCAGGGCCTGGCCCAACGGGCCGCGATGCACCGCGAGATCCTCATCGCCTTCCGCCGCGCCGGCGCGAACCTGATCATCACCTACGGCGCGCGCCTGGCCCGCGAGTGGCTCGCCGCGTGAGCACGCGCCGGCCCCGAGCGCGGCGCGCCAGTGCACCTCGCCCCGGCGCGCCTCGCCTCGGCGCGCGCCGGCCGAACCCGCGCGGCGCGCACCGCCCCGGCGTGAGCTCCGAGGCGCTCTTCGAGCGCGCCCGGCGGGTCTCCCCGGGCGGCGTGCACTCACCGGTGCGCGCGTTTCGCGGCGTGGGCGGCACACCGCGCTTCATGAGCGGCGGGGCCGCCGCGCGCCTGCGCGACGTGCAGGGGCGCGAGTACCTGGACTTCTGCATGGCCTTCGGGCCGCTGATTCTGGGCCACGCCGATCCCGCGGTGCGTGCCGCAGCCGAGGCGGCGCTCGCGCGTGGCTGGAGTCTGGGCACCGCGGAACCCTACAGCCTGGAGCTCGCCGAGCTGATCACCCGGCGCGTACCCTGGGTGGAGAGTCTGCGCTTCGTGAACTCGGGCACCGAGGCGGTGATGTCGGCGCTGCGCGTGGCGCGTGCCGCCACCGGCCGGCCCAGGATCCTCAAATTCGAGGGCTGTTATCACGGTCACGCCGACTCGATGCTGCTGCGGGCCGGTTCGGGCCTGGCCGAAGCGCCGCTGCCCGACAGCGCCGGACTCGCGCCCGATGTCGCGCAGGGCACGCTGGTGGCGCCGCTCGATGATGAAACGGCGCTCGAGGCGCTGTTCGAGCGCGAGGGCGCGCACATCGCCGCCGCGATCATCGAGCCCCTGCCGGCCAATTACGGTCTGCTGCCGCAGCGCCCGCAGTTTCTGCAGAAGCTGGCGACCCTGGCGCGCGCGCACGGCGCGCTGCTGATCTTCGACGAGGTGATCACGGGCTTCCGCCTGGGCTTCCAGGGGTTCGCCGGCCTGAGCGGTATCCACCCCGACCTCATTACCTACGGCAAGGTCATCGGCGGTGGCTTCCCGGTCGGCGCCTACGGCGGCCGGCGCGAGCTCATGGAGCGGGTCGCGCCCGTCGGACCGGTCTACCAGGCCGGCACCCTCAGCGCCAACCCGCTCGCCATGTGCGCCGGGCTCGCCACCCTGCAGCGCCTGGCCGACGGGCGGCTGTACGCGCGGCTCGAGGCGCTCGGCGCGCGGCTCGAACGCGCGCTCGCCGACCTGCCGCACCTGGCCGTGCAGCGTGCCGGCTCGATCTTCTGGCTGGCGCTGTCGGGTAGCGGCCGGCCGGCGACGCCGATACGCACCCCGCGCGGCCTGCCACCTGACGCCGCCGCGAGCTTTGCGCCGATGTTTCATGCGCTGCTCGAGCGCGGCATCTACCTCGCCCCGAGCCCCTTCGAAGTGGGTTTCATCTCCACCGCGCATTCCGCCGCGGACATCGATCGGCTGGCCCGCATGCTGCGCGAGGTCCTGCCGGCGGGCCCGGGCTGAAGGCGGACCGCGCCCCCTCAGGCGGACCGCGCCACTGCAGGCAGATCTCGCCACGGCCCGCCGTCAGCGCGGCAGTCCCTTGCTGAGCCAGTAGAGCTGCAGGTACTTGCGCCGCACGTAGTTGGACTCGATGAGGGCGAACACCAGGCCACGCCAGCCGTCGAGAAAACCCAGCCGCAGCCAATAGCCGCGCAGGAAGCGCCACTCGGCGTTCAGCAGCACCCGGCCCAGGCCGCAGCGCCTGCCGCTGGCATACAGGGACTGCGCCATCAGGGTCGCGTAGCGCTGCATGCGCAGCTGGTGGTCAGTCAGACTGCGATAGGGATAGTGCTCCAGATGACCACCCAGCCGCCCGACCGGGCCCTGCACGCGCGTATTCTCGTGGATCTCGCGGCCCGTCCATCCGCCGCGCCGCCGGTCGAAGAGACGCACCAGCCGGTCCGGATACGCGTTGCCGTGGCGCAGAAAGCGCCCGAAGTAGTCGGTGATGCGCGGCAGCGACCATCCGGCCCGACCCTCGAAACCCGCGTCGCGCAGCGTCTCGATCTGCCGCCGCAGGGCGTCGCTCACGCGCTCGTCCGCATCCAGGCACAGCACCCAATCGTGGGCGGCGCCCTCCACGGCGAACTGCTTCTGCGAGCGATAGCCCGGCCAGTCGCGCTCGATGACCCGCGCCCCCAGCGCCCGTGCCCGCTCGCGCGTGTCATCGGTCGAGTGCGAATCCACGACCAGGATCTCATCGCAGAAGCTCAGCGAGCGCACGCAGGCCTCGATGCGATCCGCCTCGTTGTAAGTGATGATGCAGGCCGACAGGCCGACCCTGTGGGTCACGCGCGCACCCCGTCGGCGGCGGCCCGGCCGCGCGGCCCATCGGCGGCGGCCCAGGCCGCGAGCCGCTCGATGACTTCCTCCGGACGAATCAGATCCATGACCCCAGGCCGATCGATCTTGGTACGCCAGGGCAGCTCGGCGGCGCTTTTGCCCAGATAGGTGCGCGCGGCGAGCTCGAAGCGGTCCACGCACCATTGCCGGCTGAAGTACGGTCCGGTGCGTGCGCTGCTGGTGGAGGCGTACAGCCCGATCACCGGGATACCGGCCGCCGTGGCCATGTGCGCCGGCCCCGAATCCGGTGTGAGCAGCACCGCGGCCCGACGCAGCAGCGCATACAGCTCCTGGAGGGTATCCCGGCCGATCAGGTTCTCGCACGGCGCGCGCATCGCGCGCGCCACCTCCTCGCCCATGCGCCGCTCGAGGCTCGAGCGCCCGCCGCACAGAATCACGCGCAGCCCCAGCCGCTCCGCGGCGTAGTCGCACACCTGCGCGTAATACGCGGCGCGCCAGTTGCGCACCGCATGGCTCGAGCAGGGGCTGACGATGAGCGCCCGGCTGCCCTCCGGAATGATGCGCTCGGCGCGCTCGCGCGCCGCCTGCGGCAGCGGAATGTCCCAGCGGTAGTCGCGCTCGGCGACACCGCAGCTGCGCGCGAAGCCGAACAGCGCGTCCATCACGTGCTCGCGCGGCACCGGCGCGATGCGCTGCGAGGTGAACAGCCACTGCAGATCGAGCGCACGCGCGCGATCGTAGCCGAGCTTCACGCGCGCGCGCGTCAGCGCCGCGACGGCGCTGGCGCGCAGAGCGAACTGCATGTGCAGCAGCAGATCGAAGCGCCGCGAGCGCAGCGCACGGCGCACGTCGGCGTAGGCCGCCAGCCCCCGGCGCTTGTCGAGCACCACGAACTCGATGTCCGGGATGCCCGCGAGCAGCTGCGACTCGACGCGTCCGATGATCCAGGTGAAGCGCGCGGCCGGCCACGCGCGCTGCAGGGTGCGTACGACCGGCAGGGCATGGCAGACATCGCCGATGGCGGAAAGCTTCAGTACGGCCACGCTCTGCGGTGGCCCGCCCAGCGGCACTCGCGCGCTCATCGGGATGCGTCTCGGCGAGCGTCCCAGGGACCCGGCAGCGCGCCGCGGGCCCGATGGCCTCGCCTCGGATGCCACAGCGTCAATTCCTTGATGTAACTTTTCACTTCATTGCAGTCCGGACACGGCGGCTCGCCAACCTTACGGTCCCGTCCCCGTTTAAGAGCGCATCGGTTCATACGACAATGCGACAGACAGACAGATCGGATTCCGGGCACTCCTCACGGCTGCGCCGTGCCCTGCCGTGGGTCGCGGGGGCGCTGGTCGTCGCCGCAGGCGCGGCCGGCGCGTGGTGGCATGGGCGCGATCCACCGCTGCGCTATATTACGGCGAGCGTGACCCGTGGCGACATCCAGCGCACGGTCACCATGACCGGCGCGCTCAACCCCGTCGTGACCGCCCAGGTCGAGTCCTATGTATCGGGCGACATCAAGGCCTG
Source organism: Steroidobacteraceae bacterium (assembly GCA_035504335.1). Classification (GTDB taxonomy): domain Bacteria; phylum Pseudomonadota; class Gammaproteobacteria; order Steroidobacterales; family Steroidobacteraceae; genus FEN-1191. Next base: position 2,763 of record DATJSD010000132.1, on the reverse strand, counting down.
GTATTGCGATTACAACACGCCCGTCAGGATCGGCCAGCTCTGCGCGCTCATCGATCCGCTGCCGTTCCAGGTGATCGTCGATCAGGATACGGCGTTGCTGCACTCGGGCATGGCGCAGCTTGCCAAGGACCGCGTGGCGGCCGCCAATCAGGCGCGCGTCTATGCCTACGATCAGAAGCTGATCGGCCAGGGCATCGTCTCGCAGGAGACCATCAATACCGACAAAGCGACTCTCGATCAGGATCACGCGCAGATACAGCTCGATGAGGCGACCGTGGCGCAGCAGCAGGCCGCCCTGCATGGCGCACGCGTCAACCTCGGCTATACGCGGATCCTCTCACCCGTCAACGGCATGGTCATCACGCGCTACATCGACGTCGGCCAGACGGTGGTGTCGAGCCTGTCGGCCGCGCCGCTGTTCCTGATCGGCAAGGATATGCATTCGATGCAGGTGGATACCAACGTCAGCGAGGCGGACGTCGGCGGCGTCAGACCCGGCCAGCAGGCCTATTTCACCGTGCAGGCGTATCCGAACCGCACATTCCTGGGCCGGGTACGCCAGATCCGCGAGGGGCCCATCACTGTGCAGAACGTGGTCACGTACGACGTGGTCGTCGATGTGCCGAACGAGGATATGGCGCTGTTCCCCGGCATGACCGCGGACGCCCACATCATCACGGCCCAACGCCGTAACGTACTGCGCGTGCCGCTGCCCGCGATCCGCTTCAACCCCGAGGGACTCGCGCGCAGCGCGCGCCGCGCCGCAACCCCAAGCGGCCACGCGGCGGCGCGCGGCGGCGGTGCCGAGGGCGGTGGCGCAGCGACGCACGGTGGCGCAGCGGCACGCGCATCGGCCGGCGGTTACGCTGGTCGAGGCGGATTCGGCGGGGGCGCATTCGGCGGGAGTGGGCCCGGCACGGGGCACGGGACTCCCGGTCGAAGGCGCGCCTTCGGCACCGGCCCCAACGGTCCCGAGGGTGGCCGCAGCGCCGCCGGAACACGCGGCGCCCCGGGGCTGCGCGGCGCCCCCGCGCAGCTGTGGCTGCTGCGCGATGGCAAGCTCGTGGCCGTACCCGTGCGCACCGGTCTGGATGACGGCACGCTGATCGAGGTCTCGGGCGACGGGCTACAGGTCGGCGACCAGGTAGTCGTCAACGCGGTGCGGCCGAACGCCCCGCCGGCCCAGCCCCAGGGCGGCAACCGCCCCCCGGGGGCGGGCGTGGGCTTCAGGGGAGGCTTCCGCCTGTGAGCGCGGGGGACACCCGCATCGGTGAGCCGGTGCTCAGCGTGCGCGAGGTCACCAAGGTCTATCCCCTCGGCGGCGCGGACGTGCACGCGTTACGTGGCGTCAGCCTGACGGTCGCGCGCGGCGAATTCCTGGCGATCATGGGCGCCTCCGGCTCGGGTAAGTCCACGCTGATGAACATTCTGGGCTGCCTCGATCAGCCGACCGCGGGCGAGTACCTGCTGGAGGGCGTCAATGTCGCGCACCTGGACGAGCCGGAGCTGGCGCGCATCCGCGGGCGGCGCATCGGTTTCGTCTTCCAGACCTTCAACCTGCTGCCGCGAACCAGTGCGCTCGAGAACGTCGAGCTGCCGCTGTTCTACGCGGCGCAGATCGAGGGTAACACCGCACGCGCACGCGACATGCTGCGCATGCTCGGCCTGAGCGACCGCGAGCGCAATCAACCCAACCAGCTGTCGGGCGGACAGCAGCAGCGCGTCGCGATCGCGCGCGCGCTGGTCAACGATCCGGCGATCCTGCTGGCCGACGAGCCGACCGGCAATCTCGACTCGCAGAACGCGCTGGAGCTCCTCGCGACCATCCGCGCGCTCAATCGCGAGCGCGGCGTCACCGTGGTGCTGGTGACACACGAGCGCGACCTGGCGCAGATGGCCGATCGCATCATCACCCTGCGGGACGGCCGGATCATCTCCGACCAGCCCACCGCCCATGCGCCCGAGAGGCTCGAGCAGCGCTCGCTGACGCCGGTGAGCCCCTACCGGGAACATCGCTTCAGCGGTCGCTGGGACAGCCTGCTGCACGAGGCCGGCTCCATCGGCTGGATGGGCGTGCTCGCGGCGCTGCGGGCGATCGGGCGCAACAAAATGCGCGCCGGCCTGACCATGTTGGGCATGTTCATCGGTGTGGCGGCGCTGATCGCCATGGTCGCAGTCGGCGAGGGCGCACGCGCCGCGGTCGAGGCCCAGGTGCAGAGTCTCGGCACCGACCTGCTGGTGGTGCTGCCCGGGGCAACGCGCATCAACGGTGTGCGGGCCGGCAACGGCAGCGCCGCGAGTCTGCGCGTGCGCGATGTGGGGGCGATCCTCGAGGAGGACGGCGCGGTGGCGGACGTCAGCTATGTGAACCGCCAGAACACGCAGGTCGTCTACGGCGACCAGAACTGGAGCACGAGCGTGCAGGGCGTATCGGCCAGCTATCTGTCGATCCGGCGCTGGCCCGTGATCGCCGGCCGTGCACTCACCCCGGAGGACGATCACGACGGCGCGACGGTCTGTGTGCTCGGGCAGACGGTGGTGCTCAACCTGTTCGGCCCGTTCTCTGATCCAATTGGCGCCACGGTGCTGATCAAGAATGTACCGATGACCGTCGTCGGGGTGCTGGCCGCCAAGGGTCATTCCGCGACCGGCCAGGATCAGGACGACGTGGTCTTCATCCCCTTCGCCACCTCGCAGGAGCGCATTCTCGGGGTCGCGACTCCGACCTCCGCCCAGACGCTGGCGAACAACGTGGTCGCCACG
>DATJSD010000131.1:0-21453 GCA_035504335.1 Steroidobacteraceae bacterium | reverse complement strand
CAGCAGCGGCAGCAGCGGCAGTGCGCCCGGTGGCGCGGGGGACGACAGCGCCGACAGCGCCGACGGCACCGACAGCTTCCACCGCACGCGGGTGCCGGTGGTGCTCACGGCGCGCGGCCGGCTCGACCCGATGCTGCAGTTCTCCGACGATCCGGCGCAGAACGAGCGGCTGTGGGCCACGCTGCCGCCGATCGCCGACTACCAGGACGTGGGTGCGCCGCGCCTGGCGGCGACCACTCTGCTCGCGATCCGGGTCGGCGATCACGAGCAGCCGCTGCTGGTGAGCGAGCCCTACGGGCGTGGCCGAACCCTGATCCTGGCCACCGGCGGCACCTGGCGCTGGCGCATGGGACTGCCGAGCACCGATCAGCGCCACCAGCAGTTCTGGCGACAGCTGCTGCGCGGGATGGTCGAGAATGTGCCTCAGCCCTTCGAGCTGACCGCGCGGGCGCGCAGCGGCGCGATCGAGGTGCGCGCCCAGCTGCGCGATGCGACCTTCGTGCCGATCAGCGACGCACAGCTCATCGCCAGCGTCAGCTCGCCGCAGGAGTCCGCGAGCTTTCCACTGCGCCCGGTGCCCGACCAACCCGGTATCTACCAGGGGAGCTACCCGCCGCTGCACTCGGGGTCGTTCGTCATCGAGGCGAGCGCCCGGCGAGACGGCCAGCCGCTCGACTCGACGCGCACCAGCCTGCAGTTCGAGCAGGGGGAGGCCGAATACTTCTCGCTGCGCCAGAACCGCAGCCTGCTCGAGCACCTCGCGGCGGCCACCGGCGGACGGTACTGGCGCCCGGATCAGCTCGGCGGCCTGCCCCAGGCGATCCGCGCCTCGAGCGCCGGTGTGATCGAGCAGCGATTGCTGCCGCTGTGGGACGCGCCGCTGCTGTTCCTGCTGCTCGCGCTCCTCAAGGGCGCCGAGTGGCTGCTGCGCCGGCGCTGGGGGGTGATATGAGTGCCTCGCGCACCGCCGCGGCGCTCGCGCTGGCGCTCATGGTCTGCCTCGCGCCGCTGCCGGCGCTGGCCGGACTGCGCGTCGTGATCGTCGAGGGGCTCGGAGGCGAGCCCGGCTACAGCCGCGAGTTCGATGCCGAGGCGCGCGCGCTCGCCGCTGCCGGCCGCACCCTGACATCGCCGGCCAACGTGCATGTCCTGGCCGGGCCGAGCGCCTCGCGCGCCTCCGTGCTCGCCTACTTTCACGCTCTGGTGCACGCCACCGGCCGCGATGACCGGCTGATCGTCTACCTGGTCGGCCACGGCAGCTACGACGGCCGCCAGTACAAGTTCAACCTGCCCGGACCCGACCTGACCGACCGGGACATCGCCGGCATGCTCGACGCGCTGCCGATGCGCGAGCAGCTGGTCGTGGCCACCGGCAGCTGCAGCGGCGCGCTGCTCGGTCCACTGGCCCGGCCGCACCGTGTGCTGATCACCGCCACGCGCAACGGCGATGAGAAGAACGCCACGCGCTTCGGCGATGCATTCGCGGCGGCGCTGATCTCGGCCGAGGCCGACAGCGACAAGAACGGCGCGATCAGCGCGCGCGAAGCCTACGACTATGCGAACCGGCGCGTGCAGGACTACTTTCGCCGCCAGATACTGCTCGCGAGCGAGCACGCCGTGCTGCAGGGAGACGACGGCGGGCTGTTCACGGTCGCGGCGTTGCGCGCGTCGGGCGCCGCCGGTGGCGCCGCGGCCCCAGGTGCCGGCGCCGCCGCCGTGGGCGAGGGCGCCGTCGCAGGCGCTCCCCCGGCCTTGCTTCGGCGGCGCGAGCAGCTCAACGCGAGCATCGCCGCGCTCGAGCAGCGCAAGGGCGAGATGCCCCCCGATCAGTACAGCGCGCGGCTCGAGCAGCTGCTGGTGCAACTCGCGGAGGTGCAGCAGCGCATCGATCGGAGCCGCAGCGCCGGCCAGGGCAGCGCCGGCCAGGGCAGCGCCGGCCAGGGCGGGGCGGACCCGGGCGGTGTGGGTCAGGGCGGTGTCGGCGCCGGCGGTGATGCGCATGCGCAGCCCTGATTCCGTGGGCGCGGCGCCGGGGTGCACGGCGATGTCGTGGGTCGCGGGGCTGTGCGCAGCCTCACTGTCGATCCTGCTGCCGCTTGCGGCGCGGGCACGCGATCTGCCCTACGGGGCGGTGGGCGATTCGGCGGTGCGTCACTGCGATGCGCTCAACTGGGGCTCGCGCCACGCCGAGGCCGCTGGCTGCTACCGGAGGCTCGCCGACGGCGGGACCACACCCGCGGAGCGCGCCGAGGGCGCCTGGGCGCTGGGGGACCTGGCGCGCGCCAACGACCAGTTCCGCGCAGCCGTCGCCGCGCACCCGGACGACGCGGGGCTGCGCGTGCGCTGGGGGCAGCTGTACATCGATTCCTTCCAGCCGCAGCAGGCGCTGGAGCTCTTCAGGGAGGCCCTGCAGCGCGACCCGCACGATGCCTATGCGCAGGTCGCTTCCGCCGCGGTCCTGGCGGATGAATTCGAGTCCCAGGCCGACGCCGACCTGCAGCCGGTGCTGCGGGACGCTGCCGCGCCGGCGGGGGCGCGTCTCGCGGGGCTGCTGCTGGCGGCGCGCGTCGCGCTGGAGGATGGCGATGCGGCCACGGCGGGGCCGCTGATCGAGCGCGCCGGCACGCTCGCCGCGCAGGCGCAGCTGCCGCAGCTGCAGGTCTACGCATTGCGCGCCGCGCTCGCGCAGTTCCAGGGCGGCGACGGCTCGCAGTGGATCGAGCGCGCGCTGCGGGAGGATCCGGGCTTCGGCGACGCCTACGCGATCCCCGCGCACTTCTATGACCTGCGCTGGCGCGAGAGCGCGGCGATCGCGCTGTACCGCAAGGCGATCCTCGCGCAGCCGGATCTGTGGCCCGCGCAGGTGCAGCTGGCGAGCTGCCTGCTGCGCGAGGACCGGCTGCCCGAGGCGACCGCGCTGCTGCAGGATGCCTACCGCGGCGACCCGTACGATCCGGTCACGGTCAATACCCTGCGGCTGCTCGACGCGCTCAAAAAGTACGACGTGCTCGAATACGACCGCCTGCCCGGGGGAGCGCCGGGTGCCCCGGCGCTCATCCTGCGCATCCGTCCTGATGAATCCGCCGTACTCGCACCCTACGCCCGACGCCTCGTCGAGCAGGCGCTGCGCATCGACACGCAGCACTATCGCTTCCAGCTGCGCCAGCCGGTGGACGTCGAGATCTACTCCAACCACGATGATCTTGCGGTACGCACCGAGGGCTTGCCGGGCATGGGCGGGGAGCTCGGTGTGACCTTCGGCTATGTGGTCGCGATCGACTCACCGGCGACGCGCGAGGAGGGCGCCTTCGACTGGGGCTCGACGCTGTGGCACGAGATGGCGCACGTGTTCACGCTCGAATCCACCGACTTTCGCGTGCCGCGCTGGCTCACCGAGGGCCTGTCGGTGTTCGAGGAGTGGCGCACCGGTCCGATCAAGGGCGTGCAGATTCCCGAAGATGTGTTCGCGGCGTTCGCGCAGGGCCGCGCCCTGCCGATCGCGCAGCTGAACCGCGGCTTCGTGCGCCCGCAGTATCCCGGGCAGCTGCTGGTCTCCTACATGCAGGCCGGGCTGGTGTGCGACTTCATCGATCGCCGCTTCGGGTTCGACCGGCTGCGCGCGCTGCTGCACGCCTTCGAGCACACCAGCGACGCGTCGGTGGCGCTGCAGCGCTCGCTCGGCCTGAGCGCCGCGCAGTTCGACACGCGCTTCCAGGCGGATCTCGGGCAGCGCTACGGCACGCTGTTCGCGCATATCGATGACTGGCGCGCGGCGCGCGCGGCCGCGAGCGCGGCCGCGGCGCGCTCCGACTGGAGCGGCGCCGCCGCCGCCGCGCAGCGTGCCCTCGGGTGGCTGGCGCAGGACGTGGGTGACGGCAGTCCCTACCTGCCGCTGGCGGCCGCCTACGCCGCCGGCGGCCAGCGGCCGCGCGTGCTCGCGACGCTGCTGGACTACTGGCAGCGCGGCGGGCACGACCCGGGGGCGCTGCGCGAGCTCGCGCGCGGTCTGCACGGGGCCGGCCGGCTCGATGAGGCCATCGCGGTGCTCGACAGCGTCAACTACGTGGCCCCGATGGACGATGAGCTGCACGGCGAGCTCGGCGACTGGCTGCTTGAGGCGCACCGGGCGCAGGAGGCGCTCGGCGAGTATCGCATCGCCATGGCGCTCAATCCGCCCGACCAGGCGGGCGCGCACCTGCGCCTGGCGCGCGCGCAGTTCGCCCTGCACGCGCTGCCCGAGGCGCGCCGCGAGGTGCTCGCCGCCCTGGAGATCGCTCCCAACTTCCTGCCCGCCCAGCAGCTGCTGCTGCAGGTGGTCGGCGCGCGCGGCGCGGGCGCCGCGGCGGCTTCCAATCCCTATCCCCGATAAAGGCTCCCCATGAACCAGGTCACCACCAGTCCCCGCGCCGACGAAGCCGTCAACCGGCTGGGCGAGGAAGCGCGCGCTCTGGTCGCGCAGTTCCGGCCGGCGATGCAGGCCATCCGCACCGAGGTCGCCAGGGTCGTGGTCGGCCAGGGCGAGGTCGTCGAGCACCTGCTGATCACGCTGCTGGTGGGCGGGCACTGCCTGATCACCGGCATGCCCGGCACCGCCAAGACGCTGCTGGTGCGCACGCTCGCCGGTGCGCTCGGCCTCACCTTCAAGCGCATCCAGTTCACGCCGGATCTCATGCCGACCGACGTGACCGGGACCGACGTCGTCGAGGAGGAGGCCGGCAGCGGGCGGCGCGTGTGGACCTTCGTCCCCGGTCCGGTGTTCGCCAATGTGCTGCTGGCCGACGAGATCAACCGCACGCCCCCGAAGACGCAGTCGGCGCTGCTGGAGGCGATGCAGGAGCGCTGCGTGACGGTGCGCGGTCACGCGCATGCGCTCGAGCCGCCGTTCTTCGTGCTCGCCACGCAGAACCCGATCGAGCTCGAGGGCACCTATCCGCTGCCCGAGGCGCAGCTCGACCGCTTCCTGTTCAACGTGATTCTCGATCATCTGGGCATCGAGGAGGAGCTGGCCGTGATCGAGCGCTTCACCACGCGCATCGACGTGCCCGAGGTGCGCGCCTGCACCGACGCTGCGCAGCTGCTGAAATTCCAGTGGCTGGTGCGTCAGGTGCCGGTCGCGGAGGAAGTGAGCCGCTACGCGGTCGAGCTGGTGCGCGCCACGCGACCCGACGATCCGCTCGCCCCCGACGCGGTGCGCTCCTACGTCAAGTTCGGCGCGAGCGTGCGCGCCACGATGTTTCTGGTGCTGGCCGCCAAGGCGCGCGCGCTGCTGCAGGGGCGCTATCACGTCACCCCCGCCGACGTGGCGGCGCTCACGCTGCCGGTGCTGCGCCATCGGGTGCTGACCAACTACCAGGCCGAGTCGCACGGCAAGAGCGTGGACGACGTGCTGCGCGCGCTGCTGGTCGCGCACCGGCATTGAGGCTGGCGGACGCGGCCATGACGGTGCCATCGATCGAGGAGGCCATGCCCGAGCAGCCCACGCCCGCCGAGCGCGCGCCGGCGCGGCACGCCGCGGCGTCGGCGGCGCGGCTGCTGGCGCCGGAGGTGCTGGCGGGGCTCGCCAACCTCCCGCTGGCGGCGCGGGTGGCCGTGGAAGGCACGCTGGTCGGGCTGCATCGCTCGCCGCGACTCGGCTTCAGCCAGGAGTTCGTCGAATACCGCGCCTACATGGAGGGCGACGACCCGCGATTCATCGACTGGAACGTGTACGCGCGCACCGATCGCACCGTGATCAAGCGCTTCCTCGGCGAGACCAACAGCCACCTGATGCTGCTGCTGGACGCGAGCGCATCGATGGGTTACGGCGCACCCGGACTGAGCAAGTTCCGCTACGCGCAGCTGCTCGCCGCCAGTCTCGCCTACCTCGCCTCGCGCCAGCACGACGCCGTCGGCCTGCTGGTGTTCGACGAGGCCGTGCGCGAGCTGCGCGCGCCCTCGACGCGCACCGGACAGCTCGAGGGGGTGCTGTACCTGATCGAGCGCGCCGCGCCCGCGCACCGCACCGACTACCGCCAGCCGGTGGAGCGCTTTCGCTCGCACAGCGCGCGGCGCGGCATGGTCGCGCTGCTGTCGGACTTCTACTGCGATCCGGCGGCGCTCATCGACAGCGTGCGGCCGCTCGCCTTCCAGGGCAGCGACGTCATGCTCTTCCAGATCCTCCATCCGCGCGAGCTCGAGCCGGCGCTGCGCGACGGCGCGCTGCTCGAGGACATGGAAACCGGCGAGCAGGTCGAGGTGTCGGCCGAGTATGCGCGGCGCGTCTACCCGGCGCGCGTGCGCCGCCACGTGCAGGCACTGCGCGATGCCGCCGCCGCGGCCGGCGCCGATCACCTGCTGCTGGACACCTCGCAGCCGCTCGCCGTGCCGCTGCGCCAGTACCTGCGGTTTCGCGAGCGGCGCCGATGAGCCTGCTGGCACCGCTGTACCTGCTGGGTCTCGCGGCCATCGCGCTGCCGCTGTGGCTGCACCGCCGGCGCGTGCGCGAGACGCGGCGCGAGCCCTTCAGCTCCGCATGGCTGCTCGAGCCGCAGCCGCAGCCGCTGCGCGCGCGCAGGCGCTGGCAGCACCTGACGCTGCTGGCGCTGCGCCTGCTGCTGCTGGCGGCGCTTTGCTGCGCCTTCGCGCAGCCGCTGTGGCGGCGTCACGGCGCCCCGGCCGGCACGCACGCGGCCTTGCAGCTGATCGTGCTGGACACCTCGATGTCGATGGGCGCCGACGGACGCCTCGGGCGCGCGCGCGCCGTGGCGCGCGGGCTGATCGATCGGCTGGGAGCGGGCGAGCGCGCGCAGATTCTCAGCGCCGCGGACGGTCTGTCGGTGGTCTCCGGCGCCGAGCCCACCGCGGACGCCACGGCGCTGCGCGCCGCGCTCGCCGGCGTGCGCGTCGGGCCCGGGCGGCTCGACTACGGAGCGGCGATGGCGGGCCTGGATGCCGTGCTCGCGCGGCGGCGCGGAGCCGTGGACGTGCACTTCATCAGCGACTTTCAGGCGAGCGGCACGCCCACGCGCTTTGCGGACCTGATGCCGCCGGCCTCACCCGATCGCACGCTCTCCGTGCAGCTGTACCCGGTCGGTCCGCTCGCGGCGGGGGAAGCGGGAGAGCCCAACTGGGCGATCAGCGCCATTCGCCGCTCCGGCAACGACATCGTCGTGAGCGTGCGCGGCTTTCACACCCCGATGCGCGCGCTCACGGTGAGCCTGGAGATCGCCGGCAGGCCCGCGGGCCGCCTCACGCAGACGCTGGCCGCCGACGCGCAGGCCGAGTTTCGCTTTGCGCAGCCGTTGCTGCCGCTCGGGGATGATCGCGTGATCGCCCGCCTGGTGGCCGGCATCGACGCCGATGCGCTGCCCGCCGACAACATCCGCTGGGCGGTGATCCACAACGCACCCGCCGAGCCCGTGCCGCTGCTCACCGACGCGGCGGATGAGCGCGCCGTGAGCTATCTGTCCACCGCGCTCGCCGCCGCAGACAGCGGCTATGTCGCCCAGGTGCAGCCGCTCGCGAGCTTCGATGCGCGCACGCTGCCGCGCTACCGCTGGCTCATGATCGATGATCTGGGCGCGGTCGGTGCGGATCTGGCCGCGCAGCTGCACGCCTACGTCGCCGGCGGAGGCGCGATCTTCGCGGCCCTCGGCGCGCACGCCGCGGCGGTGGATCGACTGCCGGTGATCGGCGATGCCGTGCGGGGCAGCGCCGGCGCGAACGACGCGCCGCTGTCGGTCGGCCAGCTCGAGGCCGGTGACCCGGTGCTGGCGGGTTTGAGCGGCTGGGAGGCGCTCAACCTCAGCCACCTGCTGCTGCTCGCGCCGCAGCCCGCCGATCGGGTGCTGGTCGCGGCGAGCAACGGCGCGCCGCTGCTGCTCGAGCGGCCTATCGGGCGCGGGCGTGTGCTGCTGTACACGAGCGATCTGGACGATGACGGCAATGACCTGCCGGTGCAGCCGCTGTTCGTCGGGCTCATGGCGCAGACGGCGCGCTACCTGAGCGGTCGCGGCGAGCTGCCGGCGGCCGAGACCGTGGGGGCGAGCCTGGCGCTCGGTCGCGCCGGGGGTCCGGCCGGCCAGCTCATCGATCCTGCCGGCAGGACGGTGCTGTCGCTGGCCGATACCAGCCGGCCGCTGACCGTGAAGTTGGACCAGACCGGCTTCTATCAGATCTATACTGCCGCCGGGGAGGCACTGGTGGCCGTGAATCCCGATCCGCTGGAGTCCGACCTGACGCCGATGTCGAGCGCCATGCTGGCGCGCTGGCGCCGCGCGCTCGCGGCGCTGCAGTCCGGCGGCGGCGGGGCGTCTGCCGGCGCGGAGTCCGCCGGAGGCGCGGCTGCGGCGCGCGGCGCCGCGGGCCCGGCCGCCGCGGCGAGCGGCAGCGTGGTGCGTGTACCGCTGGCACCGCTGCTGCTGCTGCTCACGGCGCTGCTGGTGCTCGCCGAATCGCTGCTCGGCACCTACAGCCTGCGCACCCTGCGGCAGCGGTCCGAGCCGCAGCCCCGCGGATCATCATGAGCGCCGGCTCCTCCGAACAGCGCCTGGCGCGCTACCTGGCGCAGTTCGCCGCACGTCTCGGAGGCGAGCTGTGGCTGCGCGCGGCGGCGGCGATGGCGCTGGCCGCGCTGCTGCTGACGCTCGCGGGCAGCTGGCTTGCGATTCGCACCGGCTTCGGCAGCGGCACGCTCGCGCTGGTCCGCGTGACGCTGCTGGTGGTGCTGGCCAGCCTGGCGCTGCTGCTGCTCGCGCTGCCGCTGCGGCGACTGCGACAGCGGCGCGCCAGCGCCGTGGAGACGCTCGCAAAGGAATTCGACGGCCGCCTGCACACCCTCGATCAGCTCGCCGCGCAGCACCCGTTCCGTGAGCTGCTGGCCGAAGACGCGCTCGGCATCGCCGAGCGGCATCCCCCGCAAGCTCACCTCAGCGCCGCGCGTCTGGTGGTTCCCGCCGCCACGGCGGCCGTCCTGCTGCTGGGGCTCATCGGGCTGGCGGCCTTCGGACCGGGTCTGTACCGCGACGGCGCGCGCGTCATCTGGGCCGGCTGGCTGCTGCGCGATCTGGCTCCCGTGCGGCGCATCGCCGTGCAGCCCGGCAACGTGGCCGTGCGCCGCGGCGGCAGCGTCACCGTACGCTCCTGGATGCAGGGGTTTGCGCCGCCGGGAGCACAGCTGCACGCGCGCGTCGGCGCCGGCCCGTGGGAGCAGATCAACATGACGCGCGAGCCGGGCGAGGCGGGCGAGGCGGTCGGCGGCGGTGCGCTCGCGGGTGCCCCGGTCACCGGCGTCCCGCTCGCGGGCGCGTCGGTCAATCCCGCCTTCAGCTTCACCTTCTTCTCGGTGCGCGAGCCGGTGAGCTACTACGTATCCGCGGCCGCGGTGCGCAGCCCGACCTTCCAGCTGCAGGTCGTGGATGTCCCCAGCGTCGCGCAGCTGCGGCTCATCTATCACTACCCGACGTGGACCCGCCGGCCCGACGCGGTGCAGGAGGGCGACGGGGACATCCGCGCCATCGCCGGCACCCGGGTCGATGTACAGCTGCGCACCGACCCGCCGCTCACCGGCGCCGAGCTGGTGCTCGACTCCACGGCGACACCGCTCGCGATACGCGCAGACCGAGCCGAGGGTACCCTGCAGGTGGCGCGTGATGCGCGCTACTATCTCGCCGCGCGCATCGGCAGCGAGCGCGTGCGTCTCACCGACGACTACCTGATCAAGGTGCTGCCGGTGCCGCCGCCCCAGGTGCGCGTGACGTGGCCCGGTCGCGATTACTCTGCCAGCCGCATCGAGGAGGTGACCACCGACGTGCAGGCGAGCGACGACTACGGGCTGCAATCGCTCGAGCTGCGCTATGCGGTCAACGGCGGTGCCTGGCGCACGCTCGCGCTTCCCGTCAGGGGTGCGGACAAGCGGGGCCCCGGCGCGCGTGACAGCGGCGCGCAGGACGGTGGACCCACCGAGGCCGCCCGATTCACCGGGGCTGCCGGGGCTGCCGGGGCCGCCACCGCCGACCAGTACGTGTTCGCGCTCGAGTCTCTGCGACCCGACGGGGCGGCGCGTGCGCTCGCGCCCGGCGATCTGGTGAGCTACTACGCGGTGGCGCGCGGCCATGAGCTGAGCGCCCAGAGCGATATGTATTTCATCGACGTGCAGCCCTTCGATCGGCGCTACTCGCAGTCGCAGGCCGCGGGTGGCGGCGGCGCGCAGAACGAGCAGCAGCAGATCTCGCAGCGCCAGCGCGAGATTCTGCTGTCGACGTGGAACCTGCTGCGCGCGCAGCAGCAGAGCCTGCAGGGGGCTGCCGATGATGCCGCCGCCGGCTCCGACGCGGCTGCACCCGCCGGCTCGAGCGGCCACGCGGTCGCGGCGCTGCACGACAGCGCGACGATGCTCGCCACGCTGCAGGGCAAGCTCGCCGCTCAGGCGCAGTCGCTGGCGGCGCGCTCGCAGGCGCGCCAGCTCGTGAGCGCCGATCCGCAGATTGCGCGCTTCATCGACAGCATGCAGCAGGCCGCCAAGGCGATGCAGCCGGCGGCCCGGCATCTGGCCGCGACCGAGCTGTCGGCGGCACTCGGACCCGAGCAGCAGGCGCTGCAGTACCTGTTGCAGGCACAGGCGCAATACACGGATGTGCAGGTCGCCGTGCAGCACGGCAACGGCGGCGGCAGTCCGCAGTCCGGGCAGGACATGGCGCAGATCTACCAGCTGGAGATGGACCTGCAGAAGAATCAATATGAGAGCGGCGGCGGCGTGACCGCGCAGTCCACCGATCAGCAGGCCGACCGGCTCGCGCGGCGCCTGCAGGATCTGGCCCGGCGCCAGCAGCAGCTCGCCGCGCAGCTGCAGCACTCCCAGCCGCTCACGCCCGAGCAGCGCTGGCAGCAGCAATCGCTGCAGCGCGATGCCGAAAATCTGCAGCAGCAGCTGCAGCAGCAGACGCAGCAGACGCAGCAGACGCAGCAGGCGCCGCGCCCGGCCGAGGCCGGCGCGCATGGTGGGGCGCAGGGCCAGCAGGATGGGCAGGGCTCGCCGGGCGCGCAGGGCTCTCAGGGTGAGCAGGGCTCTCAGGGTGAGCAGGGCTCTCAGGATGCGCAGGGTTCTCAGGGTGCGCAGGGCAGCTCCGGCGCGGGGGGGCTGCTCGCGCAGCGCCTCGCCGATGCGATCCGCGCGATGAATCAGGCCGCCACCGCCATGGGTAGCGACGGTGCGAGCGCGGCCCAGCAGGCGCGACTCGCGGCCCAGCAGGCCCAGCAGGCGCTGGCCGGGGCGAGCGACGAGCTGGCACGCGAGCGCGCCCAGCAGATCCAGCGGCAGGTCGCAAGGCTGGCCGATCGGGCGGGCGAGCTGTACGAGCAGCAGGCGGCCGCCGAGCGGCAGCTGCAGCAGGGCGTGAAGTCCGGAACCCTCGGCGAAGGCCCGCGCTTCAGTCTGCCGCTGGGAGACGACAGCTCCTACGGCGCAACGCCGCAGGCACGGCTCACCGAGCAGAAGCGCGAGCTGAGCGACGGTGTGCAGCGCCTGGGTGATCAGATCGCGTCGGCCGCGCAGCAGTATCACGCCGAGGCGCCGCAGACTTCGCAGGCGCTCAACGATGCCGCTCGGGGGCTGGCGGACAGCGGTACGGTGAGTCGCCTGGAGATCGAGGTGCAGTCCATCAACGAGGGTGGCGCATCCCGCGTCGTGGCGGGCGACGCCGCCGTCACGCAGGCGCTGGGGGAGCTGCGCCAGCGACTGCAGCTCGCCGCGGGCGAGGCCACACGCGCAGCCGAGGCCGCCTCCGCTCGACCCGATCCGGTCGCAGACGAGCTGGCGCGCCTGCGCGCGCTGCGCGGCCGGCTGCAGCAGCTTGCCGATGCCGCGCAGCTCCAGGCCAGCGGCCCACGCGGAACCAGTGGCCGGGGTGGTGCGGGAGCCGCGGGTGTCATGGGAGCCACGGATGTCGCGAGCGCAGGGCGCGCGGTCGCGGCGGGAGCCGCAGGGGTGGTGCCGCTGCTGCGCGCGCAGGGTGCGGATGCGCAGCAGCTGGCGCAGATACAGCGCCTGTCGCGACAGCTCGGCGAGGCCGCTATCGTCACCGGCCGCGCGCAGCGGCTTGCCGAGCAGCTGCGCGGTGAGATCGACGTGCTCGACGCGCTGGAGGCGCAGCTCATAGGCCGCGGTCAACCGCAGGAGGCGATCCGCGCGGCGGCCCAGGATCGCGGCGCCGAACAGTACCGGGAAGCCGTCGCCGAATACTACCGGCAGCTGAGTCGCCAGTAGCGCCGGCGCGCAAGGCACGGGCGGTGGCGGAACAGGCGTCTCCGGCGTCGACGGATCGGTTCAGCGCGGCGGAGCTGCGGCTGCTGTGGCTGGTGGCCGCGGGCTTCTTCATGCAGACGCTCGACTCGACCATCGTCACCACGGCGCTGCCGGCGATGGCGACGAGCCTGCACGAGAGCCCGCTGCGCATGCAGTCGGTGATCATCGCCTACACGCTGACGATGGCGATGCTGATCCCCGCCTCGGGCTGGCTCGCCGACCGCTTCGGCACGCGCACCAGCTTCTTCTGCGCCATCCTGCTGTTCGTGGCCGGCTCGACGCTGTGCGCGCTGTCCTCGAGCCTGCGCGAGCTGGCCCTGTCGCGCGTCATCCAGGGCGCGGGCGGCTCGATGCTGCTGCCGGTGGGCCGACTGGCGGTGCTGCGCAATATGCCCAGCGAGCGCTATCTGCCGGCGCTCGCCATGGTCACGATCCCGGGTCTGATCGGCCCGCTGATCGGGCCGACGGTCGGCGGCTGGCTGGCCCAGTACTCCTCGTGGCACTGGATCTTCCTGATCAACATTCCGGTCGGATTCGTGGGCGCGCTGTTCACCGGGACGGTCATGCCGCAGTCCCGCCGCCCGCCGGGGAGCTTCGACGTGACCGGATACGTGATGATCGCCCTGGCGATGGTCACCCTGTCGGTGGCGCTCGACGGGCTGGCGGAACTGCATCTGCAGCATGCCGTGGTGCTGGTGCTGTTCGTATTCGGGCTCGCCACGCTCAGCGGCTACTGGCTGCACGCCTCGCAGCGCGAGCAGCCGCTGTTTTCCCCGCACCTGTTCGGCGTGTCGACCTTCAGCATCGGGATCCTCGGCAATCTGTTCGCGCGCATCGGCAGCGGCAGCGTGCCCTTCCTGCTGCCCCTCACCCTGCAGGTCGCGCTCGGCTACACGCCGCTGCAATCGGGCCTGATGATGATCCCGGCCGCGGCGGCGGCGATGCTGACCAAGCGCCCGGCGACGCCGCTGATCGTGCGCTTCGGCTACCGGCGGGTGCTGATGATCAACACCCTGCTCGTGGGCGCCTCGATCGCCGGCTTCGCGCTGGTGGTGCCCGGCCAGCCGCTGTGGCTGCGGGTGGTGCAGTTCGCGCTGTTCGGCGCCGTCAACTCGCTGCAGTTCACGGCGATGAACACGCTGACGCTGAAGGATCTGGGCCAGCACTTCGCGAGCAGCGGCAACAGCCTGCTGTCCATGGTGCAGATGGTAGCCATGAGTTTCGGGGTCGCGGCGGCCGCGGCGCTGCTGACGACGTTCACGACCATGCTCGCCGCGGTGCAACCGCTGCAGGTGCTGCGCGCCTTCCGCCTGACGTTCCTGTGCGTCGGGGTGATCACCATGGCCGCGACCTGGATCTTCTCGCAGCTGTCGGGCGAGGTGCGCGGCCAGGGTGAGCGCGAGCGTGAAGTGGACATGGCGCCCTCGTGAGCGGCGGCGGTCTTGTCGGCACGGCGCAGCGGCGCGATGCTTTGCGCATGGCAGAGCCGCCGTCGCCACCGACCGTGCCGGCGGAGCACGAGGCCGAGCGAGACCGCATCGCCCGCGTGAGCGCGCGCGACGGTGTCGAGCAGGCGCGCGCCTGGGCGCGCCGCACGCTGGCCCTGTACCGCACGGCGGTGCTCGATCACGAGCACTACGCGCACACGCCGGCCTATCGGCGGCGCTTCATCGCGTCGTATCTGCAGCTCAAGCGCTTCGCTCGCGGCCCATGAGGGCGACCGCGTACGGGCCGACTCAAGCGAGGGGCGTACTGGCGTGAGGAGCGCACTCAGCTGAGGGGCGCGCTCACGCGCAGCGGGCGACTCTACGTGCGGGCGCGCACCAGGCGTGACCAGATGCGTCCGTAGGTCGCGGCGCGCGCGCCGGCGCTCTGCAGCGTCGCGCTCACCTCTTCCTCGTCCATCCCGCCCCGTACGTGCAACAACGCGAGTGCACCCAGATAGCGACCGATCAGCAGCGAGCGGCCAAGCGCGCTCGCGGGGCTGGCGGCGCCTACCGATGTCTGCTCGGCGAGCGCCGTATCGATGCGCTCGGACAGATCCCAGCTCGCGGCGATACGGCGCGCGACGGCAGCGGATTCCAGATCGATCAGCGCGGCGAGCGCGGCGGGGTTGGGGCGCACCTGGCGCGCGAGGAACTCATCGGTGGCGACGCGGAACACCACGATGGTCGCAAGTCCCAGCAGCAGCGCCAGCAGCTGCGCGGCGAACGGATCGGAGTTCTCCAGCACCGCCGCGTGCGCCTCGGCGGCCGCCGACGAATACAGCGTGTGTTCCCAGGTGACCTCGCCGAACTGCAGGAACATGCCGCCGCTGATGCGAAACACCGGTTGCAGCAGCGCCGTGGCGATCAGCGAGCGCATGCCTTCCAGGCCGAGCAGCGCGATCGCGCGGTCCAGGCTCTCCACCGGATCGGGCTGCAGGCGGTAGAACGGACTGTTCGCCAGGCGCAGCAGGTTGCCCGCGAGCGCCGGATCGGTGCCGATGATGCGCGCGAGCTCGCGGCGCGACACCTCGTCATCGTTCATCGCCTGCATCAGCTTCGGCAGCAGCAGCGGACGACGCGGGGCATAGTTGGGCCGATCGGCGATGCCCAGCAGGGTCTGGCGGATCGCCGCCGTGATCTGCTCGTGCTGCGCGGAGGCGTCGTGGGCCGCCGGCCGGGCGCCGCCGCCCGCGCTCCCGGCGGCGCCGCGCGGCGCGGTCGGAGCGGCCGCCGCGCCCGCACCGGCCGCACCGGCCGCACTCGCCGCGCCGCCCGGCGTGGGCCCGGCGCTCGGGCGCCGCGCGGCCGCGTCGGCGCGTTCCAGTGCCGCGGCGCGTGCCGCCGCGGCACTGCCCGGCGCCGGAATCGGCGCCAGGCCGAAGGCGAGCATCTGCAGCCGCTGCAGCGTCTGCCGACGCGCCTCGCGCTGCTCGGCAGGCTCGGCGGTGGCGGCTGGCGCCGCGGCGCCGGCCGCGCCCGCGGGGTGAGCGGGTGGTGCGAAGGCCGCTCCCACGGGGCCCGCCTCGGGCGGCAGCCGCGGCTGCGGCGCATGCGGGCTGTGCGGTGCGCCCGCCTGCAGCGGCTGCAGGGCGCGCGCTCTGCCGGCACGAGCCAACGCGCGCAGCAACGCCGCGATGACCCCGATCGCCACCGCTACCCCAACCAGCATCCACGCAAGCTGCCAGGTCCCCATCGACCCTCAGCGGGCAGCCGCGCCGTGCACGTCTCCCTGTCCCTGTGCTGCGCGCATGGGTATAGAGTAGTTCATATTGAAATTTTTTTAGTATCGATCTGTCTGAAATTTGACTTGCCGCGCATTGACTTGCACATACCGTGGCGGCTAGCGTCGAGCCTCGCCGGTAGCGCGTGCGGGCGATCGACGCCCGTCGCGGCCGCGGCGTCCGGCCCGCAGTGGCCCGTCAGGAGCCCCCGAAGCATCCCCGATGTTCCGCTCGATCCTCCTCCGCTCGGTGCTGCCGCTGCTGATCGCGGCCGGATTGGTCGCGTTCTTCGGCCTGCCGTACGTCAACCGGCTGCTGCGCGACTGGTTCAGCGCGGACATGCAGGTCCGGGCGCGACTGGTGGAGAGCACCCTGCAGGATTCGCTGCCGCCGCTGGTGAAGCGCGACGACCTGGCCGCCCTCGGTGAGTTCGCCAATCGGATCACGGCGGACCAGCGGTTGCTCGGCCTGCTCGTCTGCCAGCCCGATGGTCAGCTGATGTTCGAGACCGCGCGCGCCTCGGCGGTGGTGTCCTGCGCGGACACGGTGCACATCGCCGACGGCCACAGCGCGGTCCTGCATTCCAGCACCGGCTCGGTACAGGTGACGATGTTCACGCAGATGCCCGCCGGGCAGCCGCCGTACCGCGTCGGCGTCGTCTACGACATGAGCTTCGTGGACCGCCGCCAGACCACCGCGCGCGATTTCGTCATCACCTTCGGCGGCGTGTCGGTCGTGATCCTGGGGCTGATCCTGGTGCTGGCCGGGTGGCTGCTGCTGCGCCGCTGGGCCAACGTGTTGATCCACGACATCAGCGGCCGACGCTTTCTCGATGACGCGCAGTCGCCGACGCTGTGGATGCCGGTGCTGCGCCAGGTGCGCAAGGTGCTGCACGAGATGGAGGAGAGCCAGCGGCTGGAGATGGACTATCGGGAGAACTGGACTCCGCAGGCGCTGCAGCTGGTGGTGCGCGAGCAGCTGCGCTCGCCGCGCATGATCGTGGTGTCCAACCGCGAGCCGTACATTCACGACTACGGCCCGGACGGGCAGATCGAAGTCGAGGTGCCGGCGAGCGGCATGGTGAGCGCGCTCGAGCCGGTGATGCGGGCCTGCTCTGGCACCTGGGTTGCGCACGGCAGCGGCCCGGCCGACCGCGCGGTCGTGGATCGCCACGATCACGTGGCGGTGCCGCCGGGCAACCCCTCCTACACGCTGCGGCGCGTGTGGCTCACACCCGAGGAGGAGGAGGGGTATTACTACGGGCTGTCCAACGAGGGCCTCTGGCCGCTGTGTCATCTGGCCTACGTGCGCCCGAGCTTTCGCGAGGCGGACTGGAACGCGTACTGCTCCGTGAATCGCAAGTTCGCCGACGTGGTGGCGCGCGAGGCGGGCTCGCAGGAGCCGGTGATCCTCATCCAGGACTTTCACTTCGCGGTGCTGCCCGGGCAGCTGCGCCCGCGCCGTCCCGGCGCCACCATCGTGCTGTTCTGGCACATTCCGTGGCCGAACGCCGAGACCTTCGGCGTCTGCCCGTGGAAGCGCGAGATGCTCTCCAACATGCTCATGGCCGACGTGCTCGGCTTTCACACGCTGTATCACTGCCAGAATTTCCTCTCCACGGTCGACCGCTTCATCGAGTGCCAGATCGATCAGGAGCGCATGACCGTGGCCCTGCAGGGTCACGTCTGCCACGTCAACGCCTACCCCATCTCGATCGAATGGCCGCCGCACTGGCTGGCGAGCGCGCCCGAAATCGCCACCTGCCGCCGCAGTGTGCGCGCGCGCCACGGCATCGCCGAGCACGTCACCCTCGGCCTGGGAGTGGAGCGCTGGGATTTCACCAAGGGTGTGATCGAGCGCTTCCACGCGCTCGAGCTGCTGCTGGATCAGCGACCGCAGCTGCGTGGCCAGGTGACGCTGCTGCAGATCGCCGCGCCTTCGCGCAGCAAGCTGCCGGCCTATCAGGCCCTGCAGCGCGACACGATCGGGGAAGCCGAGCGCATCAACGCGCGCTTCGGCAACGAGGTGTGGAAGCCGATCGTGCTGGTCGGCAAGCACCAGCGTCCCGAGCAGGTGTTCGAGCTGTACCGCGCGGCCGACTTCTGCGTCGTCAACAGCCTGCACGACGGCATGAACCTGGTCGCCAAGGAGTTCGTGGCGGCGCGCGATGACGAGGACGGCGTGCTGATCCTCAGCACCTTCACCGGGGCGTCGCGCGAGCTGGTGGAGGCGCTGGCGGTCAATCCGTTCGATGTGGCCGAGACCGCCGATGCGATGCTGCGCGCCATGCAGATGCCGCGCGAGCAGCGCCAGCAGCGCATGCGTCTCATGCGCCGCACCGTCAAGGAAAACAACGTGTATCGCTGGGCGGGGCGCATGCTGATGGACGCCGCGCGCATCCGGCAGCGCGAGGCGCTGCTCACCGCCGACGCGATGCGCCACCCGGAGCTGCGGGCGGAGCGGCGGGTCAACTGAGCGCCGGCGCCTGCTCGGGAGCCTCCGCGGGGCTCAATTCTCACGTCGGCATCGAGTCCGCACGAAGAGATTCGTGAGATGAATCTCTTCGTGCGGACTCGATGCCGACGTGAGAGTCGGGCCTTGCTGCTGATCCGACCCGAGCGGGCGCCGGCGCTCAGCTGACCCGCCGCCTCACCAGCAGCGCGTACACGGCGATCACGGCGACGAGGGCGGCGAGGCTGACGTACAGCTGGCTGGCCAGCTCCGGCGTCGCCGCCATGGCCGCGAGCACCGCGAGCATGCCGACGATGGCGAGGTAGCTGGCCCACGGATGCCACCACATGCGCACCGGCGGCGGCGGCGCGCCACCCAGGCGTCGCAGGCGTCGCAGGCGCAGCTGCGCGCATGCGGTCAGCAGGTAGACGAATACGATCAGCGCGCCGGAGGCGTTGATCAGGAAGGCGAACACCCGCGAGTAGGACCAGGTGGCGGCGAGAATGCCGCCCAGGCCGGCCGCGCAGCCGATCATCACCGAGCGCGCCGGCACGCGTCGCGCGTTCAGTCGCACCAGCCAGGCGGGCGCGTCGTGGTTGGCGGCGAGCGTGAACAGCACGCGGGAGGTCACGTAGAACGCGGAGTTCAGGCAGGACAGCACGGCGGTCAGGATGATCGCCGTCATGAACTGGCTCGCCCAGCGGAAATGCATGGTGACGAGCGCGTGGGTGAAGGGCGATTCGCCGGGCACGATGCGGTTCCAGGGCACCACCGCCACGATCAGAAATATCGACACGACGTAGAACAGCACGATGCGCGAGATCACCGAGGTGGTCATGCGCGTCAGGGCGCGCGTCGGGTCGCGCGATTCGACGGCCGCGACGGTGGTGATCTCCGCGCCGGTCAGCGAGAAGAATACGGTGGCGACGCCCGCGAGCACCGCCAGCGGGCCGCGCGCGGCAAAGCCCCCGTAGGCGGTGAGATTGTGCAGCCCGGGGGATCCCGCATGCCCGGGCAGGCCCGCGGCGCCGGCGCCGGCCGACGCGGCGCCCACGGGGACGGCTACGCCGAGCAGGTAGGCGGCCGCGAGCGCGATGAACACCAGGATCGCCGCGACCTTGATGGAGGCAAACCAGAATTCGAATTCGCCGTAGGAGCGCGCCGACATCAGGTTCACGCCGGTCATGATCAGCACCAGTGCCACCCCGAGCAGCGCCGTGGGCACCTGGGGGATCCACAGGTGCAACAGTCCGGCGCCGGCGATCGCCTCCACCGGCACGACGATCACCCAGAAATACCAGTACAGCCAGCCGGCCACGAATCCCGCGCCGCGGCCCAGGCCCGCGCGCGTGAACTCGGTAAAGGTGCGCACACCCGCCAGCGCGCTCGCCATCTCGGCGAGCATGCGCATGACCAGCAGGATCATCGTGCCGGCGATCAGGTAGCTCAGGACCACCGCCGGTCCGGCCCCGGCGATCGCCGCCGAGCTGCCGACGAACAGGCCGGCACCGATGATCCCGCCGATGCTGATCATCGTCACGTGACGGGGAGACAGCGAGCGGCTGAGCGCCGGCGCCACGTGTGCCGGAACGCTCTGCGTGGCCCCGGCGACCGGGATGTCAGCGTCTCCCGACGATGCGGCGCTCATATGCGGCATCCTGCCGCCTGCGGACACGTCTTACAATGCCACCGCGGCGCTTCCGAGCACCGTAAGGAGCTTCCCCCATGCCCGCTGTTCGCATCACCGATCCCATCCGCGGCCTGCGCACGACGTCCGCGCCGGCGCGCTTTTCCCTGACGTTCGCCTTTGCACTGGCCACCTTCGCCATGATAGTGCAGACGGCGCCGCTGCGCGCCGCCGATGCGGGTAACGGCGGCCCCGACGCGGGCGGCGGGCCGCAGCAGCAGCGCCACACGCACGCGGGTGGCAGCGAGGAAATCGGCAATCAGACCTTCACGGCCGGCCAGCAGCGCAGCACCGGCTCGGTCACCGTCAACGGCCAGCGCATCGATTACGTCGCCTATGCCGGCACCCTCATCGTGCATCCCAGGGGCTGGAGCGACGTGCCGCAGGATCAGCCCGCCGACGAGCAGCCGCGCGATGTGCCCGAGGCCTCGATGTTCTATGTGGCCTATTTCCGCGTACCCGACGCGGGCGGGGCGGCCGGCGGCTCCAGGCACGCGCGCGCGGGGGGTGCCCCGGCGGGCGCGGCCGGGCAGGCGCTCGCCTCCGTGGGCTCTGCGGCACGACCGATCACCTTTCTCTACAACGGCGGTCCCGGCTCCTCCACGGTGTGGCTGCACATGGGCGCCTTCGGCCCGCGCCGCGTGATCACCAATGGGGATGTGCAAACCCCCGCGGCGCCCTATCGGCTGGTCAACAACGGCGACTGCCTGCTGGATGCCAGCGACCTGGTGTTCATCGACGCGCCGGGCACCGGTTTCTCGCGCATCGCCGGCAAGGACCGCGACAAGCGGTTCTACGGCGTCGACCAGGACGCCTACGCGTTCTCCGACTTCATCGTGCAGTTTCTCTCCACGTACGGCCGCTGGAACTCGCCCAAGTACCTGTTCGGCGAGAGCTACGGAACGACGCGCTCGGCGGTGCTGGCGAACCTGCTGGAGACCGACCGGGATGTGGACCTCAACGGGGTCATTCTGCTGTCGCAGATCCTGAACTTCGACGACAGTCCCGACGGTCCGCAGTTCAACCCCGGCGTCTATCTGCCCTACGTGCTGGCGCTGCCGACCTATGCCGCAACCGCCTGGTTTCACCACAGGCTGCCCGGCGCGCAGGGCGAGCTGCAGCCGCTGCTCACGCAGGTCGAGCAGTTCGCGACGCATGACTACGCGCTGGCGCTCGAGCAGGGCAATGCGCTGCCGGCCGCGCAACGCCAGCAGATCGCCCAGCGCCTGCACGCCTACACCGGCCTGCCGCTGCAGTACATCCTGGATGCGAATCTGCGCATCAACGGCGGGGAGTTCGAGAAGAATCTGCAGGGGGCCGATGTCACCACCGGGCGGCTCGATACGCGCTTCTCCGGCCCCGCCTTCGACCCGCTGTCCGAGGAGGCCGAGTACGATCCGCAGTCCGCGGCGATCAGCTCCGCGTACGTCTCCGCGTTCAATGATTATGTACGCCGCGATCTGCACTACCGCACGGACCAGCAGTACAAGCCCGAGATCGACATCGAGGACTGGGACTATCTGCATGCTCCGCCGGGCAGCGGCATGCCGCTGCCGCAGGCCACCAACGTCATGCCGGACCTGGAGATCGCGCTCAAGTACGATCCGCAGCTGCGCGTGCTGCTCAATGCCGGCTACTATGATCTGGCAACGCCGTTCTACGCGGGCGTCTACGAGATGCAGCACCTGCGCATCCCGCAGAGCCTGCAGGACAACATCAGCTTTGCCTTCTATCCCACCGGACACATGGTGTACGTCAGCGAGAGCGGGCTGCGCCAGCTGCATCGGAACGTCGCCGATTTCATCCGCCGCACGCAGACCGGGCCGC
>DATJSD010000130.1:0-11370 GCA_035504335.1 Steroidobacteraceae bacterium | reverse complement strand
CGTCCAGACGTAAGCCATTTCACCGTTCTTGTGCACCACCAACATTGCCGTTTGCCCTAAACGGTATGTAGTGCGCCCGCCCCAAAAAACGTCAAAACAGATGCTCCGCTGAATTGCATCGACAACCAATCGATTGCTGATCGTTGGTGCCGCGACTGCGGGGGATCCATATAAAAGAAGCGCAATGTGCGCCGAGCTCGCGCAGGCGAGTAACAGGCCTGACCGCCTGGTTCGTGGTATCAAGCGTATCCGGGTGCGCCAGACGTACAAACCACGACAACTCATTGTAGATGAGCACGGTCAGGCTCACGATCAGGCGCACGATCAGGCGGCAGCGCGCCAAATCCTGCGTGGTATCGCCGCCCCAGCCCTACTGGTTCCGCGCAGCGGCTGTTCGGCGCTCCGTCAGACCGTCACCTCTTTGAGCCACCAATCATGCCGATTGCAGGTGCTGGTGACCATGACGCGGCCTCTATAACCCGCAGGCAAGGTATGCTCGGAGACTGGCTTGTCTTTCCAGGTGAACGTCTTGCGGCTGAGGAACTTGCCGCCTTCGAGCACAATGGTGTGGCTGACAATGTAGTGCGGCTCACTCATTGGATGCGGCGTGCGAACCGTCATCTTTTCGCCGCTGATGGTGACCATAGGCACGTGCAGCGCTTCGACGTCTTTCCAATGGCCGGGCTGCTCTTGCGTGAACACGATGTTTTCCAACGCGTCTTCCTGGGCCGCACCAGCCTGCTGGGGTATGGCGGCAATTCCGCCGACAGTGACGAGCGCGGAGGCGACGAATTCTCGACGTTGCATGGTGATCTCCTTGCCAGGGCGACGAACTGACGTCCTTGGAGCGTGAGGACGACGGCATTCCAGCGCCCTCAAGCGCATCGAACTCACCAATTCGCAGCCGCTGAAAATAACCGAGTTCCCTCAAAGCGCCGATACTAGACTGATTCGAGACCAGTCTAGTGTACATTTAAGGCCTGTGAGGTGCTCCCCGATTTTGTACCGACCGAAGCTTGAGTCCGCGGTTAGATTTTCCTGCGTTTCGACCTTCGTCAAGTTCTTCCACGCAATGTAGTCTCCGTGCCCGAAGGGCGGGAGAAGCTCCGGTTCGATGCCATTGCGAACTCCTCCGGGACGAGGTCGCCCAGCGAGCTGTGCGGCTGCTCGTACGCCCACGCATCGAGCACCTGGCCCTCGAATTCCGGTCCATGGCCTACCGGCTCGAGCAGCGCGCCCACAAGAACGTGGTTGCGGTCGCTGTTGCGAACAAGATAGCTCGGATCGCCTGGGCCGTTTTGGCTCGCGGCGAGGTGTATCGATCTGGTGCTGCTGTAGCCGCCGCGTAGGTCACGGCATATAACGATTTTACCCACCGGGTTCTGCAGGAGACTTCACGAGGATGGCAGTATGGTCAACCCCATACGTCTCGATCCTGCTCCAAGAAAACGGCCGTCATTGAGCCCCCCGTCGCGGCCGCCTTGAACTCCCAGCCTGACGCCGGTCACGACGAGGATCCCGCTTACGCTACCGGGCTCGGCGGCCCTGGTTCGGCCATCTATGAGACTGCCGGCAGATCGCGCCGGACTTTGACGCTGCCTCTGAGCGGAGCGATTCAGGGCGCGTGGTGCACGCGAATGGCCGACACCTGCGTCGCGCCCGATCCCGGCCGACCGCTCAGCACCAGGTCCACCTTGTCACCCACGCGCACCTGCTCCAGCTGGTGCAATGCCTGACCTTGCAATTGCACGTCATAGCTGACCCCATTGACGACGATCTGACCGCCGTTAATGCTGGTCACGCTGCCGGAAACCAGCACGGGCGCGCGACTGCTGAAGGCCGGCGCCCCCTGCAGGGCCAATCCCAGCACGCCCAGCACCCCGATCAACTTAAGGGCTGACTGTTTCATCGCGAAACTCCCAACTGGCGGAAGCTCAAGAACACACCCCCGATCCCGTGACCACATGCGCGATCAGCGCGGCCGGTGGACTCAGCTATTGCCAATCGATCTCCTGCAGCTCCGCCGTCGTGTTGGTATCACCGCCGTAGCTGTAGGCGGTGATGCGAAAGATGCTCACGGGCGGGGTCGGAGAGCCGTACTGCGTGGCCGTCAGGGACGTGCCCGGAAGCGCCGCGGAAGGCAGACTCTCGATCAGGAACTGCGGACTTGCGACAACGGGCAGCGCCACACCGCCGTAGGTCAGCAGCGACCCGGCCGGCGAGCTCAGGTTGTACGTCTCGAACGCATCCGGGGTGCCGCTCTCCCAGGTGTACAGCCCGTTGGCATTGCCGGCGAAATTCCAGTAGGTGCCGTTGTAGAGGCCGACCTCCGCGTAGCGCAGCGTCGCCTCCGCGGCCTGGATCGCCAGCTCATGATCCTGATCGTTCTGCGAGATGTTCTCCTCGACCGATTCGGAGCGGGCGAGCATCACTCCCACCAGGGTGAGAATCACCAGCAGGATCAGTGCGGTGAACAGCACCACGCCTGCCTGGTTGGCACGGCGGGTGGAGCGCAGCGGTGTCGTGATTGCAGTAGTCATGGGTTATGGACTCATGTTTCGCAGGAACATCGTCTGTTCGTAGACTTTGCGCATGCGGTTATCGGCAGACGCCAACGCCCAGTTGTCGCCGAGCAGATCGGGTGGAGACGCGGCCACGGCCGTGCCTCGGGGTACCGTACCGGGCGGACTGGCCACCAGCAGTGCGATCTTCACGCTGATGACACCGTTGAAGTCCCCGGTGACCGAGTCGTTGGCCACCTGATCCGCCGTCACGTACTGGTCCGCAGTCTCGGTGGCACTGCTGCCGGCGGTTTCAATGCCGTAGAGAATCTGCATGTTCTCGACATCCGGCACCAGCTCCTGATTGACGCTGTAGGTGGCGTCGCCGAGCACCCCGCCGTTGCTTTCGTATTTGTACAGGGCGCCGTCGCCATCCGCGCCGATGCCGACATAGAAAGCGATAGTGTCGATCGGATCCACCTGCGCGCCGACCTGAAAATCGATGTTTGGAGACAACGTGCCGCCGTTGTTTCCGGGATTGACCACGCCGCTGAGCGAGACCGTCATCGTGGCGGGCGTGAAGGAAGCGACCTGAAACACCTCCGTCTGTACGCAATTGCTGATCGCACCGATCTGTCCGGCGCCGGCGAAGGTGGTGCTGCTGCTGATCGGAAAGGACGGCGCGCCGGTGGCAACCGCCACCGTATAGGCGGGGCGTGTGCCCGGCAGCGTCTCATGCACCACCAGCACGTCACTGCCGGCGATGATGGCGCCGGTGGGCGCGGCCTCCCCTGCGGGCGTGGGAGGAGCAAACAGGAGGGCGTCCAGGTCCGTGCCGAGCGCCGGGCTGGTGACCCAATCGCTGGCGCTGGCGGCGGCCACGGGGGTGTTCGCGATGGTCAGTGAGGCGCCCGGAGCCGTGCCGACCGCCTCGTAACCGGCTACCGGCTGGCTGTAGTCGCTCACCAGCGGGCTGGCGCCGGCATTGAGCTCGGAGAGCACCCTGATCACCGGGACCCCCGATGCGACGACCGGAGCCGTGCTGTCACAGGCCATGTTGCCGGCGCTGCGGACGGCCTGCTCTATGGTGTCCAGCGCGAAGCGGCCGCTGTCGGAGAGTGCTCCGACGCCCTGAGTCGTGCGCGAGGCGGAGCGCACGCTCATGAACATCGCGATCATCGCGTCGGTCACCAGCAGGCCGAGCACGATCGCGATCATGAATTCCACCAGTGAGAAGCCGCGTGCCGCCCTCACAGCACCGACTCCAGCTTCACCGTCATCAATGCCGGTGTCGCGGCCGCCGGGGTGCCGAAGGCCCATTGCGCTTCGCTGTCGTCCCAGCCCACGGTGATGGTGGCGATGGTTCCACCAACGCCCGCCGCCGTGACCACCGTGCCGACCCCGCCCGGCAGCGTCTGCGCCAGCCGCTGGTCCCAGTTGTAGATGTCCAGCCCGGCCAGAGCCGCAGGCGTGCAGGCGGCCGCGTTGCAGTTGGTCAGAGCGCCGGGACCGGTTGCGTAGTTGCCGGCCATGGCTCCGGGTCTGTTGGCACGCATCTGGTCGAGCAGCTCATAGGCCAGCTGCGTCGCCTGCGCCCGCATGTAACCGCTGTCATTGGCATGCACCGCGCCGACCACCAGCTTCGCCACGCCGAGCAGTCCGACGCTCAGCACCACCAGTGCGATCAAGGTTTCGAGCAGAGTGAAGCCTTGCTGCCCGCTTCCACGTCGATGAGAACCGCTCGCGCACATGATGGATTTTCGCGATCCGCCGCTAGCAGAGCCCGCACCGCACAGCCGGGACCCCGGCGGCCGAGAGGCTGCGCCCGGAGCTCGTCCCGGGTACGGTCGCGCCACGGCCCTGCAGAAAGCTCGCACCGCCCATGCCGCTACCCTAGCGGCCGATGCTTGCGCGGAGCTAGCGCTCCGCAGTTCACTGCCTCAAATTGTGATGTGCCTCACATTTGCCGCAGTTATGTCAAGGCCCGTGCCGCGATGGCAAAGCTTCCTTACGGGACATGAGCCACGCCGCGCGGCGCAGAAAGCGGTAACCGACACTATGTTCTCACCGCGGCATCGACCAGGTCCGCCGGCCCCGCAGCGCGTCCCAATAATGAGAAGGCCGTCAGCGACCCGGCCATCGACGGCAGCGGTGAAATCTGCCGCTATCCGAGCCGCAGCAGTTGATTGACCCAGGCGTCGGCCTTGATCTCCTCGCCGCTCAAAGCCATCGCCAACAGCTCACTGCCGATGACGGGCAGCGTGAGGATCACGTCCGGGTGGACTCGCGCCACTCGGCTGCTGTTCTGGGTGTCGCTGACCGCCGCCACCGTGCGAACCTTCGGGTTCAACTCCTTGGCCGCCAGCACGACGAAGGCGTTGTACGCATCGTCCTCGCTCAGTGCCAGCACCGCTCTTGCCTGATCGATGTTGACGCCGCGCAGAACCTCCGTGTCGCTGGCGTCGCCGAGCACCACATCCTCCGGCTGGTCGGCGCTGTGCCGCTGACGCGAGCAAATCGCCGTCACCGGCAGACCGCGGGCAGCGAGCGACTTGATCGCATTGAGCGCCAATGCTCCGTCGCCGACGACGATGATATGGGAGGTACGTTTCATCTTGTTTCTCTTCGGCTGTATCAATCTGCTCATGCGTTGCTCGACCAGCGGCCCCAGAATGGCTGTCAGCGAGGTCGCGAAGACCACCAGCCCAAGGACGATCAGGGTCACGGTGAACAAACGCGCGGGCGGCGTCTGCGGCGTGATATCGCCGAAACCCACGGTCGAGAGGGTCACGATCGCAAAGTACACCGCGCTGGTCAGGTTGGTGATCGGTGGACGGAAGCCGCTGCCGAGAACGTACGAGCCCAGGACTCCGTAACCCAGGGTAAACAGCACGGCCGTGAGCGCGAACAGCGTCCCCGTGGCCAGGCTGGCGCGGGTGAAGCTTCTGCGGGTCAGCAGCAGCAGAACCAGCAGCAGGACGTTGAAGAACACCAGGGATCTCGAGGCAGTCGAAAGCGGCGAGAGCTCGAGCGACACGGTGGCCAGCGTCAGCAGAAAAGCCAGCACCCACGCGAGCCGCGAACGCAACAGCAACCCGACCCCCATCAGAACCAGCAGCCCGCCGATCGCCTCCTGCGGTGCGCCACGGATCGCCGGCACGACCAACCCCGTGGCGACGTTGTAGGCGATCGACTTGCCCCCTTTCGACAGCGCGATCAGTCGCGGCACCGAGCCGGAGGTGAACAGCAACTGCGCCAGCCCGATCAGACAGACCAGGAGCGCCAGGGGCACATGCGGAAACCAGGCTTGCATCCGCAGCATCTTCCTGACGCGGTTGAGCGACATCTGCAACCAGACGCCATAGCCGAGGGGTATCCGGCGCCGCCGATCCGCGGGCAGGCCGCCGCCGGGTTGCTGCTCGACACTCATGAGCAAATTCTGCGCTGAGCGTGCGCACCCATACAACGCCTGATTACGGGTCGGGTCAGCGGTGGACGACGTCGTGCACCGGCAGCTCGCCGCCCGCTGAGCCATGCGACTTGTGCCTATGGTCGGCGCGGATCGGCGGGCACAGTATTCGCCTGGCTGTCGGCTGGACCGGACGCTCGGTTGGAGTCGCCATGATCAAACTGCTGGATGGTTTCCCCGATCAGGTGGTCGCCTGTTCCTGCGAGGGACACGTCACTCGCGAGGACTACGATGAGGTGCTGATCCCGCGGGTGAATGCGGCGCTCGCCCGGCACGCGAAGGTGAGGCTCTATTACGAGCTCGGACCCGCTTTCCGGGGCATCGATGCCGGCGCCGCCTGGGAGGACTTCAAGGTGGGCGTGGAAAGTGTGGCGCGCTGGGAACGTATGGCCGTGGTCACCGATGTCGCCTGGATCCGACTGGCGCTAGGCGCGTTTCGCCTGTTCATGCCCGGACAGCTGCGGCTGTTTGCGGCGAGTCAGAGCTCGCACGCCCGTGCCTGGATTCAGACCGACTGACCGGCCTGGCCGTCGCCGGATGCCCATCCCGGCCGGCCATCTCCTCGGTCGCGGGCTATAATAGGTTGAACCCCGGAGGTGCATCGCATGCATCGCTCGCGCATCAACGGCCTGCTGATCGATTGCAGGACCGACGATCTCGACGCCGCGGCGCAATTCTGGGCCCACGCTCTGGGCCGAGCGGTGGACATGCAGCATCCGGGAAGCCGCGGCAACTACCGCATGCTCGAAACTCCGCCCGATGAGCTCAGCGTCCAGGTTCAGCGCGTGGATCACGACAGCCGCGTGCACATCGATATCGAGACTGACGACATCCCGGCCGAGGTCGCGAGGCTGGAAAAACTGGGCGCCAGAGTGGACGAACGCAAGCAGCGCTGGGTGATCATGCGCGCACCGACCGGCCAGCGCTTCTGCGTCGTGCGCGTACAGCGCGACGATTGGCCGAAGAACGCGAATGAATGGGACTGACAGGCGATGGCCTCATCAGAGGCTGCCCGGTGCCAACGGGGTCCAGCGCGCTTCGCGCCGCGCGCGCCTGGCCTGCGGCGTCTCGGCCGCATAATCCATCGGTATCGCCTCCGGCAGATCCATCCGTCCGGCAGGCAAGGTACGGACATTGAGCACGCCGAATGCGTGCTCCGCGCTGCCGATGCGCGCTCCGAGGTATACGCCGCATTGCCGACAGAGCAGAAAGTCGGTCGCACCGCTGGCGAAGCGGTAGCGCTGCAGGTGCCGCGGATCGACGCAGGCGAACTGCAGGCTGCCGGCCGGATCGGACGTCGTCAGGGCGGCGTGGATGCGACAGAAGCCGCATTGGCAGGCGCGCACGCGCCACTGCGTCGGCGCCAGGCGCGTCCAGTAGCGTGCGGTGAGCACACCGCAGTGGCAACGCGCAACATATGGTGCCGGCGACCCGGGCGCGGGCGACCCGGCCCCACTCAACCGCGCTGCCTAGCGATGAAATCGAGCCACGAGCTCGGCCTTGCCGAGCACGTGTCCGTCCATCGCAGCGAACACGGCCATGCGAGTGGCGGCGGCCTGCTGCGGCGTGCCCTGCGGCACATCGAGCATCGTGTCGAGCGCATAGAGCTCGAAGGTGTAGTGATGATACGGGCCCGGCGGCGCTCCCGGGCCCATGTAGCCGTTCGAGCGCAGGCTGACCTGCCGGCTGCCATCCGGCAGCGTCCCCGTCTTGACTCCCTCGGGCAGCCCGGTCGATGTGCCCGGGATGTTCCAGATCAACCAGTGCGTGATGTCCATCTTCGGACTCTTGTTCAGCACGGGCTCCGGATCGTGCACGAGCAGCACGAAGCTGCGAGTGCCCGGTGGAACCTGCGACCACTGCAGCTCGGGTGATACGGCGGCGTCCCCGGCAGCTCTGGTGTACTTGTCGGGCAGCACACCGCCGTCCTGCCAAGCCGGACTCGTCATGATCAGCGGCGGCGTGCGCGGCCTTGCTCCCTGAGCCAGCAGCGGTTGCGTCGCGAGACTCGCGGCCACCAGCAGCAGCGCTGCAGCCCCCACACGCACGATCGGCACGAGATCTCTTTTCATTTTGGCCACCCCCCCGAACGATGCGCTACATGCTAACGCCGGTCACCCCCATGACGCCAGAGCGCCGGCAGCGCCGCACCCGCCGCGCCCGCCGCACCCGCCGCGCCCCGCCCGGCGGGGCGCTCGCGCCGCGCTGCCCGGGGACTCTCTCAGTAGGGAGGCGCCCGTCTCGCCCGCTGCACCTTCGCGGCTTCGCTCCACCATGCAAGATCATCGGCGAAGCGCGGAAAGGCACGCTCGAGCGCCGCGCCGCCCTCGCCGATCGGCTCGCCCGCCGCAGTCAGTGCCTCGGCGATCGGTCCGACGGTAAGGGTGCTGGAGATGACCACCATGCCCATCTCGCAGAGCGTGTTGTGCCAGGCATAGCTCGAGCGAGTGCCGGACAGGCGGCCTGCCGAATAGCTCGCGATCGCTGCCGGCCGCCAGAACCACTCTTCGAGGTAGTGGTCGGCGAGATTCTTCAGCCCGGGCTGCATGCCCTGATTGTACTCGCCGACCACGAACAGGAAGGCGTCGGCCTCGCGGATCCTCGCTCCGAGCGTCTGCATCGCCGCCGGCGCGGTACCCGGTGCATATTCCTTCAGCATGCGATCCAGCATCGGCAGACCGATCGCCTTGGCATCGATCAGCTGCGCGTCCTCGCCCCGCTCGCGCAGCTTGCGCACGGCGTAGTCGGCCAGGCGGATGCCTTTGCGGTCGATTCGATAGGAGCCATAGAGGACGAGAATTCGATTACCCACGAGCGCCACCTCGATGCGCCGATCGCCCCGTCACGAAGATGAAGTCAGGAGATGCGCGCGGGGCATCGGCCGGGCCGGCCCTGCCGGCTGCGCGGATCACGCTGGCGCCTCAACAGCGCGCTTCACTCAGGAGGCGGGTTTGGCGATCAGCGATCCGATCCGCCGCGCCTCCTCCGAGGTTACCGGGTTGTAGACGACCAGGCTCAGGTCCGTGCGGCCGTCGACCGCGAACACTGAATATTCGAAAGCGAGCGGACCGAGCAGCGGGTGCCGTATGCGCTTGACGGCCTCGCCATGCGGGCCGTGAACTTCGTTGTCGTCCCACATCGCCTTGAACTCCGGACTCAGCCGACAGAGCTCCTGCACGAGGGGTTGCACCTCCGCGGCGGCCCCGGCCCGTGCGGCCTCGACCCTGAAGGCGCCCAGTGCGAATCGAGCCACGCTCTCCCAGTCGTACTGCGCAGCGCGGGCGCGCGGGTCGAGAAAGATGTAGCGCAGGATATTGCGCTGCCCTGGTGGCAATGATCCATAGTCGGTCAGCAGCAGCGTCGCTGCCCGATTCCATGCGACGACGTCCCAGGTCGCCGTCCTGATCAGAGCGGGAGTCGGGTCCAGGGCTTCGAGCACTCGCTGCAGCCGCGGCGTAACGCCCGTGCTCCTGCGATACTGCGCCTCCGGAGCTCGCCCGAGGCCGATCAGGAAGAGGTGCTCGCGCTCGAGGTCCGTCAGCATCAGGGCGCGCGCGATCCGCTCCAGCACATCGGCGGACGGAGCGCCGCCACGCCCTTGCTCGAGCCATGTGTACCAGGTCGGGCTGATGTGGGCACGCTGGGCCACCTCCTCCCGGCGCAGACCGAGCGTGCGTCGCCGCTGTGAGGAGAAACCGAGCGCGGCGGGATCGAGCTTCGTTCGGCGGTCCCTGAGGTACGTGCCGAGCGAGCTCACCTGTGGCCGGGGCGGACTCATGCGGGTGGTCTCGTTAATAGGATAATGTCACTACTTTACCGGGATGATACGCGCACGCAAACTGACCGCCAATGAAGCCGCGCGGCTCAGATGAGGACAGTCCGAGGAGATCCCGCCTATGCGCGTGTTTGTCACCGGTGCCACCGGATTCATCGGTTCGGCCGTCGTCAGGGAACTGATCGCGGCCGGTCACCAGGTGCTGGGACTGAGCCGCTCGAGCGAGGGGGCGGAAGCGTTGACCGCCGCAGGCGCCGACGTGCATCGTGGCTCGCTGGAGAGCTCCGACAGTCTCCGGGAAGGCGCCACTCGCGCGGATGGCGTCATCCACCTGGCCTTCAACCATGATTTCTCGAGGTTCAAGGCGAACTGCGCCGATGATCACCGCGTGATCACGGCCCTCGGAGCGGCGCTTGCCGGCTCAGCCCGGCCGCTGATCGTGACCTCCGGCACCGCGATAGCCAACAGCGTGCCCGGCCAGCCCGCCGAGGAAGACAATGCGATCGTCGGATCCGACGTGCATCCTCGCGCGGCCTCCGAGGAGACGGCCGCCGCCGTCGCCGCGCAGGCGGTCAACGTGTCGGTGGTGCGGCTGCCACAGGTACATGACACGGTCCGCCAGGGCCTCATCACCTCGATGATCGCGATCTATCGTGCCAAGGGTGCATGCGCCTACATCGCGGACGGTCGCAATCGCTGGCCCGCGGCGCACCGCCTCGACGTCGCCCGCCTCTACAGGCTGGCGATCGAAAGGGCTGAGCCGAACGCCAGGTACCATGCTGTCGCGGAGGAAGGTGTGCCGCTGCGCGAGATTGCCGAAACCATCGCCCAACGTCTGAAGCTGCCGGTCAAATCCATCGCCGCCGGGGAGGCGCACGCGTTCTTCGGCTGGCTGGCAGGCTTTGCCGGACACGACGTGCCCGCCTCCAGCACTCGGACGCGAGCGAAACTGGGGTGGCAACCGGTCGGACCGACGCTGATCGCCGATCTCGAGCAGCTGCGTGTTCCGTAGACTGTATACGGGCTAACCGTCCGGGCGCGAGTAGATCTCCGGGTCGGAGATCTCCATGTGCCGCTCCTGATGAGCCAGCGGACGGAACCCGAATCGCTCGTACAGACCGTGAGCGTCCCGAGTCACCAGGTGCCAGCGACGCAGCCCCTGCAGCCTCGGATGGGTCATTGCCGTCGCCATCAGCGCCTTCGACAGGCCCCGACCCCGATGCTCCTCGAGAACATACACGTCGCACACGTAGCAGAAAGTGGCATAGTCGGACACCAGACGCGCGAAGCCGACCTGTCCGCCCGAAGGCTCATAGACCCCTAGACACAGCGAGGCCGCGACGGCACGCTCGACGACGGCGAGCGGGATGGCCTGCGCCCAATAGGACCTTCGCAGGTAGCCGTGGACCGCTTCGATATCGAGGCGCGCCGGATCGTCCGAGAGAGTGTAACGACCGAATGGGGTATCGACGAACTTATCCATTGACGAGCTCCAGCGCGCCCTAGTGAAACACGGCCCCTCACCCATCTTCATCGTGGCTCCTGGCGACCTGTCCGACCCGCGCGTGATCGAAAAGCTACAGCAGCACGCCACGCGGGCGCGCGCCGAGTCGGCACCCGGCAGC
>DATJSD010000129.1:0-9741 GCA_035504335.1 Steroidobacteraceae bacterium | reverse complement strand
GCGGGCGGCGCGCGAAGTCCCGCTGCTCGGCATCAACCGCGGACGCCTGGGGTTTCTCACGGACGTGCTGCCGCAGGACATGGTGCGATCGGTCGACGCGGTGCTCTCGGGGGAGTGCACGCAGGACCGGCGTGCGCTGCTGCAGGCGCGCCTGGTAGCCCCCGACGGCAGCGCGGTGTGTCACCACGCCCTCAACGACGTGGTCTTCACCCGCCTGGATACCGGCCGCATGCTGGACTTCGAGACGCACATCGACGGCCGCTACGTCAACTCGCACGGCGGGGATGGGCTGGTGGTCGCCAGCTCCACCGGCTCCACGGCCTATGCGCTCTCCTGCGGGGGGCCGATCGTGGACCCACGCCTGGCGGTGCTGGTGGTCGCGCCGATCTGCCCGCACACCCTGTCGGACCGCCCCATCATCGTACCGGGCACCTCCGCGGTCGACATCCGTCTGATCGGTCACCACGAGACGGTCGCGCAGGTCACCTGCGATGCGAGCGTGCTCGGGCAGCTGCGCCCGGGCGGGCGGCTGGAGATCTCGCCGAGCGAGCGCGCGATCACGCTGCTGCATCTTCCGGGATACGACTACTTCCGTCTGCTGCGCTCCAAGCTGCACTGGGGCCTCGGCGGGCTGTCGCACGAGCGCTGACCCGCGTGCTGCGCCACCTGCAGATTCGCGACTTCGCGATCGTCGAGCTGGTGGAGCTCGAGCTGCGCTCCGGCCTGACGGTACTCACCGGGGAGACCGGGGCGGGCAAATCGATCCTCGTGGATGCGCTGGAGCTGCTGTCGGGTGCGCGCGCCGATGCGGACGTGGTGCGCACCGGCGCCGAGCGCGCCGATATCGCCGCCACCGTCGAGCTGCCGGCGCGCGGCGAGTCGCTGCGGCGGTTGCTCGAGGCGCAGGCGATCGAGTGCCGCGACGAGCTGCTGCTGCGCCGGGTGGTGGGCGGCGACGGGCGCAGCCGCGCCTGGCTGAACGGCCAGTCGGTGCCGCTGCAGGTGCTGCGCGAGGTCGCCGAGCGGCTGTTCGACATCCACGGCCAGCATGAATTTCAGTCGCTGGTGCGCCCCGCCGAGCAGCGGGCTCTGCTCGACGAATTCGCGCATCTGCAGCCGCTGGTGCAGCAGGTCGCCGCCGCGCATGCCCACTGGCTGGCGCTGCTCAATCGCAGCGTCGAGCTGGAGAGCGCGGCCGACGAGCGCAGCTCCCGGCTCGAGCTGGTGCGCTACCAGGTGCGCGAGATCGAGGCGCTCGGGCTCGCGCCGGGCGAGTTCGCGGGGCTGCGCGAGGAGCATGCGCGGCTCGCCAACCGTGGGCGGCTGATCGAGGGGGTGCGCGCGGCACTCGCCAGCCTCTACGAGTCCGAGGAGGACACGGCGCATACGCTGCTGGCGCGTGCGATCGGCGCGGTGCGCTCCGCGGCGTCGCTGGACGAGCGACTCGCGGCGCTGATGAGCCCGCTCGAGGAGGCCGAGATCCGCATCAAGGACAGCGGCCACGTGCTGCAGCAGTACCTGGACTCGCTGGAGATCGATCCGCAGCGCGCCGACACGATCGAGCGGCGCCTGGCGGCGATCGAAGAGCTGGCGCGCAAGCACCGCATGCCCCCGGACGCGCTGCCGGGGCGGCAGGCGGAGCTGCTCGAGGAGCTGTCACGGCTGCAGAGCGCCGCGGCCGATCTGGGCACGGTGCGCACCGAGCTCGCCGCGGCGCTGGCCGCCTACCAGGAGCTGGCGCGGGCCCTATCGGCGCGCCGCGCCACCGCCGCGCGCGGCCTCGCCCGGCAGATCTCGGAGCGCATGCAGGAGCTGGGCATGGCCGGCGGGCGCTTCCTGATCGACGTGCGGCGCGCGGAAGGCACCGAGCCGGCGCCGCATGGCCTGGACCGGGTGGAGTTTCGCGTCAGCACCAATCCGGGCCAGCCCCCACGCGCGCTCGCCAAGGTGGCCTCGGGCGGGGAGCTGTCGCGCCTGGCGCTCGCGGTACAGGTCTCGTGCGTCGCCGAGGCCGACCGCTGCCTGGTGTTCGATGAGGTCGACGCCGGCATCGGCGGCGCGGTGGCCGAGATCGTCGGGCGCGAGCTGCGCGCGCTGGCGGCGCGCGCGCAGGTGCTGTGCGTCACGCATCTGCCGCAGGTGGCCGCCCAGGGTCACCAGCATCTGCGCGTGCTCAAGGTGACGGAGGGCACGCACACGCGCACCGCCGTGACGCCGCTGTCGGGGGGCGGCCGCGTGGAGGAGCTCGCGCGCATGCTCGGCGGGGTGCAGATCACCGCACGCACGCGCGCCCACGCGCTCGAGATGCTCAACCAGGCCGAGGCGCTCAGCTCATCTCAGAGCTGACCAGCTTCACGCGCCCCTGCTTGCGCGCCGGACAGTCCTCGCGCTGGCAGCGCCCGTAGAGCACCAGCGAGTGCTCGGCGATCCTGAAGCCCAGGCGCTGCGCGATCGCGTTCTGCCGGCTCTCGATCTCGGCATCGACGAACTCTTCGACCCGGCCGCAGTCCATGCACACGATATGATCGTGATGCGTGCCGTGATTGATCTCGAACACCGCCATGCCGTTCTCGAAATGCCGGCGGCTGACCAGACCCGCGGCCTCGAACTGCGTGAGCACGCGGTACACGGTCGCCAGGCCGATGTCCTCGCTCGAGTCGAGCAGGGATTTGTAGATTTCCTCAGCGGACATGTGCCGCGTGGCACTGCGCTCCAGGATCTCCAGGATCTTCAGTCGTGGCAGGGTCACCTTGAGCCCTGCCTTGCGCAGGTCGTTGCTTTCCACGCTGCACCTCGGTGGGCGGCGGTCCGCCCATCCATCCACCACCGCCAGGACCCCGTCGAGCGCCGACTCTGCGGTATGATCTTCGCATGAGGATTATCGCTGAAATGCTCCCCGCCGTGAAAACCGCGGTGCAGAATCGCCCGGCGGCGCCGCGGTTGCCCCTGGCCATCGCCCTGCTGGTCCCCGCGCTGCTGGCCGCCTGCGTCTACCGCATGCCGATCCGGCAGGGCAACTACCTCGACCCGGCGGCGGTGGCGCAGGTCAGGCCCGGCATGACGCACAGCCAGGTGCGATTCCTGCTGGGCACACCGATGGTACCCGGCGGGTTCGACAATGCGCGCTGGGACTACGACTACTATCTCGATGAAGGCCACCTGCTGCACCAGCAGCGTGCCCACGTGACGGTCTACTTCAGCCACAACCTCGTGACGCGGGTGGTCAGCGACGTGCGCAGCCCGCCGGTGACGACCGTCATGCACGGGGGCGTCAAGTACCCGGTGCCTTTCTGACTCTGGCGGCGCGCGCCCGGCGCGCCGCGCGCGGATCGGCCGGCAACGGCCGATACAGCTCGATGCGCTCGCCCTCGGCCGGCACGTAGTCACGGCCGCAGACCCGCCCGTAGACGCCCACCGTGGCGTGTTGCCAATCCACGATGTCTCCGAGCAGGCGCCGCCCCGCCGCCAGCGCCTCGGCCACCGTCGCCGCCTCGGGCAGCTGCAGCTCGCAGCAGCGCACCCCCTCGGGAGTGTCGCAGGCGAGGCTGCAGCGCTTGGGCACCGGGGCGGCTCCTCAGGCGGGCATCGCCTGCGCGCGCGCCACGAAGGCTCGCACCAGCGAGGCGGCGGTCTCCTCGAACAGCGAGTCGAACAGCGCCGACATCAGGCCGTTGGAGAACTGGAAGCGCAGCGCCAGCTCGATGCGACACCCCTGATCGGCGATCGGCGTGAAGCTCCACCGTCCCTCGAGCGTGCGGAACGGCCCCTCGACCAGATGCATGTGCACCGCGCGGCCCGGATCCAGGCGGTTGCGCGTGGTGAACTGCATGCGCAGCGGCCCACGGCGCACCGCCAGGCGCGCCAGCATCTCGCGCTCGCCGCGCTCCAGAACCTGCGCCGAGGTGCAGCCGGGAACGAACTCCGGATAGTGCTCGACCTCTTCGACGAGCCGATACACGCTTTCCGGGGATCGGGCGATCTGGGCCGAGCGGGTCATCTCGCGCATCGATCAAGTTTGGCGTAACCGGCGCTGCGCTCTCAAGCGCGGGGGCGACCCAGGCCGGCGACGGCCCGGCGCGGCGGTGGCCCCGGGGCAGCCGTCACCCAGAGCAGAGGCGACCCGCAGCGGCCGCGGCCCGCAGTGGCGACGGCCCGGCTGGCACCGGACCGGCTGGCACCGGACCGGATGCGACCGGGAATGCGCCGGCGGCAACGCGCCAGCGCCGGGACCGGGCGGCTCGCGAGCCGCGTCCGGCGGCTCGCCGCCGCGTGCCGCTAGAATGACGCCATGGCGAGATCCTCGACTGCCGCGAGCACTGCGAGTGCCGCGAAGCCCGCACCGCGCCTGATCGCGGAGAACCGCCGCGCGCGCCACGATTACTTCATCGAGGAGCGGCTCGAGGCCGGACTGGCCCTGGAGGGCTGGGAGGTGAAGGCGATGCGCGCCGGCAAGGCGCAGCTCGCCGAAGCCTACGTATACGTGCGCAACGGGGAGGCGTTCCTCATCGGTGCGCATCTGTCCCCGCTGCGCACGGTCTCGACGCATCGGCTCGCCGATCCGGTGCGCACGCGCAAACTCCTGCTGCACCGGCGGGAGCTGGATCATCTGATCGGGGCCACCGAGCGGCGCGGCTATACCATCGTGCCGCTGGAGCTGTACTGGCAGAACGGGCGCGCAAAGCTGCAGATCGGCCTCGCCAAGGGCAAGAAGCAGCACGACAAGCGCGCCAGCGAGAAGGAGCGCGACTGGCAGCGCGCCCGCGCGCGACTGCTGCGCCGGAGCTGAGCCCTGTGCGACGCCCATGCGCCGCATCTGTGCGCTGCGTCAGGGCGCCGCTCGGCGCTCGTGGTATGATCCGCCGGTGTCCGAAGGGGGCGACCGGTTTCGACGTGGGTTGCGAACCTTCGGGGGCGTGTCGAGGTGCAGTGGCCCTCGTTAAACACTGCTGCAAACATTAGTTGCCAACGACGACAACTTCGCTCTGGCTGCCTAATCGCAGCTGACCTCTGACCAGCTCGTGCCTATGCGACTGTATCAGGGGACGCGCTCATAGGATCGCGGGCCATCGTGCTACGGGGTGGTTTCGCTAAGAGTCACCGTCGCTGGTCCGGCGCCTTCCCTGCCTTTCGGGTAACGACGGACGAGAACCAAAGAATGGGCTACGCACGTAGATCCCGGAGTCTAGGGCTTGCGGACGCGGGTTCAATTCCCGCCGCCTCCACATTTTATTTGTCGTTTCAGCTTATTACGACGATTATCTAAACCTGGATCGAAGCGCGGTGCTCTCGTGGTAGCGAACCGCTA
Organism: Steroidobacteraceae bacterium; assembly: GCA_035504335.1. GTDB lineage: Bacteria > Pseudomonadota > Gammaproteobacteria > Steroidobacterales > Steroidobacteraceae > FEN-1191. Next base: position 4,436 of record DATJSD010000129.1, on the reverse strand, counting down.
CCGCGGGAGCTCCGACAGCTGGCGTTACGGCGGAAAGCCGAGCCGACGTTCGAGCGCCTTGAATTCGGGTTCGTTGCGAATGGGATTGAGGTCCCAGTTGGTCCTCAGGAAGCCTAATCCGAGGTCCCGCAATCGCTCTGCGGTCGACAGCCATTTGAGAGCTTTCTGCCTGTCACCCCATTGCGCATAGATCGCCGCATAGTCTATCGGGCCCGTGTCGCCTTCGGTCATTTGCAGGCGCCTCAGCTCACTCTCGGCCCGTGGTTGCTCGCCGAGCGCATGGTAGACGAGAGCCAAACAGTAATGTCGCTCGTCTTGCCTGATCGGCGTCGAGGCTGGCTCACAGATCCGCCGCGCGCTCTCGGTCTGGCCCTGAGCCAGGCGGACCTCGGCGCCATACCATGCAATCTGATCCGATTGCGGAGCAAGGCCTCTCAGGTCCTCGATGGCCTCCAGCGCCTCCCGGTAGCGCCCGGCGTCGGTAAGGTCATTTATCAGCTCATGCCGAAATATCACGTTGTCCGGATCCAATTGGATGGCGTGCCGTATGGTCGCCACCGCCGATTCGGGCTGACCCAGGATGGCCTCGTACTGGGACACGTTGAACTGTACCCACGCCCGGCCCGGCGCCAAAGCGATGGCACGTTGCAGCTCCGAGACGGCGCTCATCATCTGCAGCTGCAAGCGGCGAGTGGTCCAAAGAAGCAGATGTGCGTCGGCCAGACCCGGCGCCAACGCAGCGGCCCGTTCGGCAGCCCTGCCGGCCTCGGCTACGGCCTTTTCACGCGTCGCCAAATCGTCCGTATGGCTGGCGATGTTGGAGAGCGCACTGGCGACTCCAACATACGCCATCGCGTAGTTGGCATCGAGCGCGAGGGCCTGGCTGAAGAACTCGAGGCTCTTGCGGTACCCGGCTTCATCCGATCCGGCCGAAATGATCTGCATTCCGCGTAGATAGGCATCGTGCGCCTGCTGATTTCTGGTGGCGCCGAGCTCGACATTTGCACCCTCGTCCCCCAAGAGCCTGGCCTGCAGCTGCTGCGCGACGCTGGTGGCGATATCGCTCTGCACTTCGAGCACATTCCTGAGGCTGCGGTCATAGTCCTCGGACCACATGTGAAACCCGGTGCTCGCGTTGATCAGCTGCGCGGTGATGCGCACCGTGTCACCCGAGCGACGGATGCTGCCTTCGAGTATGGCGCCGACGTTGAGCTTGCGGGCTATCGTCCCCACGTCGAGGTTTTGACCCTTGAACGAGAACGAGGACGTACGGGCAATGACCTGCAGCGAGTCGATCTGCGAGAGCGCATTGATCAGCTCCTCGGTCATGCCGTCGGAGAAATACTCCTGCTTCGGGTCGCCGCTCAGGTTGGTAAACGGCAGTACCGCGATCGAGTGCGGCGGTGGGGCGAAAACCGGCGGAGTCGCAGCAGTCATTGTGGCCGTTGCAGCGGTGATCGCCGCGACCGCGCGCTCGTGAGTGGATCTGGACAGGAACCACAACACGCTGCCGGCAATCACCAGCAGCGCCGCCAGGATCGATATCTCGATACGACTGACGCGATGCTGCGCCCTGTGGCCCTGGTAGTAGGCCAGCGTCCCCGCCACGGGTATGCCCAGCAGCAGCACGAAGACCGTGAAACGAGCCACCGCCGCCGACCAGTCGAAGGCGCTACCGACGATCTCCACGCCATGCAGCAGCGCGTAGCCGAACGCAGCGTAGGCCAGCGTCCACTCGACGACCTTGTGGCGCCTGATCTTGGCCCAGAGCCCGGCAGATCCCTGAGAGGTGGACGGGGAGGATACGCTCGGCTGAGCAACCACGGATGCGCCCGCAGCTGGCGAAGGCAGCTCGCTTGCGGGCTGAGTCTGTTTCTCGCTGGCCATCTTCTGCCGGCGCCCGGATTGGACGGGATACCAGTCTTCAGAATGCCCCGACCAGCCGGTCCGGTCAACTCTGCCCGACTCGAGGTAGTGTCTCAGTTTGAAATATCGGCCTTGGGTGGAAGCGGCCCTCTGGTTATGGGTCGCACCGACGATGCGATGCGCAGATCGTGCCCAACGTCAATGCCATGCAACGTCGACTTCCGCTATTCTGAAGAACCCGGGATGGAGGTTTTGTAGCATGGCGAAGCTGGTGTATGGATTGAACCAGTCCCTCGACGGCTACGTCGACTACATGCGAATTGGGCCACCCAGTCCCGCGCTCTCCCGTCACTTCATGGAGCGCGCGCGCGGCCTGACGGGCGCAGTGTACGGTCGCCGCATGTACGAGATCATGCGTTATTGGGACGATGACCTTCCCGATTGGGACGCAGAGGATCGCGACTTTGCGGCAGTGTGGCGGCGCCAGAGGAAGTGGGTCGTGTCGCGCTCGTTGAAGGCCGTCGGCCCCGACGTCACACTCATCGAGGATGACTTCGAGGCGGCGATACGCCGGCTGAAGGCTCAGCTGGATGGGGAGATTGACGTTGCCGGACCAAACCTGGCAGGCAGCCTGACCAATCTTGGTCTGATTGATGAGTATCGACTCTACTTCCATCCCATCGTGCTTGGTCATGGGCAGCCATTCTTCGTCGGCCCCCGGCCGCCGCTCCGCCTTGTGGACAGCGAACGAATTGGCGAGGATGTGATTAGATTGACGTACGTTCCTGCTTAATCGCGCGACTCACCCGGCGGACTGCGCCAACTCGTCAGGTGCGCTTTGGGTCGAAGCCGAATTTCAAATTGAGACACTACCCGACTCGACGTCGGGCATGCGTGCATGCTTGCCGTCGCCTGATGGCGATCAAGATCCAGAGCAAAAGTAGATCGGTCGGATCGAATGCCCCGCCACCGCCACTCTTGTTGCTCGCCGGTGCGGCAGGCGCGGCATTGACTTCGGCGGATTCAGCGGAGGTACCGCCGGCGTTGGTCGCGGTAACCGTGAAGTAATAGGACCGCCCATTGGCAAGGCCCGAAATGGCCGCACCAGGTCCGGTCACGGAGGTGACCGGCGTGCCGGTTTCTTGACCGGATGCCGTGCCCTCATAGACGCTGTAGCTGGTCGCACCCGCGCTTGCAGTCCAATTCAGCGTTATCATTGCGTTGCCGGCGACGGCGCTTACTCCCGTAGGAGCGGAAGGAGCGAGGGTGGCACTGGCCTCGTTAGACGTTTGTGAGTTGCCCCCCGCGTTTACCGCCTCGACCTCGAAGAAATAGGTACCGCCAGCAGCCTGGCCGCCCAGTGTGTACGACGTGCTGGTGATGCCGGATACTACAGGGGTGCCGGACTCGGCGCCCGACTTTGAGCCCTCGAGGATACTGTAGCTGCTCGCGCCGGCGCCTGCGGTCCATTGCAGTGCGATTGCAGTACCCGTGGCGCTCGCCGAGAGAGTGCTCGGCACCGCGGGTAATGCCGTGGCGAGGATTTGAGCCGAGATGTCCGAGGTGTAGCCGCCAGGGTACACTGCCTGGACCGCGAGGTAGTTCGCATAGCCTGGTGGCCACTCGGTAAAGGCGAACGTCGGAGAGGTGAGTGGGCCCGTGGTATTCACAAGCCCCAGATTAGCCGGGCTCGTTCCCCCGTAAAGGTTGTAGCTCGCAGCGCCCGCGACCGCATTCCACGTCGTGGTCACTGCACTGCTCGTAGACGCTGCAGCGAGCCCGGTGGGTGCCGAAAGGGGCATTGTCGACCAGCCCGGAATGGAAGCGGGTCCGGAGCCTGTGATAGTCCCGATCGTCCATGGATAGTAGGTGAAAGCGTCGCTGCTTACGCCCGTGGTTGCTGCCTCGGACAATGTGATCGAGTTTGAGCCGATCGCAGTGACCTTGGCCCCCAGCGGGACGACATTTTGAGAATTGAAGTCATTGACTGAGGCACCTTGCGCCAAATCGGCAGGGATGCTCGGCACATCCATGATGACGTTTAAGTCCGGCGACTGGAACTTCCCGGTGAAGCCTTCCTCATTGGCTTCGTCGTCGACATACCCGATGAGATTGCCGGAGGAGTCGAACAGGAAGTCGTTCGTAGGGCTGCTGCATCCGCCTGAGTAGACTGTCGTGCCCCATTGGAAGCCCGGAGTTAGTCCGGTGCTACCCGATGTGGTGCCAGATGTGCACCATTGATCGAGTTCCACTTCGACGTCTCCGTTGGTCAAGGTCCAGATGACAACAGCCGCCTGAGTCGCAGGCTTATCGGCTGTCGCATTCGGGACGAAAAAATAGATGTAGCCGCCGGTGGCCAGATAACCGGGATCCTCGTAGACGGCAAAGGACTCGTTGGTTGGACTGGTGCCGGATTGGAAAAAAGAATTAGGGTCGGCAGGAGCGTAGGAGCTATCGCTAGTGCTCGCCGGCGAACAACTCACCGCCGAAAATACCCCCAGGACAGGGTCGTCGTATTCAAAACCTGGCGTCATGGCCGTCGGAAAACCTCCCGGGTTAAACCGGTTGGA
>DATJSD010000128.1:0-2021 GCA_035504335.1 Steroidobacteraceae bacterium | reverse complement strand
CCTCCGCTCCTTCGAGGTGCGCCTGGAGACCTCGCTGGACCTCGCCGCGCAGCTCCCCTCGACGGCCGTGCGCGTGGCCGAGAGCGGCATCCACACGGCCGCCGACCTCGCGCGCCTGCACGAGGCCGGGTTCCACGCCTGTCTTATCGGCGAATCCCTCATGCGTCAGCCGGACCCTGGCGCTGCCCTCGCCGCGCTACTGGGTTCCTGCGCGCCCGCGCACAGCGCCTGACCGCTATGTGGATCAAACTTTGCGCCACCACGAACCTCGACGACGCGCTGCTGGCCGCCGATGCCGGCGCCGATGCGATCGGCTTTGTCTTCGCGCCCAGCCCGCGGCGCGTTACCGCCGGCCAGATCGCCGCTTTCCTGCCCGATCTGCCAGGCGACCTCACGCGCATCGGCGTGTTCAACACCCAGGACTTCGACGAGATCGTGTTTACCCTGCAGTCCACCGGGCTGCACGGAGCCCAGCTGCACGGTGAGCTCGACTTTGCGCTGGCGGAACGACTGCGCAGCCAGTTCGACCCCGGGTTCTTTCTGGTCCAGACCCTGCATTGGGATGTGAACGGCGATCCAGCCCGCGCCGCGGTGCGGCTGCGCGACGAGCTGCGCGCGATCGCCCGGCACAGCGTTGCCGACGCGATCCTGCTGGATGCGCGCACCGCCGCGGCGGCCGGCGGCACCGGCAGAACGCTGGACTGGCCGCGCGCGCACGACGTGCTGGCCGAGGAAGCCGGAACGCTGCGCATCATTCTCGCCGGGGGACTCACCGCGGAAAATGTCGCCGAAGCCATCCAGACCCTGCGTCCCTGGGGCGTGGATGTGGCCAGCGGCGTCGAGTTCCGTCCGGGGCGAAAGGATCCCGTGCGCGTGGAGTGCTTCATCAGCGCGGCCCGTCGCGCGTTTGCGGAGATCGAGAACACCACGCTGCCCCTGGCGGCGCGGCCTCCGCAGTAAGCGCGCCGCGGGGCGATCGGCAAACCCGGTGTAATGTGGAGAGATGGTGATGGCAGCCACGGCAACCCAACGCATTGCCGGACGCTTCGGCCCCTGGGGCGGCCGCTACGTGCCGGAAACCCTCGTCGCCGCGCTCGAGGAGCTGGAGCAGGCGTATGCCGAAGCCCAGGCCGATCCGGACTTCCACCTGAAGCTCGACGGGCTGCTGCGCGACTACGTGGGCCGCCCAACGCCGCTGTCTCTGGCCTCGCGGCTGACGGAGTCTCTGGGCGGCGCGAAGATTTACCTGAAACGCGAAGACCTGCTGCACACCGGCGCACACAAGATCAACAACTGTATTGGCCAGGCGCTGCTCGCCGTGCGCATGGGCAAGAAGCGCATCATCGCCGAGACCGGCGCGGGCCAGCATGGCGTGGCCACAGCCACCGTCTGCGCGCTCTTCGGGCTCGACTGCGTCGTCTACATGGGCGAAGAGGACATGCGCCGCCAGGAGCTGAACGTCTACCGCATGAAGCTGCTGGGCGCGGAGGTGCGCGGAGTGAGCTCGGGCTCGCGCACGCTGAAGGACGCGATCAACGAGGCGATGCGGGACTGGGTGACGAATGTCCGGACCACGCACTATCTCCTCGGCAGCGTGCTGGGCGCGCACCCCTATCCCACCATGGTGCGCGACTTTCACCGCGTGATTGGCCGCGAGGCGCGCCAGCAGATCCTTGAGAAGGAGAATCGCCTGCCCACCGCGATCGTTGCCTGTGTTGGCGGCGGCTCCAACGCCATTGGCGTGTTCTATGAATTCATCCCCGACAAGGAAGTGCGCCTGATCGGCGTGGAAGCCGGAGGCCGCGGACCGCAGCTGGGCGAGCACGCGGCGCGCTTCAGCGGCGGCAGCCCGGGCGTTCTGCAGGGAACCTATTCCTATGTTCTGCAGGACGACAACGGGCAGATTGCGCTGACGCACTCGGTCTCTGCGGGGCTCGACTACGCCTCAGTCGGCCCCGAGCACGCCGAGCTGCACGATTCCGGCCGCGCTGAGTACACCTCGGCGACCGATGCGGAAGCGC
>DATJSD010000127.1:0-3470 GCA_035504335.1 Steroidobacteraceae bacterium | reverse complement strand
GCGGTCGTGACCGTCGCCCTGCGACGCGAGGCGAGCGCCGAGCGCGCCGGTCAGGGATTCTGGTCGCTGGTGCGTGGCTTCGGGATCCCGGTGCTGCCCAACACGGCCGGCTGCCACTCGGTGAAGGAGGCGCTGACCACGGCGCACATGGCGCGCGAGCTGTTCGAGACGCGCTGGATCAAGCTCGAGGTGATCGGCGAAGAGGACACGCTGCAGCCGGACGTGTTCGGGCTGGTCGAGGCCGCGCGCCTGCTGGTGCGCGAGGACTTCCAGGTGCTGCCGTATTGTACGGAGGATCTGGTGGTCGCCGAGCGGCTGCTGCAGGCGGGCTGCCGCGTGCTCATGCCCTGGGCCGCGCCCATCGGCTCCGGACGCGGCCTGAACAACGTCTTCGGGCTGCGCGCGCTGCGCGCGCATTTTCCCGAGGTGCCGCTGATCATCGATGCCGGCCTCGGCACGCCCTCGCACGCCGCCGCGGCGCTGGAGCTCGGCTACGATGCGGTGCTGATCAACACCGCCGTCGCTCAGGCGCGCGATCCGGTAGCGATGGCGCGCGCCTTCGCTCAGGCCGTCTCGGCCGGACGCGCGGCGTACCTCGCCGGGCCGATTCCGGCGCGCGACATGGCCGCGCCCTCGACGCCCGTGGTCGGCCAGGCGTTCCTCGCCTGAGCTTCGATGCCGCTGGCGCGCGTCTATCCGATCGTCGACAGCGCCGCCTGGGTCGCGCGGCTCGTGCCGCTCGGCGTGCGATTGATACAGCTGCGCATCAAGGATCAGCCGCCCGAGCGGCTGCGCGGCGAGATGCGCACGGCGCAGGCCGTGTGCCGCGCCGCCGGGGCACAGCTGGTGGTCAACGACCACTGGCGCCTGGCGCTCGAGGAGGGCGGCGACTTCGTGCACCTGGGCCAGGGGGACCTCGACGGCGCCGACCTGCCGGCGCTGCGGCGCGCCGGCGTGCGCCTGGGCGTCAGCACGCACGATCACGCCGAGCTGGATCGTGCCCTGGGCACGCATCCCGACTACATCGCCCTGGGACCGATCTATCCGACGCTGCTGAAGCAGATGCCGTGGGCACCTCAGGGGCTGGCGCGCATCGGCGAGTGGAAGCGTCATGTGGGCACCCTCCCGCTGGTCGCCATCGGTGGGCTGACCCTCGAGCGCTTGCCCGGCGTTCTGGCCGCCGGCGCCGATTGCGCGGCCGTGGTGACCGACATCGTGCGCCACCCCGAGCCCGAGCAGCGCATGCACGCCTGGCTCGGCGCGGCGGCCCACGGCCCGGGCCCGAGCGGTTGATAGCGGGGCCTCGCATGCGACAGGCCGTGCTGGTGATCGCCGCCACCGACTGCAGCGGCGGAGCGGGCGTGACCCGCGACGTCGAGACGCTCACCGAGCTGGGCACGCCCGCGCGCTGCGCGGTGACGGCCGTGACGGTGCAGACCGATGTGCGGCTGCACGCCATCCATGTCGTACCAGCGGCGCTGGTGCGCGCGCAGATCGCCGCTGCGCTCGAGGGCGGCGGTATCGGAGCCATCAAGATCGGTATGCTGGCGAGCGCTGCGACGGTGGAGGCGGTCGCCGAGGCGCTACCGCCCCGCAGGGCGATCCCCAGCGTGCTGGATCCGGTGCTCGCCGCAAGCTCCGGCGGCGCGTTGCTCGAGCCCGCCGGGGTGGCGCTGCTGCGCACCCTGCTCGCGCCGCGGGTGACGCTGCTCACGCCGAACCTGCCCGAGGCCGCGGTACTGCTGGGCGAGCCGGTCGCGACGACGCAGGCGGGGCAGCTGGCGCAGCTGCGGGCGCTGCTGGCCCTGGGGCCCGCGGCGGTGCTGCTCAAGGGCGGCCACGCGACTTCGGCGGCCGACGGCGTGGTCGTCGATCGACTGCTCATGGCCACGGATGCCGCCGTCGCGGGCAGCACCGCGAGTGCGCAGCCGATCGGGCTGCAGGTCGCGCGCGTGCCGGCGCAGCGGCGCGGCACCGGCTGCAGCGCCTCGAGCGCCATTGCCGCACATCTGGCCGCCGGGGACTCCCTGGTGCAGGCGTGCGGCGCCGCACAGGCCTACGTGGCGGCCGCGTTGCGGCGTTGCGGCGTTGCGGAACTCACCGGGTCGGGCGCTGCCTAATTGCAGTCGTAAGGGTTGATTCGCATGCCTCGGTCCCCAGCTTGGGGACAGGGCCCTCCTGTGGAGATTTCGATGCTCAAAAGATCCCTGTTGCCCGTGCTCCTGGGTTGCGCACTGCTGGTGGCCGCCGGCGCATTGGCGCACAGCGGCGCCGCGCACGCGCAGGCGCTGCCGGGTGCGGCTGCCGTGGCCCACGCCGACCCGAGCTCCCAGCAGATCTACGCGGTCGCGCGCGCCGGCAACCTCGCCGAGGCGCGCGCGATGATCGAGCAGGTGCTGCGTGATTACCCCGCCAACGGCAAGGCGCATTGGGTCGCGGCCGAGGTGTACGCGCGCTCGGGCGACTTTGCCCGCGCCCGCGCGGAGCTGAGCACCGCCCAGAGCCTCAGCCCCGGCCTGCCATTTGCCACCGCCGCCTCGGTGGCCTCGCTGCAGCAACAGCTGGCGTCCGGACGCGCGTACGGGGTACCTGCGCATCGCGGAATCTCCTGGGGCGGCGTGGTCCTGCTGGTCGGTGTTGCGGCGCTGATCTACGCGCTGGTGCGCCGGCGCAGCGCCGCGCTCGCGCGCTACGGCGCCCCCTATGGCCAGCCGGGGGTTTACCCCGGCCCTAACAACCCCTACGGCCCATATCCCAACGTCGGACCGTACGGAGCCTCGGGCATGCCCACGATGATGGGTGGCGGCTCCGGGCTCATGGGCAACCTTGCGACCGGACTGGCCGTGGGGGCCGGCGTGGCTGCGGGCGAGGAGCTGGTGCAGCACGCGCTCGGCGGCGGCGGCGGTTCGCTGCTGCCCGGGGCGGGCGCGGCTCCACTATCCGACGCCGCAGTCGGGGCTCCGAACGCCGATATGGGCGGCCCGGACTTCGGGCTCACCGGCAACGGCTCGTGGGACGACGGCAGCGGCGGCGGGGGGGATCCGGGCGGGGGCGATCTCGGTGGGGGTGATCTCGGCGGCGGCGACCTGGGCGGCGGTGGCGACTGGACCTGAGGGCGCGACGTGCGGACCTTCAGGACCTTCAGGACCTTCAGGACCTTCAGGACCTAGACGCGGCGCGCGCGCCGGTAAATCCGAGCTGGCGCTGCAGCTGCGCCGGCGTGAGCCCCTGCGCCCGCAGGCTGCGCAGCGTCGGGGCCTGATCGCGCTTGGAGAGCTTGCGCCCGTCGGCGTCCAGGATCAGCCGATGATGTGCATAGCGCGGCGCGGGCAACCCGAGCAGCGCCTGCAGCAGCCGCTGCACGTGCGTCGCGGCGAACAAATCCTCTGCGCGCGTGACCAGCGTGATGCCCTGAAAGGCGTCGTCGACCACGACCGCGAGGTGATACGCCGCCGGCAGATCCTTGCGCG
>DATJSD010000126.1:0-7720 GCA_035504335.1 Steroidobacteraceae bacterium | reverse complement strand
GTTGACCGTGCCGACCCCGGTCAGCGCTGAGCTGCCGTAGAGCTCGAGGAAACCCGCCGACACATCGAGCACTCCGCTGCCACCGGTTGCGGTCGGGATCGCCCCGCCTACCGTATCCGAATTGCCCAGCTCCACGTACGGCGCCTGCACCAGCGCGGTGGAGCCCGGGTCGACGCTGTAGCTGCCCGCGTCGAAGGAAATCTCGCGCTCGTCGCTCAGGGTCACGTCGCCTTCGAAGCGCACGCTGCCCGGGGTGTCGGTCTGCGCCAGAGGCAGCGAGGCGAAGGCAATGGTGCTGAAGCCGCCCTGGTCGAGGGTGTCCGCCGAAACCATGGCCAGGCCGGCGAGAAAGCCCGGCACGCTGGAATCGGGCGCCACCACGGTCGGGGGCAGGGACTGGCCGATGATGATTTCGCGCGGATTGGAGGGAAACTGTGGATAGGAGCTGCCTGCATTGAGGTTCGAATCGTCGAGGGAGATCTGCAGCTGCCCGCCCGCCGGCTGATTCGCCCCCGCCCCGGGGGTACCGGCGCCGGCGCTGAGGCTGCCGCCCAGCACCATGCCTTCCGCGGCGGACAGCGAGATCGTGCCGCCGGCCGACGCGATCGTCTGGGCCTGCACGGTCCCGCCGCCCGGCGGCGTCAGATCCAGCAGGCCCGAGGTGCCGTCGGCCAGGATCTGCGAGCCGGGCAGCAGTTCCAGATAACCGCGCTGCGCATCCAGCGTCACCGTGCCGCCGGCGAGCACCGACCCGTAGCGCTGGTTGAGGCTGTTCTCGAAGATCTCATCCGCGCCGCTCACGTCCAGGACGCCCGTGCTACCGAGCCAAATGCCCTGCGAGGGGTCGTAGGCCGTCTCCGACAGGCCGCCATTGTCGAGCAGCAGGGAGATGTTTCCGCCCGGCGCGTTCAGCGTACCGTCGACCGTGAGGCGCGTATCGGTGCTGAGCGTGATCGAGCCCAGCGGGTCGGTGCCGATGACCACGCCCTGCGGGATGGTGAACGACGGCGCCGACGCCGTGGCGAGGGCCGGCTCGCCGGACTGCGAGTCGAACCCGCCGGCCGGGTAATACAGCGCCAGGCTCAGATCGGAAGGCTCGCGGGTCGACAACGGCAGCAGGGTCACGGACGCGATTGGGCCGAGCGCCGGCAGATTACCCAGCGTGGCGTAGTTCGCCGGCAGCTGCAGGTTCTGCTGCTGCAGCTGCAGCACGCTACCCGGGGCGATGGCGAGCGTGCCCTGATCCGCGGTGAGCGAATAGTCGGCAAATCCGCCGCCGTTCAGGAACTGCGGCGACAGCCACAGCACCGTGGGCGAGCCGCCGCTGCAGTCGCTGGCAGCGATGCAGATGCCCGCAGCCTGGATGGAGAGGCTGCCGTCCTCATAGAGCCCATAGGCGCGCAGCGTCGAGCCGAGGGTCAGCTGCGGGGGGCCACCCACGAGCGTACTGATCGGGGTGCCCGCATCGATGCTGATCTGACCGCCCACGCCCGCGTTGATGGCATGGCTGCTCGTGATCTGCGCGCCGCCGGTCACATCAATGAGGCTGCCGGGATCCAGCTGCAGCGTCGCGCCGGTCTGCACATTCGGATTGGCCGCCGTCAGTGAGACCTGACCGCCGTCGATATAGAGAGGCGCCGTGTTGCCCAGCGGATAGAGAACGTCGCTGTCGTTGACCCAGGCACCCCGGGCCGTCAGCGACGCACCGGCCCCCAGCACCAGCGAGGTGTCGGCCGGTAGCGAATCCACGGTCGGCTCGGCCGTAGCGCTGATGCTACCGCCCGGCGCGTCGATGCCGCCCTCCAGATCGATGCTGCCTGCGCGCGCGGCGAAGCTGCCGCCGGCGGTCAGCGCCAGATCGATACCCGCCGGCTCGGTGATCGTCCCGTCGCTGTAGAGGTCGATGTGATCGAAGCCGTCCGGTCCGCCCAGCAGCTGCGGGCGCAGGATGGAGGTCGTGACGCTCGCCGGCAGCGGATCGGTCAGGGGGTCAAAGGCGCTGCCATCTGCGTTCGTCAGGCCGGGCAGCACCAGCGTCGGGGCAATCGTGAGATCCCCGTCGACGAACTCGTCGATGCTGCTGGCGGCGGCGCCGACCACCAGGGTCGCGCTCTTCGGCACCTCATCATATGGGGCGTAGAGCGGGCTGGTCCCGGCGGCCGCCGGAAGCGACGGCAGCGATCCGGTCGGGGCCCGCTGAAATGGGCCCACCACGGTGCTGGCGTTGACGCCGCCGTCGAGGACGAACGTCGGCGCCGTCAGCTGCAGCGCACCGGCCGCCTGGCCCTCCACATACCCGGGCGAGTAGGTCCCGGGCGTCGTGGTGTAGCTGTCGGAGACGCCCCACTTCGAATCCGCCACGGTGGTCGTGTTGACGATGCCGGTGTAGGTCGTATAAGGACTCGCATCGGCGATCGGCACGGCCTGCCCGGTGGTCGTCAGCAGAGTGGTGGTATCGATATAACCGCCGGTGTATTGGATCTGACCACCGGCCACATCGAGCGTCGAGCCCTGCGCGAGCAGCGCGTCGCCCTGAGACTGGATGTTGATCGTGCCCCCGGTGAGATTGCGCTCCACGACGTTGCGGGCGATCGAGGCGATCTCGCCGCTGACATCCGCCACGGGCGTGCCCCACCAGGTGCTGCCGTCCGGGTTGGTGCCGTAATCGCGGATATCCACGTAGATCGTCTGACCCTGCAGCACTCCACCGCGCTGAAACGGACTGTCGGCGAGCTCGTTGGCCTCGAGCTTCACCGGAATGATGTTGTCGCTGACCGGCAGCGTGATGCTCGCGCCCGAGACATCCAGCGTTGCGCCCGGTGCCATGTAGAACCGGCTGCCATCCGAGACATGACTGCTCACGCCGGCGCCGAGGTTCTGTGCCACCGTGACATCGATGTTGCCGCTCGTGGCGCGCGCCACGCTTCCCTGCAGCATGTCGACGGTGGTGCCGCTGATCTGGATATCCGACTTGGGCTGCGCGACGCTGTCGACCGTGACCGTGGGATCGGTGCTGTCCAGTGACACGTCGGTGTCGCTGTTCTGTCCGAGCGTCACCTGACCCCCGGCACCCTGTGTGGTCAGGAAGCTGTTGGTGGGTGTGTTGTAGTAGACCGTGCCCTGGTTGGCCTCCAGAATGATGGAGCCATTCTCGTTCACACTGGTGGTGGCGCTGACGCGCCCGAGCTGATTGACCGCGAGCGCCGCCAGGGTGACGTTGCCCTGTTCGGCGATGATCTGGCCGACCATCTGCGCCGGTGAGGTACCGCTGGCGGGGGTCGCGCCATTGGTCACGACGTTGGAGCTGTCCCCGCTGACCTGCACCAGTATCCCTCGGAGCGTCGGGTCGGAGCTGGTGCCCAGGTAGATCGCGTTGCCCGCCGCGAGCACCGTCTGCCCATCGGGCGTGTTGATCGTGCCGAGATTGGTGACCTTCGGGGCGAAGATGAAGATCTGCCCGCCATCGGCGGCGCTCAGGGATGCGCCGGGCTCAATGGTGATGGGCTGGCTGAGAACGTTGCCATTGGCATCCGTGAACGCCTGGAAGGCCGGTGCGGAAGGCGTTTGCTCGGCCGGCGCGAGCAGGCTGTTGTTGGAGACGGCAATCGGAGAGATATTCAGCGTAGAGGCCACCAGCGCCCCGACGTTGACCTGCGCCCCCTGGCCGAACACGATGCCGTTCTGGTTGATGAGATAGATCTCCCCGTTTGCGTCCAGCGCGCCCAGAATCTGGCTCGGGTTGGCATCGTAGATGCGATTGAGCGCCACCGCGCTCGAGCTCGGCTGCACGAACTGCACGGTGCCATCGGCCGAGATATTGAAGCTCTGCCAGTTGAGCGTCGTATTGTTGCTGGTCTGCGTCACCGTGAGCTTGGAGCCCGCCAGCGCGGCGCTCGCCTGCCCGGCGCTCACGAATCCCGGCACACTCGCCCCGCAGGCCGAAGCCGCGCAGGGGATGGGCAGCGTCGCACCGTGCGCGATGACCCAGGGGCAGCAGCCGGCGATGGCGCACCGCACCGCCCGGCGCAGCTCGGCAGCGCGCGCTCCGCGCCGCACCGGCCTAGAAGGCATAACGCACCATGAACTCTTCGGCCGCATGACCGCGTCGAGTGCGCACGCCGTTTGCCCCGGGAACCGCCAGCTCGAAGTAGCCGGCAAATCCGCGCGCGGTGTCCAGTCGCAGCCCCGCGCCATAGCTCCACAGACTGGTCATGGCGATCTGACCATGCAGCGGATCCTGCACCGAGGCGACGCCGCCATCCGCGAACAGGTAACCATACACGGGGGCGAGCACGGGCAGCTTCGCGGGCAGGGGTGCGGGACTGTGCACCTCGAAGGTGCCGGCGACGCCCGAGTCGCCCAGGGCCTCCGCCTCCAGGTAGCCGCGCACGGTGTCCTCGCCCCCCAGCGAGTACTGCTCGTTGTTGACCAGCGGATTGGGCGACCACTGACTGGACATGCGCTCGCGCACGCTGAAACCCGCCGGCAGGTTCTGCGCCGCGTTCATCGACACGCGCAGGTCGATGTAATCGGCGCGCGCGTTGTAGCGCGCGTTCTCGAACTGATCGGTGCTGTTGATCAGGCTGCGGATGCCGAAGGCCGCGCCGGCCGAGTAGCCGAATGCGCTCTGGGCATGCCGCCAGCTCTGGGTATAGACCAGCGACCAGTTCAGATACTTGACGGGCGCCGTGACCGTGCCGGCGCCGGCGGTCGCGGTCGCACCGGTGAACACCTCGGTGTCCACGTCCTTGTAATCGACACCGGCATCCAAGCCCTGCGTTTCAGCCACCGTATTGGTCAGCGTCTGCTGCCAGTGTGCGCCGTAGATCGATCCCTGGCCGAGCACCCCCAGGGTGCCCAGCGCCAGCACGTTGCTGCTGGTGCGGATATAGGAGAATGCCGCGATCCCCGCGCCGACATGCGCAAGGTAGTTGGCCACCCAGACCTCGGCATTACGCACGTCGGCCGGCGCGGTCTGATAGGTGATGCCCAGGGTGTCCTGACGCTGCCACAGATTGTCGTAGCTCAAGGAGCCGGTGACCCGGTCGGGCGTCGTGTCGGCCGTGTGGCGGTCGTCGTACTGGACAAAGCCGTGCAGCGGCAGGGTATCTTTCACCGCCAGATCGACATCGACCGTGCCCGGTTCACTGCCGGCCTTGAGCACCGGGGTCACGAGCCGATCGGGCGTGTAGGAGTTGAGCGCACCGAGCTGCTGTTGCAGCGCCGGCAGGTTCGGCGTGTGACCGACCCGCAACGCCGGCAGCGCCGCCCGGATGGCGCGTCCGGAGAAGTAGCGCTCACCGTGCACCTGCACGCGCTCGATCGTCCCCTCGGTGATCTGCAGCCGCACCACTCCGTTGGTGACATCCTGCTGCGGAATATCCACGAAGACCGTGCCATAGCCGGCGCGGCGATAGGCCTGTTCCAGCGCCGTCACCGCCATCTGGACGGTTTTGAGATCGCGCTGCGGACCGAGGAAGGGATACACGGCGCGCTCCACGACCTCGGGCGGCAGCAGATGATCGCCCAGCACGATGAACTCGGAGATGGCGAATTTCGGCTGCGGTTTCGCGGCGGTGGTGGGGGCGGCGCCAGCGGCGCCGCGCCCCGCGGCATCCGATCGGCTCGCCGCGGCACCCGCCGCGGGCGGCTGCGCCGCATGTGCGGTCCCGATGAGTACGCTTGAGGTGCTGAGAGTCACGAGCGTGAGTCGGATCAGCGTCCGGAGGCACCAGTGCATGCGTCAGGGCATCTCGAGGCTGATACTGACAACAGAAAAACGGCGAGCTGCGGAACTCTGCGGCTCGCCGTTGAAACTCCCCGCGTCGGCCGCCGGTGGGGTCTATCCCGACCGGCGGCCGTTGAACGTGGGGCCACTATATACGTGCTTTCCCGGGATGACACCTACTGCTTGTTGACGTTCCCGCTACCCAGCAGCAGCCCCTCGGTGACGGTGTTGCCGGAAGGCTCACCCGCACCACTGACTCCGCTGTTGAAGAGCGTGGGCGTCTCGCAGTTGTTGACCGAGCCGCCGGCGGCCTTCGACCACAGGTTGATCGGATTGGCCTCCACCTCGGCCTGGGTCACCGGGAAGGCGGTGTAAGTCGCGTCCTTGGCGTACTCGCTGGCGGGGGACAGGTCACCACCGTCTCCCCAGGGCTGGTTCTTGTAGGTTGCATCGGCCGTGGCCAGGACCGACGGCGAGCCCACGTCCGCCTGGATGGTATTGAATACTCCCAGGGCGGCCGAGCTCGGATAGGCCAGTCCGCTCTTGTAGTGGTACCAGGCGTCGGTGGAGAAATACGGATAGAAACCGTTGACCACGTTCTCCAGCGTCGGCAGCACTCCATCGATCGCCACCAGACGCCAGGAGTCGTTGGAGCCGGTGAGGTTGCTGGCCGTCTCCTCGCTGCTCAGGATGCCGATCGCCCACTGATCGCCGGTCGGCGTGACGGGCGGGAAGTCCGTGCCCAGGTCCGAATTGTACGGCGTGATCGTGATGGTGTTGTTGTGGTTGTAGAAGGCCTCCAGGCAGGTGCGAATGCCGCCATTGCTGCCGGACTCGATGACGTACTGCCCGTCCTGGGTAGCCATGTGCAGGTCAGAGCCGTTGGTCGCATCCGCGCAGCGCGCACCGAGGAAATAGGCCTCGAAGGAGGCCTCGGTGCCCGAGCCGACGTCGCGACGGCACAGATAGATGTTTTCGTCCACCGGGTTGGCCGGCAGGTCGAGGACCTGATTCCAGAACGTGAGATTGGTGTTCCCGAAGTCGGAATAGACCAGGATCGATGCCACCTGCTCCTTGGACAGCGAGGGCACGCACTGGGGAACATCCGGCGTCGTGGCGCAGGTGCCCGTGTTCAGTCCCTCGGCCTGCTGCAGGGCGCGATACAGGTTCTTCGTCACGGCGATACCCCAGACCACGTCCAGTCCAGGCGCGGCGACCAGATCGTCGCCGATGGCCGCGGCGGGCAGCACCGCGCCACCCGGCACGCTGCGCAGCAGCTTCGCTTCCACATCCGCCACACCACCCGTCGGCGTCACGTTGGAGATGAACACCGAGGTCGGGCAGTCGTTTGACGTCGTACTACCGTCATTGGTGCAGTTCGCAGCGTCGATGGCCGTGCCCTGGGTGGGATCGAAGAACGTGACCCCGGACGGCGCACCCTCGCTCACGTTGATCAGGGGCTCCGCGCCGTGCACCGAGCCGGTGGTGGACTCCTTCTCGACTGCCAGATAGTCGCTGGTGGGTAGCCCCGAGCCGGTCCCCGCCTGGCAGTAGTACAGCGTCTCGCTGCCGCCACCGGCGAAGGTCACCTGCGAGATGTAGGTGCTCAGCGTATCGGCCTGACACAGCGAGTTCTGCACGATCGAGGCGAGCGTGTTGTCGACCGCAGTGGAACCGGAGATGTAGACGACGACGTTGGTGCGACCCGAGGTGTTGAAGGTCGCGATGTCGGTCGCGTGTGCCACGCCGACGGAGGCCGCGGCGATCGCCGAGGCAACCGCGTAGCGAATAAGCGGATATTTCATTTTCTGGCTCCTGAATTGCTGCTGCATTGATCGTCTGTGTCCGGACCGATGCACTGTCCTGCAGCACATCGGTCCGGACAAATTGAGCGTGTCGCCCCTGTCCGAAGGTCAGACGGCCGCCGTGCGGCTGCGCCGGCGCCGCCCGATGGCTCCCAGACCCACGAGGCCCGAGGCGAACAGCCACACC
>DATJSD010000125.1:0-19696 GCA_035504335.1 Steroidobacteraceae bacterium | reverse complement strand
AGGATCTGCAGCAGCGGCTCGCATTCGCGCAGCTTCGCGAGCGCCTCGTCGAGCGAGCGCGGCAGGGAAAAGGGCAGCTCGTGCGCGCTGCCGGTCACCGGCTCGGTCGGCTGCAGCCCTTCGATCATGCCGAGGTAGCCGCACGCGAGCGACGCCGCGATCGCGATATAGGGGTTGGCGTCGGCGCCGCCGACGCGGTTCTCGATGCGCCGCCCCTCGGGCGTGGAGATCGGCACGCGCAGCCCCGCCGTGCGGTTGTCGTAGCCCCATTGCACGTTGATCGGCGCGCTCTGCAGGCGCGACATGCGGCGGTAGGAGTTGACGTTCGGGGCGAACAGCGACATCGCCGCCGGCACATAGCGCTGCAGCCCGGCGATGTGCGCGAAAAACAGCGCCGAGGGAGTGCCGTCGGGGTTGCTGAAGATGTTGCGGTGTGTGCGGGTGTCGATCACGCTCTGATGGATGTGCATGGCGCTGCCCGGCTCGCGCGCGTGCGGCTTGGCCATGAAGGTCGCGTACATCTTGTGGCGCATGGCCGCCTCGCGCGCCGTGCGCTTGAACAGGAACGCCTGATCGGCGAGGTCCATCGGCTCCCCGTGCAGCAGGTTGATCTCCATCTGCGCCGGACCGTCCTCGTGGATCAGTGTATCGATGGCGATGTCCTGCGCCTCGCAGAACGCGTAGATGTCGTCGAACAGCGGATCGAATTCGTTGACCGCGGCGATGCTGTAGGACTGGCGCCCCGGCTCGGCCCGCCCCGAACGGCCCACCGGGGGCTTGAGCGGATAGTCGGCGTCGGTATTGGGCTCGATGAGGTAGAACTCGAGCTCCGGAGCGACCACCGGCTCCCAGCCGCGCTGCGCGTACAGCTCCAGGACATGCCGCAGCACGTGCCGCGGCGCCATCATCACGCGCCGCCCGTCCGCGTAGAAGCAGTCGTGGATCACCTGCGCGGTCGGCTCGGCGGTCCACGGCACCACGCGCACCGTCTTCGGATCGGCGCGCAGCACGATATCGATCTCCGCCGGGCTCATCGCCTCGGCCGTGTCGGGCGGGTAGTCTCCGGTCACCGTCTGCAGGAACACGCTCTCGGGCAGGCGCATGCCCTCGTCGTCGGCGAATTTCTCCGCGGGCATGATCTTGCCGCGCGCGATCCCGGCCATGTCCGGGATGATCGCCTCGACCTCCGAGATGCCGTGATCGCGGAAGAATTGTTGTATCTCGCTGGCCATGCCTCATTCCTTATTCATTCCGCTCACGACCTCGCGCGGCATGCGTCGCCGAACTCGGCGAACAGTGCGCGCGACAGCGGATCCTGCGCGAAGCTCCACTCCGGGTGCCACTGCAGCGCCAGTGCAAACGCATTCGCTCCACCCACCCGAAACGCCTCGATGACGCCGTCCGTCGCGCGCGCTTCGACGATGAGGTCCCGCCCCAGCTCGCGCACGCCCTGGCCGTGCAGCGAGTTCACGCGCACGCGCTCGCTGCCCGCCAGACGCCGCAGCAGGCCGTCGGGGGCGAGAATCACCTCGTGCACCGGCCCGTACTGCTCCTCGAGCGGCAGACCGGGCCTCTCGCGATGATCCAGATGTCCCGGCACCTCCTGCAGCTTCTGCCAGAGCGTGCCGCCGAAAGCGACGTTCATCTCCTGGAAGCCGCGGCAGATACCGAGCACGGGAACCCCGCTCGCGACGGCCCTGGGGATCAGCGGCAGCGTGGTGGCGTCGCGCTGTGGATCGTGCAGCGTGCCCGCCTCGCTCGGCGCACCCCCGTAATGCTGCGGCAGCACGTTCGACGGGCTGCCGGTGAACAGCAGCCCGTCGAGGCTGTCGAGCAGCTCATCCAGGCTCAGCTCGCGGCCGATCGCGGGAATGATCAGCGGCACGCCGCGCGCGCCGTCGAGCACCGCCGTGAGATATTTCTCGCCGGCGACATGAAACGGATGCAAACCGAGCATACGCCGGTCCGCGGGCACACCGATGACTGGACGCCTGGAGCTCATGATAGGTGGGGAGCGCTGCCGTGCAGCCCCGAAGCTGTATATCTGACCAGCCGCGGCGGGCGCGCACCGTGAGTCATTAGACCATAGCCCCTCGCCAGCCGTCCCGGACCTCCGTCCCGCAGCGCCACGCCCGATCGACGGCCCGGCGCCCGGGGGTGCAGCATCGGCCGCGCCGGCAGCGGTGACCGCGCCCGCTCCAGTCGCTGCGCCCGCTTCGGGGGCCGCCACTATTGATGCGCCGCGGAAAATCTGTCATGAGACGGGCCATGGCCGATCCCTGCATTCCGGGGTACCCATCCACCTATTACGCGGCGACCGCCGAGCGGCCCAGCCCGTGGGCAGCGCTGCGCGGTCGCACCCGAGCCGACGTGTGCGTGGTCGGCGCTGGCATTGCCGGCTGCTCCGCCGCTCTGACGCTGGCCCAGCGCGGCTATCGGGTGGTGCTGCTCGAAGCGCAGCGCGTCGGCTGGGGCGCCTCGGGGCGCAGCGGCGGGCAGGCGATCCATGGCCTGGCCGTCGAGCAGGACGAGCTCGAGAAGCAGGTCGGCCCCGCGGATGCGCTGCGCATCTGGCGCCTCTCCATCGAGGCCCTGGCGCTGCTCAGGCAGCGCATCGCCACCCACCACATCGCCTGCGATTGGACCGACGGCCATATGTATGTGGCGATCAAGCCGCGCCAGTGGCGCGCGCTGCAGGCCTGGCACGCGCAGCTCGCCGGCCGCTACGCGTACGCCAGCACGCGGCTGCTCGAGCGCGCCGAGCTGAGCGCGCTGCTCGCCACGGCGCGCTACCGTGGCGCCCTGTACGACACCAACAGCGGCCACCTGCACCCGCTGCGCTACACGCTGGGACTGGCGCGTGCGGCGAGCGCCGCGGGCGTCCAGATCCATGAGGCGAGCGAGGTTCAGGCGTATACCCACACCGCCGGCGGGCTCGAGGTCCGCACGAGTTCGGGCGTGGTCGGCTGTTCGCAGCTGCTGTTCGCGGGCAACGCCTGGCTCGGCGCCACGGTGCCCGCGCTGGCTCGCAAGCTCATGACCATCGCGAGCTACATCATCGCCACCGAGCCGCTCGGGCAGGAGCGGGCGCAGCAGCTGATCGCCAACCATGCGGCGGTGTGCGACACCAACTGGATACTGGATTATTTTCGCCGCTCGAGCGACCACCGGCTGCTGTTCGGCGGTCGCGTCAACTACTCCGGAATCAACCTGCGCACCATCGCGCCCATGACCCGGCGGCGCATGCTCGCGGTGTTTCCGCAGCTCAGCGGCACGCGCATCGACTACGCCTGGGGCTGTCTGATCGACATCACCCGCAACCGCGCGCCGCATTTCGGGCGCCTCGAGCCGAACGTCTACTTCCTGCAGGGCTTCAGCGGCCACGGCCTCGCCCTGGCCGGCATCGCCGGCGAGCTCGTCGCCGAGGCCATCGCCGGCACCGCCGAGCGCTTCGATCTGTTCGCGCGCCTGACGCACCGCGACTTCCCGGGCGGTCCGCTGCGCCGCCCGCTGCTGGCGTTGGCGATGCTGTGGTACCGGCTGCGCGATCTGCTCTGATCCACGGACCCCGCCGGCCAACCGCTGGAAGTGCCCGGCTGGTGGCGGATCGTCCACGACCGCCGCCGAATGCCGCGCGGCTTGCGAAACTGCCAAGCGGTCGGCAGACGCTCCGGCGGCACGGCCTCAGCATGAGCCGGCGCGTGGCTCCGCAGCCTCGATGGGCCGAATGGCCGGGATGCCAGCGCCGGAGGCCCCAATGAGGAAGGTAGCGCGACTGGGCACCTGCGCGGCGATCCTGCTCGCGACCCTGGTGATGCTGTCCGGCTGCGGACTCGCCGATACCGCCGTGAGCGGCGCGGCGGGCGCCGCGAGCGAGGCACAGCAGGCGCAGCAGGCCAAGCCGATGGAGCAGCACGTGCGCGACCAGATCCAGGCCGCCCAGCAGCAGGCCGCCGCCCAGCTCCAGCAGGCGGAAAAGGACTCGCAGTAAACGGCCGAACCGGCATTGACGCCGGCCGGCCCCGCCGACCGAACCCGCGCCGCCGACCGGCCCCGCGCCGCCGGCCGACCGGCCGCGCCCCGCCGGCCGACCCCGCCGGCGCGCCGCGGGCTACACGCGCCGCCTGATCTCGAAGCAGCGATGGATGCGCGGGTTGCGCGCAAAATCGAACGGCAGCGTCAGGCGGGACAGATCGTTCACCCGCCATCCTTCAGCGATCGATTCCGCCAGTTTGAAGCGCTGCGCGTTGGTGGAGAAGATCAGCTGCCCGTGCGGCGACAGCAACTGCATGCAACGCTCGATCAGCTCGGGGTGGTCGCGCTGCACGTCGAGCACTCCCTGCATGCGCTTGGAGTTCGAGAACGTCGGCGGATCCAGAAAGATCAGCTCGAAAAGCGGCCGCGAGCGCGCCGCCGCGCCGGCGCCAGCCGCGGCACTGGCGCCAGCCGCGGCAGCCCGAAGCCATTCGAGACAATCGGCGCGCTCCAGCCGATGCCGCGAGCCATCCAGGCCGTTCAGGCGGAAATTCTCCTCCGCCCACTGCAGATAGTGGTTGGACAGATCGATGCTGAGGCTCTCGCGCGCGCCGCCGGCCGCGGCGTAGACGCTGGCAGTGGCGGTGTAGCAGAACAGGTTCAGAAAGCGCGCGCCGCGCGCACGCTCGCGCAGCAACGCACGTGTCGGCCGCTGGTCGAGAAACAATCCGGTGTCCAGGTAGTCATCCAGATTGACCCGGAACTTCAACCCCGCCTCCTCGACCACGAACGGCCGTCCCGCACCAGGTCCCGCACCGCGTCCCCAGCCGCGTCCCGCGCCGCCACCCGCCGCGCCGTCGCGCAGTGGCCGATACTGCTGCGCTCCGCGCTGCGGTCGGCGCACGCGCAGGTGAATGCGCCCGGGCGGCACGTCGAGCACGCGCGGCAGCGTCGCGAGCATCTCCCGGCGACGGCGGCGCGCCGACTCCCTGTCCACGCTCGCGGGCGGCGCATATTCCTGCACGTGCAGGTGCACCGCCGCGTCCTGCAACGCCTCGTAGCGATCGATCGCGAACGCATACTCGGGCATATCGGCGTCGTAGAGTCGATAGCAGCTGATGCGCTCGCGGCGCGCCTCACGGCCCAGGCGCTGCAGATTCTTGCGCAGACGATTCGCGAGCATCTGCGCACCGGGACTGGCCGCGATCGCGGCAGCCGCGCCAGCCGCGGCGCCCGGGGTGTGCGCGGCGCCCGTGGCGGCGGCGCCCGCGTCCGCAGCCTCCCCCGGGGCCGCCAGATCGATCCGCAGCAGCCGGCAGGCGATCGGACCGTTCCACAGCTGATGCACGCGGTAGCTGCGCAGCTGCAGCTCGCGTGCGGCGCCGGGCGCTGCCGTCAGGATCGCCGCCTCCCAGCCGGCGAATTGCGCACGCAGGACGCGCCCGAGCTCGGCGTGCGCATTGCGCGCCGCCGCCTCATCGCCGAGCCGCTCACCATAGGGAGGATTCGTGCAGATCAATCCTGCCTGCTCCCCCGCCGCCCGCACCTCATCGACACCGCACTGCTCGAATCGCGCCAGAGCGCCCACCCCGGCCCGCTGCGCATTGGCGAGCGCGGCAGCGACGGCGCGCCCATCACGGTCGGTACCGCGGATGCGGCTCGGCACCTGCGCCAGAGCGCACGCGCGCGCCTCGCCGCACAGCCGTTGCCAGAGGGCCGCGTCGTGTCCTCGCCAGCCGTAGAAACCGAAGTAGTCACGCAGCAGGCCGGGCGCGCGCCGCGCGGCGATCATCGCCGCCTCGATGACCAGCGTACCCGAACCGCACATCGGATCCAGAAACGGCGCCCCGCGCGCGGCCGCCCGCGCCCAGCCGGCGCGCAGCAGCACGCCGGCGGCCAGATTCTCGCGCAGCGGCGCCTCCCCGCCCTCCCGGCGGTAGCCGCGTCGATGCAGCCCCTCGCCGGCGAGGTCCAGCGCCAGCGTGACGCGTCGTGCCTGCGCGTGCGCATGCAGGCGCACGCTCGGGCGCTGCAATCGCACGTCCGGACGCACGCCGCACTGCTCACGCAGAGCGTCGCAGACCGCATCCTTCAATCGCAGTGCGCC
Source organism: Steroidobacteraceae bacterium (assembly GCA_035504335.1). Lineage (GTDB taxonomy): Bacteria > Pseudomonadota > Gammaproteobacteria > Steroidobacterales > Steroidobacteraceae > FEN-1191. The sequence continues at coordinate 13,614 of DATJSD010000125.1, read as the reverse complement.
GAAGTGCGAGTTATCGATGCCGGCAAGCCTGCCGCTGAAGTCGCAGGCCAGTGTCCCCTGGGGATCGACGTGCGCGCCCCAGTCGAACGCGCGGGCCTCGCGGTAAAGCCCATCGGCGTCCTGCGCCGCGAATTCGTGCAACACCAGCAGCACGCGGCTGGCGACGCGCGACCACAGGCAGGCGCGATAGCCGGCCTCGAGGGCGCCCGCAAAGCGCACGCTGGTGGCGCGTACGCTGACGCCCGCGGCCATCTGCCCCGGCGGCTCCTGCGACCCCGGCAACCCCTGCAGCTCCTGCAGCTCCTGCGCCAGCAGGTCGCACAGTCCGCGCGGCGCGATCGCGATGAAGCGCTGCTCGCCGGTAACAGGGGATGCGGCAGCGACGGCCGCGCTCGCGGCCGCGCTCAACGCGGCTCCGCGCCCCCGCCTGCGTCCGCGGACAGTTCGATCCAGGTGGTCTTCAGCTCGGTGTACTTGTCGAACGCATGCAGCGACTTGTCGCGGCCGAACCCTGACTGCTTGTAGCCGCCGAACGGCACGGTGATGTCATCGGCGTCGTAGCAGTTGACATACACCGTGCCGGCGCGCAGCGCCCGCGCGGCACGATGTGCGGCGTCGATGTCGCGCGTCCACACCGCCGCGGCCAACCCGTAGTCGACATCGTTGGCGACGCGCAACGCCTCGCCCAGATCGCGGAAGCTGAGGGTCGCGAGCACCGGGCCGAAGACCTCCTCGCGAGCGATGCGCATCTGCGGCTGCACGCCGTCGAACACCGTGGGCTCGATGTAGCACCCGCCGCTGTCGACGCGCGTGCGTCGTCCCCCGAGCGCCAGGTGCGCCCCCTCGCGCACGCCGCAGTCGACGTACTCGAGCACGCGCCGTGTCTGCGTTTCATCGACGATCGCGCCGAGCCGGGTACGCGGGTCGAGCGGATCGGCGGGCACGAGGCCGCGTCCGATGGCCACGATCTGCTCGAGCAGCGGCTCACGCACCGATTCGTGCACCAGCAGCCGCGAGCCCGCCGAGCACATCTCCCCCTGGTTGAAGAAGATGGCCGCCGCCGCGGCCTGCGCTGCGCGCGACAGATCGGGACAATCCGCCAGCACGATATTGGGCGACTTGCCGCCGCATTCGAGCGACACGCGCTTGAGGTTGGAGCGCGCGGCGCGCTCCATGACCGTCTTGCCGGTGGCGGTGGAGCCGGTGAAGGCGATCGCATCCACGTGCATGTGTGCGGCCAGCGCCGCCCCGGCGGTGCGCCCCTCGCCCGGCACCACGTTGAAGACGCCCGCGGGCAGCCCGGCTTCGAGCGCGATCTGTCCCAGGCGGATCGCCGTCAGCGGGGATTTCTCCGAAGGCTTGAGCACCACGCAATTGCCGGCAGCCAGAGCGGGCGCAATCTTCCAGGCCGCCATGATCATCGGAAAATTCCACGGCACGATGGCCCCGACCACACCCACCGGCTCGCGCGTCACCAGGGCCAGTGCCTCGGGACCCGTCGGCGCGATCTGGTCGTAGAGCTTGTCGATCGCCTCCGCGTACCAGCGCAGGCAACCGGCGGTGGCCGGCACGTCGACCGTCAGGCTGTCGCGGATCGGCTTGCCCATGTCGAGCGTTTCGAGCAGGGCGAGCTCCTCGGCCGCGCGCTCCACTCCCTCCGCGAAGCGCAGCAGTGTGCGCTTGCGTGCCGCCGGCGGCTGGTGCGCCCAGGCGCCGCGCTCGAACATGCCGCGTGCGGAAGCCACCGCCGCATCGATATCGGGTATGTCACCCGCGGCGATTGGGGCGAGCAACCCCCCATCGATCGGGGTGAACTTATCGAACGTCGCGCCCGAGGCCGCCGCAACCAGGCGGCCGTGGATGAGGCAGCGCCCTTCGGGCCGCAGCTCTTGCGCCCGCGCGTGCCAGGTGGCTGCGTCCCGCAGCTCGACTCGGTCGGCCATGGCCCCAATCTGGGGCTGCAGCGCCCGAGCTGTCAAATACCGACGACCCGCCCGGCGGCCAACCGGCGGCCAACCGGCGGCCAACCGGCGGCCAGCCTTGACGCCCCCGGCGCCAAGGCGGACCCTGTATCCATGGGACCGGTCCGCTCGACGTTGCTGTTTACCGCCATCGCCGCGGCGAGCGCGTGCCACCCGGCGCACTCCCCGCAGAGCGTCGCCGCGAGCGGGCCGCTCGTGCCATCGGTGAGTGATCTGCCTGCCGGGTCGAGCCCGGGCGCTTCCCGCCGGCCGCTTGCGCCGGCTGCGGCGCCTGAGATCGCCTGGTTCAACGGCAGCGTGGCGGACGCCTTCGCGACCGCCAAGCGTGAAGACAAGCCGGTGCTGCTGTTCTGGGGAGCGCAGTGGTGCCCGTTCTGTCACACCCTGAAGGCGACGGTGTTCCCGCGTCCCGACTTCATCGCCAAGACGCGGCTGTTCATTCCCGTCTATCTGGATGGCGACAGCCCCGGAGCGCAGAGCTGGGGCGAGCGATTCGGGGTGCTGGGCTATCCGACGCTGGTGGTGCTCGATGCCGACGGACGCGAGATCCTGCGCCTGGGCGCAGGCCGTGACGTATCCGAGTACGCCGCCGTGCTGGATGTGGCGCTGGAAGATCTGCAGCCGATCGACGCGCTGCTGTCCCTCGCGGCTTCGGGCGGGGCGCTGAGCGCAGATCAGTGCCGGCGGCTTGCCTACAATTCATGGGATCTGGAGCCGGACGCGCCCGGTACCGCCGGCGCGCGCGCGCTGGCACTGCAGACAGCCGCGCGCAGCTGTCCCGCGGGCGACGAGCGCGCCAACCTCACGATCTATGCGGCAGCGTTCGCCGCGCAGGCGGCCTCCGGCGCAGACCCGGCCTCGCGTGCCCGAGCCGCGGCGCAGCTGGCCCATCTCACCGATCAGATCACGGCGATGCTCGCGCAGCCGGATCTCGCCGTGACGCTCGCGCCGGCGCTCGCCTCGCTGGATGAGAGCTTCTTTCGCGCGGCGCGGGCGCGCAACGCCGCGCTCGCCGCGACGCTGCGTGATCGCTACGTCCGGGTGATGCAACGGGCGGCGAGTGATCCAGGTTACGTGCTCGCCGATCAGCTCGGCTTCATCGATGCGCAGCTGGAGGCAATGAAGAGCCTGTCGCCGGCGCGTGCGCCGCTGCCGGCGCCGGTGCTCGCCGCCGCCGATCAACGCATCGACGCCGCGCTCGCCGCGGAGCAGAGCCCATACGTGCGCCCCGGCCTGGTGAATGCCGCGCTCAATATTCTCGAGGACACGGATCAGTATTCCAGGGCGTACGACATCGTGAAGGCCGAGATCGGCCGGTCCGACTCGCCGTACTATTTCCAGGCCGATCTGGCCGAGGTGGCCGAAAAGCTCGGACGCAGGACCGAGGCCATGCATCTTCTCGACGTGGCGTATCACGGCTCCCGCGGCCCGGCGACGCGCTTCCAGTGGGGCATGCTGTACGTCAGCGGTCTGCTGCGAATGGCGCCGAACGACGGCGGGCGCATCCAGGCCGCAGGGCTGGAGGTTCTCGGAGAGCTCGACGGTCCGGACCGCATTGCGGCCCGGGCCCGCGTGCGTCTCGCCCAATTCGACCAGCAGCTGCGACACTGGAACGCTGCTGACCACGGCGGCCACGCCGCCGTGCTGCGCGCGCTGCGCGCCAGGGCGCAGCAGATCTGCGTGACGCTTCCGGCCGGGCAGCCCGAGCGCGCCAGCTGCGACGCCTTTCTCGCGCCGCGCGCCTGAGCGATCTCCCGCGGCTGCGGCGCTGCCGCCTGCCCCGGGGCCGCTGCAACCCCTGCGAGCGCGGCGACCGCCGCGGCCGCCGCCCGCTCAGATCTCGTTGCGGCGCGCGAACTCGCCGATGTGGTGCGCGGCGCGGAAGGCGAGCGCCTGGATGGTCATCGTGGGCTGTCCGCGCCCGGAGGTCACGAAGCTCGAGCCATCGCACAGGAAGAGATTCGGAACATCATGCGTGCGGTGGTATTTGTCGATGACCGAGCGGGACGGATCGTTGCCCATGCGGCAGGTGCCCAGCAGGTGCACGCCGCCGCGCCGGTGCTCGACGGCCGTGCGCCAGGTCCTGACGGCGCCGGCCGCCTGCATGATCTCCTCGGATCGATCCTGCATGAACTGGGCGAACTTCAGATCGTCCGGATGATCCTTGTAGGTCACGCGGATGGCGGGAATGCCCCAGGCATCCTTCAGCTGCGGATCGATGCTGACGCTGTTGGTGGCCACCGGCAGCGAGGTGGTGTGGCCCTGGCAGAGCATGGTGCGGGTGTAGCCCTCGAGCCGCTGCTTGAGCGCCGCGCCCCAGCGCGGCAGCTCCCCGCCCTCGGCGGACGCCCAGGCCGCCGGCGTGGCGCTGGAGCGCGCATCGATGCCGCCGCCGCCGTAGTAGCCCCGCTTGGGGTCGACCTCGTAGAAATCGTGCAGCACGCGGGTCGCCTGTACGCTCTTGTACTCGTTGAGCTCGTGCTCGAACTGCGCATACACGCCGGCGCCCTGGTTGAACATCAGGTGCTTGCCGACGTAGCCGCTGGAATTCGCCAGTCCATCCGGAAAACGGTTGCTGGCGGAGTTGAGCAGCAGGCGCGGGGTCTCGCTGCCGTTGGCGGACAACACCACCGCGCGCGCCGGCTGGAAATGCGAGCGGCGCGCGGCATCGAAGTAGTGCACGCCGGTGACGCGGCCGCGCGCGTTGGTGTCCACGTGATAGACGTAGCTCGCGCTGCGCACCTCGCAGCGCCCGGTGGCCTCCGCCTCGGGAATCACCGTCCAGACCGACGATGACTTGGCGCGCGCCTCGCAGCCATAGCCACCGCAGAAGCCGCAGTGCATGCAGGCCGGGCGCCCGCGGTAGACCTGCGAGGTGATCGCCAGGGGAGCGGGAAACGGATGCAGGCCGAGCTTGCGTGCGCCGAGCTCGAACAGCACACCGGAGGATTTGACCGGCAGCGGCGGCATCGGATAGGGCTTCTGCCGCGGCGGATCGAACGGGCTGGCCGCGGCCAGCCCGGACACGCCGACCTCCCACTCCACCTTGGAGTAGTAGGGCTCGAGCTCCTGATAGCTGATCGGCCAGTCGGCGAAATCGGCGCCGGGGATGTCGCCCAGCAGGCTGTGCTCGTGGAAGTCGACCTCGTGGAAGCGCCAGTAGTTGGCGGTGAAGTGCACGCTGCTGCCACCGACCAGGCGCGCATACACCAGCGGGTTGGCGTGATCGAGCTGCCGCGCCTGCCGCGAGGGGTCGTCACGAAAAGTCTGCGGATTGGTCACCGGATCATTGGTGATGCCATGCAGGTAATGCACCTTGAGCTCATCGTGGTGGGCGAAGACGTCGGCACCGAGTCGCGGCCCCTGCTCGAACACCAGCACCGTGTGGCCGGCCTGCGATAGCTCCCGCGCGATCACGCCGCCGGCTGCGCCGGAGCCGACGACCACGAAGTCCACCTGCTCCCCGGGCCTGAAGATGCGCGCGCTCATGAGTGCCGCTCCGTGGTGGTCGGATACGGGACGAAGCCGGTATAGCGCGCGTCGTAGTAACCGAACGGTGGGGAGAAGACGTGCACATCGACGTAGCCGAGCAGCTTCCAGCCCTGCTGCCGATAGTTGCCGCCGTATTCGGGCAGGGTAAACATGCCGAGCAGGGTCAACTGCCGCACGAGCGCGAAGAATGGCGTGTGATCCACGCCGCGCAGGTAGTCGAGCTGCAGCGCCGGCGCAGCGTGACCGAACGCGCTGCCGGAGTGCGCCTGCGCGAACGTGTGCTGGAAGTCGGCGAGCCCGGCGCGAAAGCGCGCGGCCTGCCAGTCGAAGACCGTCACGAGCGAGTGATCGATGAAATGAATGGCGCCCGCCTCGCGCGCCCCGGGGGTGGCGCCGCTCGGCACGATCTGCTCGGCGATCGCCTCGACATCCAGCGCCTCGAGCGGCTGCAGGAATTCGAAACGTCGAAACGGCGGCGCGGTCATCGACACCGGCGTCGACAGCTGCGCACGCGCCTCCTCGGCGCTGCGCGCGATGGCCGGCCAGTGGGCGGCGATCCAGCCGGCGCTCAGGAGCGCGCCTCCGGACTGCAGGAAGCCTCGACGCGAACTCTCGGGAGTGTCCATGCCTGACCTCGGCAGATGCTGTGCTACTTTGCGCAACGCTCGAGACGCGAGACGAGCGGCCCGATCCTGCGCACGCGGCCCGTGGAACGTCAAGCCGCAGGTCGCGCGCAATCGCCAACCGAGGCCAGCTCGCCGCCGTCTGCACGCTATCGGGGCGCGAAACATCGCGCCGTGACGACGCTTGCACCTTCACCGGGCACACGCGTGCGCCGCGTTTGATGGCATCGGGCATTCTGTGTAACGATCGTTTCAAATGAAGCGTGTCGCGCCGGGCGCGCGCCGCGGACAGATTCTGCAGGCGGCCGCGCAGTACCTTCTCGCCCATGGGCTCGCCGATCTGACGCTGCGTCCCATGGCGGCGGCCTGCGGCACCAGCGCCAGGCTTCTCATCTATCATTTCGGCTCCAAGGACGGCCTGCTGCGCGCCGCCGCCGAGCTGCTGCGCGAACGTATCGGGACCGCGGGCGGCCCTGCGGCGCAGGCGACGCTGGCGGCGCAAACGGCGCAGGGCGCGCCCACGCCCGGTTCGCTGGTGCTGGCGATCTGGCGGGAGGCTACCCGGCCGGACAGCCGGTACGCCTTGATGCTGTCGTTCGATGCGCTGACGCGCTCGATGCGAACGCCCGAACCGTGGCGCCGGTTCACCGTGGGCTTGCACGCCGCGTGGCGCATGCGGCTGGACGGCGTCCTGCCGCGCGCGTTGTCGGCCGCAAGACGCCGGCAGCTGCTGACCCTGGCGATGGCGACGCTCGAGGGATTGCTGCTGGAACTGGTGAGGAGCGATGACTTGCGGCGCACATCGGCGGCGCTGGCACTGTTCGCGCGCGAGTTCGAGCGGCTGTGCCGCCTGCCGCGAACCTGAGGGATAGCTCGAGGAGCCGTCGGTGGCGCATGCGGCTCTCGCAGCCGCGCTGCAGCCGGCGCGTTTGCACCCGAATGGGGCGCGGGATCACGAAAGTTGTGCGATCGCCGCTGCATCGGGCACGCCGCGCGCGGCTCGCGAGCGCATCGGGCGGTGGCACGAGGCTTGAATATGCGCAAAGATGTTGTTTGCACACGCGCATCCTCGGACGGATCCTTCAGCCTTCTTTCCATCTCTACTCAATCGTCAAACGGGAGAATCGTCGATGAAAATGACAATGAGAACAGGGGTTTCGGCAACGTTGATGCTGGCCCTAGTGAGCTCGCTATCGATCGCGGCCGCGCAGGCAGCCAACGTGACGCGCTATCCGCTCGGGGGAAACAGCAAATTTCCGATCTCCCGCGCCGTAGCCGTGCCCGCGGGCATGACGATCATTTTCCACAGCGGCACCGGTCCCTCGCCGAAGGATCCCAGCGCACAGCGCGGAACCGCGGCGTACTGGGGCAACACCGAGGAGCAGACGGTCAGCGCCCTGAACAACATCAAGAAATCCCTGGATTCGATGGGACTGAGCATGGGCGATGTGGTGAAGATGAACGCCTTTCTGGTTGCCGATCCGAGCACCGGTCACATGGATTTTCAGGGATTCATGAAGGGCTACACGCAGTTCTTCGGCACCCCCGAGCAGCCCAACCTGCCGGCACGCACCGCCCTGCAGGTGGCGTCACTCGCGGGCCCGGGGGAGCTGGTGGAGATCGAGGTGGAGCTGGCCACCAAATCCCCGCCCAGGCACGTCGCACGCTGAGAGCGGCGGGTCGCGCGCCTTTGGCAGGGATGTCATCGATGTCGGTGGTGAGGGCGGTGCAGGATGCGCCGCCCGCCCGAGGCCCTTGACTCGCCGTTCGCCGAGTGGAATAAGGGCCCCATGCGCAGCTTCTACCTCACGCTGGCCACCGCGACGATCCTGTGCGGCACTCCGCTCATCAGCTCCTCGGCGCCTCCGGGCGTGGGCGCGCCCACGAGATGTTTTCGCACCGGGGAGTTTCAGAGCTGGCGGGCCCCCAATACCCATACCCTCTTCATCCGGGTCGTCGGCAATCGTTACTACCGTCTGGACCTCGCCGGGCAATGCCCGAACCTGATGATGCCCGGTGCGCATCTGGTGACACACTTCGACAATACCAATCTGGTCTGCCGGGCACTCGACTGGCAGATCAGCGTGAGCGGCCCGGGAATCCTGCCCGCCATGTGCTTCGTCAAGGCCATGAAGCCGCTGACACCCGCCGAGGTCCACGCGATTCCGAAGAACCTGCGGCCCTGATCGGGGTCCGCGCCAACCGCTGCAGTGGGGTGAGGCAGGCATGAACATTCCCGTGCGTCGTTCCATGGGCTTGCGCGGCATGAGCCGCCGACGCGGCGCGCCCGCAGCTTGCTCGCTGGCGCTCGCGCTCTCGATGCCGCTGAGCCTGTCGCTCGCGGGGCAGGTGAGCGCCGCGCAGGCGCCGGTGTATCGGCCGCAGCATGGCTCGGAGATTCTCTGGGACCAATACGGCGTAGCGCACGTGTACGCGAAGTCGGTGCCGGACCTGTTCTATTGCTTCGGATGGGCGCTGGCGAAGAGTCATGGGGATCTGCTCGCCAGGCTGTATGCCGAAGGGCGCGGACGCGCCGCCGAGTATTATGGCGCCTCCGAGCTCGCCAACGACCGCTGGATGGCCATCAACGATGTGGCGGCGCGCTCGCGCGCGTGGCTGCGCGCGCAGACGCCCGCGTTTCGCGGCTATCTGCAGGCCTTCGCCGCCGGCATCGATGCCTACGTGGCGGCCCATCCGGACAGCCTCTCGGTGCAGGCGCGGCGCGTTTTCCCGGTGTCCGCGCTGGACGTGATCGCCTACGAGCAGCACATCTTCCAATACACCTATGCCGCGCCGGCCAGCCGCGCCGAGCATCTGCCCGGTGACCCGGTGGCTGCCGCGTCCCCGCTCGGAGAGGCCGCACGGGCGCTGCCGCCCGGCAGCGGTGCGGCGAGCGGTGCGGCGGATGCGGTGCTGAGCCGCTTCGCCGAGATTCCGGGCAGCAACGGCTGGGCCATCGGTCCGAGCCGCACGACCAGCGGGCACGCGATGCTGCTGATGAATCCGCACCTGCCCTGGCCGGCCGGCTGGTCGACCTACTATGAGATCCAGCTGACGGCGCCGGGCATCGACCTTTACGGGGCAACGCAGGTGGGATTGCCGGTGCTGCGTTTCGTGTTCAGCGATTATCTCGGATTCACCCACACGGTGAACTCACCCAACGAGGTCACCTACTACCGCATCAGCCCGGCGGCGGGCGGCTATCGCTTCGATGGCAAGGTGTTGCCCTACCAGGTGCGCCACCAGGTGCTGCGCGTCCTGCGGCCCGACGGTTCCTTCGCCACCGAGCGTCTGACGATCCGTTCCACGGTGCAGGGCCCGATCATCGCCGAGCGCGACGGACATCCGATCGCCATGCGGGTGGCGGGCCTCGATCGCCCGTTTGCGCTGCAGGAGTACTGGCAGATGGCCACGGCCCACGACTTCGCGGACTTTCAGGCCGCGGTCGCCCGTCTGCAGGTCCCCACGTTCAACATGATCTACGCCGACCGCGATGGACACATCGAATACCTCTACAACGGATTGGTGCCGCGACACCGCTTCGGGGACCTGCGCTTCTGGTCCGGCATCGTCCCCGGGGACAGCTCGCGCACGCTCTGGCACGACTATCTGACGTACGCGCAGCTGCCGAAGGTCATCGACCCGCCCGGCGGCACCGTACAGAACTCCAACGATCCGCCCTGGGACGCCGCCTGGCCGCAGGTCATCGATCCGGCCCCCTACGCCGATGCCATTCCCGCCAGCCGCGTGAGCCTGCGGATGGCACAGGGGATCCGAATGCTCTCGGCCAGCCCGAAGATCAGCTTCGATGACCTGATCCGCGACAAGTGGTCGCACCGCTGCGAGCTCGCCGATCGCGTGCTGCCGGATCTGCTGGCGGCGACGGCGCGCTACGGCGATGCGCTGGCCAGGCAGGCCGCACAGGTGCTGGCGAGCTGGGACCGCACCACCAACGCCACCAGTCGCGGCGCCTTGCTGTTCATGGACTGGATGCAGCAACCGGGCGGACTCAACGGCTACAGCGCCAAGGGCTTTGCGCAGCCCTATGACCTGCACCGGCCGTTGACCACGCCCTCGGGGCTGGCCGATCCGCAGGCCGCCGTGCGCGCGCTCGAGGCGGCCGCGCGCGAGACCATCGCCGAGTACGGATCGCTGGATCGGCCCTGGGGCGAGGTCATGCGCCTGAAGCTCGGCTCGGTGGACCTGCCGGCCAGCGGCGGCCCGGGCGAGTTGGGCGTGTTCGACGTGCTGAAGTTCGGTCCGCTGCACAACGGTGAGCGCGCCGCCGAGTTCGGCAGCAGCTTCGTGGCGCTGGTCAGCTTCGGCCATCCCCTGCGCGCGAAGGTGCTGCTGTCGTACGGCTCGAGCACGCAGCCCGGCACCACCCACCGCAGCGATCAGCTCGCGCTCGTGTCAGCGGGTCAGCTGCGGGACGTGTGGCGCACGCGCGCCGAGGTCGAGGCCCATCTCGAGGGCAGCGATCGATTCTGACGCGAGCGCTTCGAGCGCCAGCCCTCACCCCCTGACCCGAGGCCATCATCCGCGAGGCCGGCACCCATGAGGTCGGCACCCATGAGGTCGGCACCCATGAGGTCGGCACCCGCGAGCCTTTGACCCGCGAGCGTTACGCCCTGCCGTGTGCCGGGCGCACAAAGCAATGGGGCGGCGTCCGACGACGCCGCCCCACAGGCGCGAGTGACGTGGGTCGCGCTGGCCCTTGCTCGTGTGACGCCCGTCCTCAGAAGGCGTACTTGCCGGTCACGAAGTAGTAGCCGCCGTCGATACCCCAGGCGCCGGGGCCGTAGAGGCCCACGCCGGTGCTGCCGTCCGCCGCGACGTACTTCGGGTTGACGATATGAGCAGTGAGCGTCGGGTTCTCCAGATCCGGATACTTGTTGAACGCGTTCTCCGCCCCGGCCGTCACCGACAGGTGCTTGTTGAACTGGTAGCCGAGGGTGATGTTGGTGATCGGCGCAGCGCCCTGGGTCGAGCGGAACCACTCGATGGCGTTCTCCGCGTTGTCACCGCCGTCGTTGCCCCAAACCGAGGTGGGCCCGTAGATCTTCTCCAGCACGTTCAGCGTGAACTTGTCCCAGGTCCAGACCGCCCCGAGGTTCGCGATCCACAGCGGGTTGGCGGTGGTCAGGGCCGAGATCGAGGCCGCATTGAACAGCTGGGTGTTACCGAGGGCCGGCGGATTCGGGTAGATCGCCGTGACCGCGGTGAGGTTGTAGCTCCAGCCGATGCTGTAGTCCACGCTGCCCAGCCCGTACTGCACCGGGAAGTCCAGGGTGTACTGGGCGCCGCGGGTACGCGTGTCGATGCCGTTGGTGAACAGGTTGATGCCGGTCGTGCCGTGCTCCAGCACGTCCTCATCGAGCTGATTGCCATTCGCCAGGATCGCGGCGGTGACCAGCGGGTTGACCGGCACACCATTGATCGAGCCGTAGATCGAGCCGCTGCCCACGATGCGGTCGGTGATCGTGATCTGATAGACATCCAGCGTCATGTTCAGGCGCGGGATCGGCCGGAACACGGCGCCCAGGCTGTAGTTGACGGACTTCTCCGGCTGCAGGCCGCTGCCGAGGCCGATGACCTTGCCGGCGGCCGAATTGGGCGGCAGCTGGACGAATGCCGTGGTCGGGCCCACGTTGGTGGAGGAGTAGTACTCCTCGGCCAGCGTCGGGGCGCGGAAGCCGTTGTTGACCGTGCCGCGCAGCGCGAACTGCGGGTTGAAGTCGTAACGGGCGGTGAGCTTGCCGACCGTGGCGTTGCCGAAGTCGCTGTAGTGCTCATAACGGCCGGCGAGATCGATCCGCAGCGGATCGATCGGGTTCATCGCGAAATCGACGTAGCCGGCGGTGTTGTTGCGCGCATGGACCCCGGCGTCGGTCGGCTCCCAACCGGGGAAGGACTGCGCGCCACCGAGTTCCCAGGAGGCGGGGCTGCCGGCGGCAATCGAGTAGGTCTCACGCCGGTACTCCACGCCGAGCGCGACGTTCAGGGGACTGGCGAATCCCACGTCGAAGTTGCGATCCAGGTCCAGGTTGTTGACCCACTGTGTGGTGGTCAGCAGGCCGTCGTAGAAATTGATGAGGTTCGGCGGCTCCTGATCCGCCAGCGCCACGGTCGTCGAACCGTAGTTCGCCACCATGCCGGAGTTGGCGGAGTCGAGCGTATAGACATCGATATGATCGCCGCCGTAGCCGCTGGACAGGTCCCAGCGCCAGCCCGCGAGCGTGCCCTTCAGGCCGGTGGTCTGCTGGTAGTCGATCTCCTTGATGGCCTCCTGTGGATCGAAGCCATACGGGAACGGGAAGATCTCCTGCCCGGTGGTGGAATTGACGTAGTGCACCTTGTCCGGCAGACGGTAATTCTCGAACGTGTCCGCGTCCTTGTCCCCGAAGGTGGTGGTCGTATAGAACTCGACGCCGTTGTCGAAGTCGTAGCCGCCGTTCGCGGATACGAGCTTCACGTGCTGCTCGCCGTCGCCCTCGATCAGATTGACGTACGGCCAGCCGGCCACCTGCGTCATGTTGCTGTTGGGTAGCGAACAGATGTCCTGCGTAGAGGGGCAGGTATCCACCACCGAGCGCAGGTCCGGAAAGCTGCGATAGCTATGCCCGTGGTTGATCACCTGGGCGGTGACGTTGAAGAACGAGCTCTCCAGCGGCTGGAAGCCGAAGTTGGCGCTGACGTCGCCGCCCTCGCCGCCCCCGTCGAAGTAGCCGCCATCGGTGCCCGTGATGTACCCGCCGCTGTTGTTGCTCTTCAGGATGACGTTGATGACGCCGGCGATGGCGTCGCTGCCATACTGCGCGGCGGCGCCGTCCTGCAGCACCTCGATGTGATCGATCGCATCCTGCGGGATGAGGCTCAGATCGACGCCCGCGCCACCCTGGAAGGCGCCGCCGTCGACCGACAGGTTGGCGGTGGTGTTGCGGCGCTTGCCGTTGACCAGCACCAGCACCTCATTGGGGCTCAGGCCATCGAGCTTGGCCTGCAGCGTCAGGCCACCCATGTCGCCGCCGATGGTCTGCGTCGTGAACGACGGCACCGCCTGCGCGAGGGTGTTCATGAGGTTCGGAATCGAGGCGGTCTGCTGCAGGGCCGCGCTGCCGACGATCTGAATGGGCGCGGGGCTCTCCGCCGCCTCCACGCCGGTCTGGCGCGTACCCGTGACGATGACCTCCTGCAGCGCCCCCTCCGCCTCGGCCTCGGCCCCGGAAGAGCCGCTGGCGGCCGCCACGGTGCTCGGGCTACCCGCCGGGCTCGTCTGCGCCTGCGCAACCAGCACGGACCTGCCAGTCGCAGTGCGGGTCGCTGCCGTGTGCACGGCCGTGGTGTTGTGCGAGGCCGCGGCGACTCCCTCCGGCGCCGCGGGCGTGCTCTGTGGTGCCTGTTGGGCCCGTAGTGCCGGGGCGGCGACCAGTAGTGTGGCCGCTGCCAAGGTGGTGATGCCCGGCGGGGCCTTCTTGAACATTAAGAACATTTAAGACTCTCCCCTATCTTTAGCT
>DATJSD010000124.1:0-4143 GCA_035504335.1 Steroidobacteraceae bacterium | reverse complement strand
GTCAGCTCCACGATCGTCCCATCGATGATGTGCACCTGGCGCTGCGCGCGCGCGGCGAGATCCGGGTCGTGCGTGACCATCACGATGGTCGCCCCGCCACGATGCAGCTCCTCGAGCAGCTCCATGACCCCGCGCGCCATGTGCGTGTCGAGGTTGCCGGTGGGCTCATCCGCCAGCAGCAGCCGCGGCTCGCCGACCAGGGCGCGGGCGATGGCCACGCGCTGCTGCTGACCGCCGGACATCTCGGAAGGGTAATGGCGCATGCGGGAGGTCAGACCCACGCGCTCGAGCACCGCGTGGATGCGCCGCTTGCGCTCGGCGCCCGGCATGCCGCGGTAGCGCAGCGGCACGTCGATGTTGTCGAACACGTTCAGGTCGGGAATCAGATTGAACGACTGAAACACGAAGCCGATCTTTTCGTTGCGCAACCGCGAGCGCTGCCGATCGTTCAGCCCGCGCGTATCCACGCCGTCGAGCCAGTATTCCCCGCCGCTGAACTCTTCGAGCAGCCCGGCGATCGTCAGGAAAGTGGTCTTGCCCGAGCCCGATGGCCCGGTGACCGCCACGAACTCCCCTTCGCGTACGTCGATGGTGAATTCACGCAGCGCGTAGGTCTCCACCACCTCGGTGCGGTAGATCTTCGAGAGATGCCTCATGTCCAGCATGGCTGCCTCGCGATGGTTGAATGGCGTATGGGCTGTGGCTGTGGCCGCGGCGACGGCGGCAGCCGCAGCCGGGGTCTACGCTTGTGGGTGGATCGTGCGCGTGTGCGCTCACTGCGCGAGGATCACGCGCTCGGCGTTGTTGAACTCGTCGGTGCCGGACACCACGACCTGGTCGCCGGCCGACAGGCCGTCCAGGATCTCGACTTTCTGGACGCTGGCGACGCCGAGACGCACCGGGATGCGCTCGGCGATGTTGCCGTGAACCACATACGCAAAGCCTCCGCCCCCCTGATCCATGAAAGTGCCGCGATCCACCATCAGCACGTTCTGCCGCCGATCGATGAGGATGCGCACCGACATGCGCTGGTTCTGGCGCAGCCCCTGCGGCTTGGCGCCGCTGAAGCGCACGCGCGCGACGACCTCCCCGTCCACCACTTCGGGGGAGACCGCGCTGACGCTGCCCGGCCAGTGCACGCCGTCGCCCTCGAGGTCCGCGCTCATGCCCGGGGCGAGATCGTGCGCCTGGCTCTCGGGCACATGGATCTGCACCTCGAGCGCCGACAGGTCCACGACGGTGAGCAGCGCGGAGTCCTTGGCGACCGTCGCGCGATCGTCGATCTGCACCTGCCCGACGCGGCCGTCGACCGGCGAGCGGATGCTCAGCGCATCGACCTCGCGTTTGAGATTGGCGACCAGATACCGCTGGCGATCGAGCAGCTCCTGCTTGCTGTCGATGTCGAAGCGATTCTGCTCGGGCTGCAGCTCGTAGTTGAGCTTGGCGGCGGCGAGCGCGAACTGCGCCTTCTCGAGCGCATCCTGCGCCTGCAGCATCTGCAGCTGCGTATAGGAGCCGAGCTTGTAGGCCTCGCGGCTGCGATCCAGGTCGCGCTGCGCCGTGGTCTGGTCCACCTGCGCCTGCCGGTAGGCTTCCTGCTGCTGCGTGAGCTTGCTCTTCGCCTCCAGCTGCGCGCGCTGCCAGTCCAGCCGCAGGCTATCGAGCGTCGCCTCCTCCTGCGCGAGCTGCGCGGTGAGGTCCGGACTGTCCTCCACCGCGAGGACGTCACCCTTGCGCACGGCGTCACCGGCGTGCACCTTGAGCGATACGGTGCCGGTCTGCGGCGCATACAAGGTCGGACTCACGGGCGCGACGACCTCACCATCCGCCGCGACGTCGCGCACGAACGTGCCGCGCTCCACGGTGGCGATCGTCAGGCGCGAGCGATCCACCGAGTTGGCCGCGCCGGCCACCTGCAGCAACGCCCGCAACAGCACGGCCAGCGCGACTGCAGCGACGAGCCCGCCACCCACCCAGTAGGTCCGCCGGCGGCGCCACCAGGGTCGCGGCCCGACGGGCCGGTCCGTACCGGCCGTGCTGTAGAACGGGCTCGAGCCGCCGGGCTCGCCGGCGCCGTGCGCATGGCCGCCGCGCCCGCCGTGCCCAGCGCCCTGCCCAGCGCCCTGCCCAGCGCCGTACGCCGCGCCTTGTGGGCTGCTGCCGGGCGGCTCGCGGTGTGTGTCCACCATGTCAGCCTCCGCCTGTCACCAGCAGCGCATCGATCGCCGCGACATCCTGCTCACCGAGCCGCCCGGCCTGTTGCTTCAGCAGCAGCACGTTGTTCAGATAAGCGTAGCGCGCCGCAGCGTACGTATACACGGCCGAGTAATACAGACCTTGATACCCCAGCAGCGCGTATTCATTGCCGACATCGAACTCGATATCGCGCTGCGCGGCCTCGACGGCCGCACGCGCCGAATCCACCGCGCGGCCTGCCGCGTTGATGCTGCGGATGCCAGTGACGATGTTCAGGTACGCGGTGCGCGTCTGCTGCTCGGTCTGGCGGCGCAGGCTCTCGAGATTGGCCTCATCCTCCCGGTAGAGCGCTCGCGACTGGCGCACGGCGGAAGCCACGGCCCCGCCCTGAAACAGCGGCCAGTTGAAGTACACCCCGACGGTGTCCAGACCGTGGTGACCGCCGAGCACCGAGGGGGCCGTGGCGTACAGCTCCTGCCCGGTCAGCGACAGGGTCGGCAGACCCCTGCCACGCTGCACGCCGATGTCGTGCTGAGCCGCGTCGGTAGACAGCTCAGCGGCACGTATGGCCGGGTTGTCGCTCCGAGCGGAGGCTACCCACGCGTCCGCGGATACCGGGTCCGGCGCGGCGAGTGGAATCTGCTCCCGCAGCGGCGCGATGTGGCCGGCGGGCGCACCGATGATCTCATCGAGCGCGAGTCGGGCGTCGTCCAGCCCGTTCTGTGCGCTGATGAGGTTCTGCGCGCTCTGGTCGTAGTAGGCCTGTGCCTGCTTGACGTCGCTCGCCGAGCCGACGCCGGTCTGCTCGCGCCCCTGTGACTGCTTGAGCAGCGTCGCATAGGCTGCGCGCTCGTCGGTGAACGTCGTCAACAGGTCCTGCGCCTGCAGCACGGCGAAGTAGGCCTGCGCGACGCGCACCACCAGGTCCTGCTGCGCGCTGCGGTAGGTCGCCTCCGCGCTGGCCGCCTGCGAGTCCGCCTCCTTGAGCTGACTGTAGGATTGAAAGCTCCAGAGCGTTTGCGTCAGCGTGAGACCGTAGGTCGTGTAGTTGACGTCGCAGCCCACCGTGACCGTGTTGGCCAGCTCGCAGCCGGGCAGCCCGCTGCCCAGCGACGGCAGGGTGGCCGACTCCTGCGGGGTGATGCCGAATTCTGCGGCCGGCTCGGTGAGCCGCTCGCGCTCGGTGGACGCGTTGCCGGAAAGCAGCGGCAGCCACTGTGCGAGCGCCTGCGGCCGCGCCTCGATGGCCGCATCGCGCTGATACTGCGCGGCCTGCAGGACCGTGTCGCGCTGCTGCGCGAGCCGGTAGAGACGCAGCAGGTCATTGGCCCTCGCGGCCGCGGGTAGCAGCATCAGCAAGGGCGGCAACCAGCGGAGCGCGAACCTGAATGCGGGCATCGGCGTACCGGTAGCAAGTCATGTGCCAGGGCGCTCGCGCCCGGCACCCATCGCTGCTTTCCGCCTGCCACGCGCCTGCCACGCTTGCAGCGCCAATGTCGAGCGCCGGAGCAGCCACCCCTCACGGGCACGCGCATGGGTGCGCGAGCGTCCGGTGATCGTCCGCGGACAGCTGCGGCGGACAGCCGCGGCGGACAGCCACCGGCGGCGCTCGGACCCGCTGGACGCTGCGGGCGGTCTGCGAGAGGTGGCCTGACCGCATGAACGCGCCGCCGGACCTCGTGCGGCTGCGTCGGCCGGCGCCCGCGGTGCTAGACTAAACCGACAGTCGCTGCAGCCGCGCATCAGCGAAGCTGCGATAGCGCGAGAACATATCCGGGGGGAAGCAGTATGCATTCCAGCAAGACACCTGCCACGGATGCCGCGAGCCCTGGCCGCGCCACGCTCGACCGCCGCGCCTTCATGGGCGGCGCCACGGCTGCGCTCACCGGCGCGCTGCTGGCCGGACGCGCCGCGAGCGCGCCGGCCGAAGAGGCCGCGTACGGCGCG
>DATJSD010000123.1:0-3274 GCA_035504335.1 Steroidobacteraceae bacterium | reverse complement strand
GACGTCAGCAGATGAGCCAGCCACAATGTCAGGCATTCGACCAGCAGACATCGCTCCGCATGCGCGTGCGCCCGCAGCGCAGCACCGAGTGTGGCAGGCTCCTCCACTGTCAGCCAATCCGCAGGACGATGCGCACGGTGCCGCTGCACGCGCTCCTGAAGCTCCGAATCCTCCCCGGGGATCGCCGTCGCGATGTATACGACCTGCAGACCGCTGGCACGAGCCAGTTGTTCTGCGTAGCGGCTCTTGCCCGAGCGGACACCGCCCAGCACGAGCTCCTTCATTTCAGCGCCGTCACAGCTCGATGCCCCGCTGCGCGCGTACGCCCGCATCGAACGCGTGCTTCAGCGCGCGCATCTCCGTCACGGTGTCTGCAAGCTCGACCAGCTCGGCGGGAGCACCGCGGCCGGTGATCACGACATGCTGGTGCGGCGGTCTCTCGCGCAGCGCCGTGATGACATCGGCCACAGGCACATAACGGTAGACGAGCGCGATGTTGAGCTCATCGAGCACAACCAGCGCCACCTGCGCATCGCGCAGCAGGGCCGCCGCCACGGCCCACGCGGCCTGCGCCGCACGTACGTCGCGCTCCCGGTCCTGCGTCTCCCAGGTGAATCCCTCGCCCATGACGTGGTAGATCACTTCCGGAAAGCGTCGGAAGAACAGTCCCTCGCCGGTCGTATACCGTCCCTTGATGAACTGCACGACGCCGACGCGCATGCCATGACCGAGCGCACGCGCGACCATGCCGAAGGCCGAAGAGCTCTTGCCCTTGCCGTTGCCGGTCAACACCAGGAGAACGCCTCGATCCGCAGTGGCGGCCGCGATGCGGGCGTCCACCACCGCCTTGCGGCGCTGCATGCGCTCGCGGTGGCGGGACTCTTCCGGCGAAGGATCTTCAGTGGACATCTGCTCGAACCCCTGCCCGCACTGGCCTGGCCAATGCGCTGTGCAGCAGCGCGGCGATCCCTACGTAGACGAACGGGACGCCGATGAATCCAGGGTACCACTGCGTGAAGTTTTGCCACCAGCCGCCGAGGGTCGGGCTGGGGATGCGGCCGCCCAGCCAGTAAAAGCTGGCATTGGTGAGCAGGAAGCACAGCGACGCCGCGGTGCCGAGACTCGCCACCCAGCGGACGAGGTCGGCCAAGTCATGCCGGTAGGCGCGGCGCATCCAGGCCCCACCGAGCCACAGCAGCGCGTATGCCGGCACCATGAACACATACGCCATCGTCACACAGTAGCCGCTGACGCCGAAGTCACGGATAACGATGAAGTCCACCGCAACAGCAATGCCCAGCAGAGTCGGCAGCGCCCAGCGCCACTCACGACGGAAATAGAAGCCGCCGAGATAGAACACCGCCCAAGAGGCGTCGGGCGGCGACCACGCCGTGCCCAAGTGCCCCGAGCGGGTGACTACCATGAGCGCCGCCAGGGCGCAGAAGCCGGCGAATCGCCGGGACATGAGTGTCATGATGGGCCTTCCTCCACGCGCGCCACGCGCGATCAGCGTTGGTCGAGAGGTGACGGGGAGGGAGAGGAAGGGAACAGGCGACCGATGCCGCGCATTCCGGCCACGCCCAACGCGCGCCACCATGCTGTCTCAGGCCGGTCTCCGGGCTTGCGAGTGGAGAGATCTCCGCGGGACGGCACCTTCCCGTGCGACAAGCACAGTGGTGTAAGGCCGTCCCGAGCTCACTTACCGTTGCGTGGGCAGCGCCGGCATTGGCATTCCGAGGAATGCGGCACCGGCTTCCCGTTTCACCCAGCCGCAGCCCGAAGGCTCCGGCAAGGCACCTGAGACGCCAATGAATCTACGCGAGGCCCCCCGCCGGCGCAAGCGAGCGGCGGAAAGTCAGGTCCGGCGAGCCAACAGGTCGCGAATCTCGCCCAGCAATTCCTCGGACTTGGTCGGCGGCGGCGGCACTGCCGGGGCGGGGGGCGGCTGGCGCTTCATCCGGTTGACCACCTTGATGATGGCAAACATGGCCAGCGCGATGATGATGAAGGAAAAGCAGGCCTGGACGAACATCCCGTACTTGAGCAGCACCGCAGCCCCTTTCGGGTCGGTGCCGATCTGCACCGCCATCTTGCTGAAGTCGACCCGACCTATGACGAGGCCGAGCGGCGGCATGATGACGTTCGCCACCAGCGAGCTGACGACCGTACCGAACGCGCCACCGATCACGAAGCCGACGGCCAGATCGATGACGCTGCCCTTCATGGCAAATTCTTTGAATTCACTGGCAAGGCTCATGGCACGCATCTCCGCTTGTTTATTGGAAAAAGTCGCCTTGCGGCGCTTTTTCGGACATAGGCTTCGCTGCCGCCGGCAAAAGGCGCGACTTCTGCCGGCTGCGCCCCCGCACCGAGGGTAATGGATAGCTCGGCGAGGCGCAAAAATGAAGCGGGCCGCTTACGCGGCCCGCTCGATCATCGCCGACACCAGTGCCCTCAGGCCGCGGCGGCTTTCTTCTTTCGCGTGCGCGGCTTCGCCTCGGTCGCGGTCGCGGTCGCGGCTTCGGCTTCTGCTTTCGGCTTGGCGCGGCGCCGGGTCTTCTTCTTGGCGCCGGCCTCTTGCGCCGGGGCAGCCGCCGCCGGTCCCTCGACCAGCTGCATCAGCGCCATCGGCGCGGAATCGCCCGGGCGGGGCGACATGCGCAGAATCCGCGTGTAGCCGCCCGGACGGGCCTTGAACCGAGGTCCGAGGTCCGCGAACAGCTTCTCGACCACATCCGCATCGCGCAGCCGCGCGAATGCCAGACGGCGGTTGGCGTCGCCGTCCTTCTTGCCGAGCGTGATCAGCGGCTCCACGACCCGCCGCAGCTCCTTCGCCTTCGGCAAGGTGGTGCGAATGGTCTCGTGCCGCAGGAGCGACACGCTCATGTTGCGCAGCATTGCATGCCGGTGCGGGCTGTTACGCGACAGCTGCCGGCCGGAAAGTTGGTGTCTCATGGATCGGCCTTAGATCACGTCCCGGCCGTCGTCGTGCTTCAGGCTCGCCGGCGGCCAGCCCTCGAGACGCATGCCGAGCATCAGCCCGTGGCTCTGCAGCACTTCCTTGATCTCGGTGAGCGACTTCTTGCCGAGGTTCGGCGTGCGCAGCAGCTCCACTTCGGTGCGCTGCACCAGATCGCCGATGTAGTGGATGTTCTCCGCCTTGAGGCAGTTGGCGCTGCGCACGGTGAGCTCGAGCTCGTCCACGGGGCGCAGCAGGATCGGATCGAACTGCATCTCCGAGACCTTCGTGGTGGCCTCTTCCTCGCCCTGCAGA
>DATJSD010000122.1:0-23038 GCA_035504335.1 Steroidobacteraceae bacterium | reverse complement strand
GGCGCCGGTGCGGGGTAACAGCCTTCGTCTTTCATGACTGACGGCTCGCCTCCGCGACACGCCCGGTCGCACGCAGTGGGATGGGCGACAGGTCACGGTGCAATGCAAACACGAGTATCTGGCGAAATTAACCAGATACTCGGGTTGCGTACATGCACTGAAATGTGTTTCTGGTGAAATCAACCAGAAACTCGACATGAACGCTCTGGCAATTGCTGGCAGGATCTCGCATCAGGTGACAGCTCGTCTCTAAGCGGTAGGAACAACGCGATGAGTCGAAGCATTCATGAAGAGCGAAGATTTCGAGCCTGCGGCATCGCCGAGGCCGTCACCTGCACTAGTCACCGTATCCAGATGGGTCAACGAGCGCTCACCAGCGCTTGATGGGATTCTCACGGCGCACGACGTCGCCCGCCTGATCCGGCGTCCAAAGTGGGCACTGGGTGCCCTTGCCCTCTTTGGGCAGCTGCCGGAAAGGCTGATCTTTCACGGCCGGCCGGTCGGCTGGACCCGAAAGGACATAGAAAACTGGCTGCTCGAGCAGCGGCGCCAGAGAATGGCGCGCCGACACGGACGCACGCGCCATCGCCCGTGCGGTCGCTGTCGAACGCACCGCCGACTCGCCAGTGGCGAGCCAGAGCAGCATCGCTCGTGACCGCTCACGCCGATATCCGGGAATCCGGCAGCGCCGTCGGCGCGATCGGACCAGGCGGAGTACGAGGCCACGCTCTCCCATCCGAAGTTCGCCCGCCGTCTTTCCAAGACCGCTCAGTGCGGAACGGACCGGCGATCTTGAGGACACTTAATCTTCGCGAAGCCGCGGGATTTCTTCGAATGCACCCGGAAGAGCTTCGCATGCGCGCAAAGCGCGGCGTGATACCAGGGGCCAAGGTAGGCCGGTGCTGGGTGTTCCTCGAGGTCGATCTCGCCGAGTTCGTGCGCTCGCTGTATCCTGTGAGACGGCAAGCGCTGCAAGTGACGTCACAGGAGGCTGGATGTCACTTATCACGCGCAAGAAGTCGTCGGTGTGGTGGATCGACTTCGTCGCGCCGAATGGCGAGCGAATACGACGATCTACTGAAACCGCCGACCGTAGAGAGGCGCAGGAGCTCCACGACACGCTGAAGAGCGAAGTCTGGCGCGTCCAACGCCTGCGCGACCGGCCGAAGCGAATTTGGCAGGACGCAGTGGTACGCTGGCTCCGCGAGCAGGCTCACAAGGCTTCGCTCAGAGATGACAAGCGGATGCTGCGTTGGCTGCATCGCTTTCTGGCCGACCGCGAGTTGGAGAGCATCAACCGGACGATGATTGATGCGATCATCGAGGCGAAGCAGGCGGAAGGATGCAGCAACGCGACGGTCAACCGACACCTGGCGCTCTTGCGGGCAATTCTGCGCCGCTGCGTGCGCGACTGGGATTGGCTCGATCGTGCGCCGACGATCCGGCTCCTGAAGGAGCCGACGCGGCGTATTCGATTCCTGAGTCAGGCTCAGGCACTCACGCTCCTGCGAGAGTTGCCAACGCATCTGCGCGAAATGGCGACCTTCGCGTTGGCGACGGGTCTGCGTGCGGCGAACGTGACGGGGTTGATCTGGGACCAGGTCGATCTTTCACGCAGGATCGCGTGGGTGCATCCGGATCAGGCGAAGGCCAGGAAGGCGATCGCCGTGCCGCTCAACGACATGGCGATGAACGTGCTGATGCGCCGGGCGGGCGGGCATCCCTCACACGTGTTCTCGTATCTGGGAGAGCCGATCAAGCAGGTCAGCACGAGGGCGTGGTACCTCGCGCGCAAGCGCGCGGGTCTCGAAGACTTTCGATTCCACGACCTTCGGCACACCTGGGCGAGCTGGCACATCCAGCAGGGCACGCCGCTGTTTGCTTTGCAGGAGCTGGGAGGCTGGGAGACAGAACGCATGGTGCGGCGCTACGCCCATTTGGCGGCCGATCATCTGGCCGCGTTTGTGGGAAACGCGCAAATCCATGGCACATTCCTGGCACACCAGCCTCGGGATGCTTCGAGAGACGAACCTTTAGCTCTTTGATATTATTGGTGGCCAGGGGCGGAATCGAACCACCGACACGCGGATTTTCAGTCCGCTGCTCTACCAACTGAGCTACCTGGCCGCCTGAGGAGTGCCGCGTATTAGAGCGGCCGTGGGCCCGGAGGGTCAAGCCGGCGACGGCCCGCTCGCAACCCCCTGATCTATCGGAGCACCCCGCTCGCCTGCGCGGCCGCGATCGCACGACGGGCGTCCTGCGGCAGCAGAAATCCCTGCGCCTCGAGGCGCGCCGCGGCGGCCCGCACCGCCGCGACGTAGCCGGCGTGGTCGCGATAGCGCTCCTGGAGCGAGGGGCGCGGATCCCCGCTGGCCTCGCGCTCGGCGCGGGTCACCGCGAACGGAATGAAGCTGCCGCTGAGGAAGCACAGATCCCCTTCCGAGAAGCCCGCGCGGCGCAGGTTCCAGCCCGTGTAGGTCCCGAGCGGCGCCTGCAGCGTCACCGACCGGATGCCGTCGATCTCGTTGCCGTCCGCATCGACCTTGGGCACCAGCACCACGTAGCGGCGCGCGCTCGGCTGCGGCCGCGGCGGCAGCACGCTGATGACGCCTGATTCGCGCGGCGCATCGAAGCCCGGCCCCCGCTCGAAGTTCGGCACCGCCATCACCAGCCCGTTGTAGGTGACGCCCGGAATGTGCGGGAAGCCGGTGGAGGCCTGATCCGGGGCCACCAGCGTGCCATCGGCCACGCGCGGGTAGCGGCTGTCGGGTGGAGGCTGCCCGTGCGCGGCCCAGGCGAGCAGCCGCGGCAGCAGCGCGCGCAGCGCGGGCTGCTGCGGATTGGGATTCGGGCGCTGCTGGCAGATCCCGCGCGGCGCATCCGCACGCGAGGGCACGTGCTGTGTGCCGGCGAGGTGGAACACGCGTACGTTGTCGGGCAGGGATACGTCATGACCGGCGCCGTCGGTGGTATCGAGCGACATGCGCTCCTGCCACCACTCCAGCGAGCTCATCGTCTGGAAGATCACCGGGCAGCTGTGCGACTGCTGGCAGGCGCGCAGAATCCCGTCGCGGCGGCCGGTGACCGGATCGCGGATCACGGCCCAGGACAGGGGCATGTCCTGGGTGGCCGCCAGGTGCGTCTCGTGCTGCAGCGCGTTGTAGCCCGGCTGCACGAAGCGCTGATTGAGCGGCATGCGCGCCGCGCCGATGTGCACGTCCAGACCGTCGAACACCCGGCGGTCCTGCGCGTCGCGGTTGAAGCCCTGATACAGAAAATCGCGCAGGAAGCGCCCGTCCTGCGACAGGCCGAAGCCGAGCACGGTCAGCGGACCACCCTCGAGCGGATTGGCCGCACCGGCGGCATCGTGCGATTCGTATCGCAGGAAGCTCACCAGATCGCGCGTGGCGGCAAAGCCGATGCCGGCGAGCGGCGGATTGGCGGCCGTGTAGATCAGCCGGTAGATGTGATCGGTATCGAAACCGCCTCGCAGGCAGACGTTCGTGGCGCTGGGCGTACCCGGAAACGGCTTCACCGAGCAGTCCGCGAACGCCCAGTCGCTCCTCGGGACGACCTGCGGCGCGTCGGCGGCGTGCACCTGCTCGGTGAGCTGCGCCCCGGAGTTGTCGGTGCTCACCGCGGCCGGCCCCTGCTCCGGGCCGACGAAGCTCCAGCCGATCGGCGCGCTGGGTCTGGGTCGTCTGAACTCGTAATCGGCGAGCACGGGGCCGGTGATCGCGTGGCCATCGGGCGCCCGGGCCACCGGCACCGACAGCCGCAGCGCCCCGGGGCCGGGCGGCAGATCCGCCTGCCAGCCGCCCCACACCAGTGTGAAACCCAGCTGCTCGAGGTAGCCGTCGCCGGCGCGGGTGGGCTCGTCCGCCGCGCTGGCGCCGACGTTGAAGATCCTCTCCAGGGCAACGTGGCCCCGATTGGGCACCTCGTAGAGGATGGCGTGATTGCCGCGCGCGACGTCCACGGGCTTGAGGATGACCACATCCATCGAGTACTCGACCCGGCCATGCGCGTTGCGCGGTGCGAGCGCCAGATCCTGTATCACCCGGTCGTGTGGATCGTGCGGATCGAGCTCGCCGTAGGCGGTGCCTATCAGCAGCTCGTAGGGCCCGCTGTGACCGAACGCGGCGCCGCCGAAGGCCGGCACGCGCTGCCGGATGATCAGACGCACGATGCGCGCGTGGGCGTGCCCGGCCGCGAGCGCCAGTACCGCGCCGAGCACCGTGAGCAGGGTTCGTCGAGCGCCGGCCATCACCCATCCCCCCAACGAGCCCGCCGCCCCTACTGGCCGGGATCCACGAATTCCTTGGGCTTGGCCGAACCGGTCCCGAAGAAGAATTTCTCCATCTCCGTCTCCAGGAACCGGCGCGCCTTGGGCTCCACCGGCGCCAGTCGATACTCGTTGATCAGCATGATCTGGTGGGCCCGCCAGCGCTCCCACGCCTCCCTGGAGACGTTCTCGAAGATCCGCTGGCCGAGTGGGCCCGGATAGGGCGGACGCTCCAGACCCGGCGCATCACGCTGCAGCAGGACACAGTGAACGGTGCGACTCATGCATGGCTCTTCGCGGGGATCGAGGCGAGCGCGGGCAGCAGCGCCGCGATCGGCGCCGGCAGCCCCACCCGTGCCGGCTCGCGCGCGTTATACCAGAGCATCCCCGCCGCTGCCATCGGCGCCGTCGCACCGTCGCTGCAGCGCGCGCGCAGCGGCGTGATCGCCAGATCGAAGTGGGTGAACGCGTGATGCAGCACCGCTAGAGGCTCGGGCTCGAGCGCGGCGCCGTGCAGCTCTCTGGCGCAGTACTCGGCCGCCGCCCGCCGGTCGGCGAATTCCGGCGGGGTCCACAGGCCCGCCCACACGCCCTTCGCCGGCCGGCGCCGCAGCAGCACCGCGCCCGCCTCGTTCACCGCCAGCAGCATCAGAACCTCACGCGCCGGCCGCGTGCGCCGGCGCCGCGCGGCCGGCAGCGTCTGGACCCGCCCGCTTTGCAGCGCCACACATCCCCCGCTCAGCGGACACTGCGGGCACAGCGGGCGGCGGCGCGTGCACAGCGTCGCCCCGAAATCCATGATCGCCTGCGTATACACGGCGACCCGCGTCGCCGGCGTGCAGGCCTCCGCGCTGCGCCACAGCTGCGCCTGCGTCGCGGGCTGCTCGGGCGCCCCATCGATCCCGAAGTAGCGCGACAGCACGCGCCGCACGTTGCCGTCGAGGATCGTGGCGCGCCGATCCAGCGCCAGCGCCACGATGGCCGCGGCGGTGGAGCGGCCGATCCCCGGCAGACGCTGCAGGATCTCGGGGTCCGTCGGCACCTCGCCGGCGTGCTCCGCGACCACGCGCTGCGCGGCGCGCTGCAGGTTGCGCGCGCGCGAGTAGTAGCCGAGGCCGGACCACGCATGCAGCACTTCATCGGGCGGCGCCGCCGCCAGCGCCGCGACCGTCGGGAAGCGCTCCAGGAAGCGCTCGAAATAGCCGATGACGGTGCCGACCTGGGTCTGCTGCAGCATCACCTCGGACACCCAGACCCGATAGGGGCTGCGCTCACGCTGCCACGGCAGATCGTGCCGCCCGTGCCGCTCATGCCAGGCGATGAGCGGCTCGGCGATCACTCCATCAGCGCCGCGATGATCTTGCCGAGCAGGGGCTTGAGCCCCTTGGCGCTGAGCGAGGGGTCGCGCACCACGCGACAGGCGAGACCCTCGACCACGCACTGCAGCACCACCGCGCGCATGTAGGCCGCCGCCGCGCTCAGCCGCACCCCGCCTTCGCGCGCCGCCCGCTGCACGGCGAGCGTCAGGTCACCGCTGACGGCCTGGTCCTTGTCGCGCACGATGCGCGCGATCTCCGGATCGCGTGCCGCCTCGGTGGTCAGCTCGAGCATCAATGCCGCGTTCATGCTGGGGTCGTCGCGCCGCCGCCAGCGCTCGAGCATCTGCAGCGTCTCGTTGCAGAAGTCCTCGCGGTTGTTCAGGCGCCGCATGGCCGGACAGCCATCGGTCTCCAGGTGTCGCTCCACGATGGCACGCACGATCTCGGTCTTGGCGCTGAAGTAGCGGTAGATCAGCCCCGGGCTCATGTCCGCGGTCGCGGCGATGTGCGCCATGCTGGCCGCGTGAAAGCCGCGCTCGAT
Organism: Steroidobacteraceae bacterium; assembly: GCA_035504335.1. GTDB lineage: Bacteria > Pseudomonadota > Gammaproteobacteria > Steroidobacterales > Steroidobacteraceae > FEN-1191. Next base: position 16,893 of record DATJSD010000122.1, on the reverse strand, counting down.
GAAGCAGCGCTCGGCCGCATCGAGGATGCGTGCGCGCTGGCGCGCGGCGCGGCTCGTAGCGCTCGGCGCGGCGCCGGCGGCCGGCGGTGTGGGGATGCGCCCGTCGGGCGCGGCGTGCGCGTCGCGCGCCTCCGCGCCCGCCCCCCAGGACGCCGGCGTCACCGCCGCCTGCCCGCTGTTGCGCGCCCCCCCCTTGATCGTAGCGCTCATCGGCTCTTCTCCCGCCAGCCCCCGCCGAGTGCCTTGTACAGCGTGACGCGATTGTCCTGTTGTGCGAGCTCGGCGGCGATCAGTGTCTGCTGGGCTGAATAATACGTTCTCTGCGAATCGAGCACGTCCAGGTAGCTGTTCAGACCGTCCTTGTAGCGCTGCTGCGAAAGCTCGTAGGCGCGCCCGGCCGCCCGCACCAGCGCCTCCTGCGCCTCGCGCTCGCGCTCGAGGGTGCCCGTGAGTGCCAGCGCATCGGCGACCTCGCGAAATGCGCTCTGGATGGCCTTCTCGTACTGCGCCACCGCGATGGCGCGATTGACCTTGGCCTCGGCCAGATCACCGACCAGCTGCCCGCCGCGGAAGATGGGCAGACTGACCTGCGGCTCGTATTGCCACGTGCCCGTCCCCGGCGCGAACAGCTTGGCGAAATCGGTGCTGAGGTTGCCCGCATCGCCGGTGATGTCCACGGCCGGAAAGAACGCCGCGCGCGCCGCACCGATATCGGCGTTGGCGGCGCGCAGCTGGCGCTCCGCCTCGAGCACGTCCGGCCGCCGCAGCAGCACCGTGGCGGGCAGCTGCGCCGGCAGGGCGGCGATGCCGAAGGTATCGTCATCGAGTGCGGCGGGCAGGGGCGCGGTGTCCACCGGTGCGCCCACCAGCAGCTGCAGCGCGTCGCTGTCCTGGGCGACGCTGCCCTGGTAGCGCGCGACATCCGAGCGCGCCTGCTCCACCGTAGTGTCGGCCTGCGCCACGTCCAGACCCGAGACCTGGCCGTGCGCGTGCTCCTTGGCGGTGATGTCGTAGGAGGCCTGCTGACTGCGCAGCGTGTCCTGTGCCACCTGCAGCAGCTGGCGGTCGGATTGCAGCGTGACGTAGGCCTGCGCGACCTCGGCGATGAGGCTCAGCTGCGCGCTGCGCCGCGCCTCGCTCTGCGCGAAATACTGCTGCAGGGCGGCATGGTTCATGCTGCGCACGCGCCCGAACAGATCCAGCTCGAAGCTCGACAGCGCCACACCCACCTGATAGAAGGCCGCCGTGATCGGAAAGCCGAACTCGGCGGCCGGCAGCCTCTCCTTGGTGTAGCTGCCGCTCGCATCGATCTGCGGCAGGCTGTTGGCCCGCTGCACCAGGTACTGCGAGCGCGCCAGCTGGATGTCGAGCACCGCCACGCGCAGGTCGCGATTGTCGGCGAGTGCCTCGGCGATGATCTGCTGCAGATGCGGATCGGCGAAGAAGTCCCGCCAGCCGATGTCCACGGCGCTGCGCGTGCCGCCGATGCGGCCGCGATTGGCCGGCACGGGCGGCCCGCTCGCCGCAGCCGTCGCGCCAGCCGCGCTCGCGGCGGATGCCGCCGGCGTGGTCGGCGGGATCGGCCAGTGCTCCGGCACCGGCAGTGCGGGCTCGCGGTAGCGCGGCTCGAGCGTGCAGGCCGCGAGGGCGAGCACGCCCAGACTCAAGAGCACCACGCGCGCCGCTCGCACGGCTCCGCGACGCGCCGCGCAGTTGCCGTTCGTCATGGCCCTTCGCCCATCTGCCGCGACCCGCGCGCCGCAACCTCGCCGTGGGCGGCGCGGCTGGCGTTCATGGCCGCGTGCGCGTCATGCGCGCCGTTCGCATCGTGGGCACGCGCGGCGGCGCCGTTCCCGGCCGCGGCACGCGCGGCGTAGGCGCCACCGGCCGCGGGCAGCGGCGGAAGCGCCGGCGGGCCCGCGCCCGGCGCCATCCCGCCGGAGGCCGCGGGTACGGCCGAGCCCGGCCCGCCGGCCGGCGCGGGCGTCTCGCGCAGACTGTGAAATACGCGCTGCACGACCACGAAAAACACCGGAATGAAGAAGATGCCGAGGAAGGTGCCGGCGAGCATGCCGCCGAACACCCCGGTGCCGATGGCGTGCTGCGCTCCGGCGCCCGCGCCCGTGGCGATCGCCAGCGGGAAGACTCCCAGCCCGAAGGCGATCGAGGTCATGAGGATCGGCCGCAGCCGATCGCGCACCGCGTGCAGCGTCGCCTCGATGACCCCGAGACCGCTCTCGACGTATTCCTTGGCGAACTCGACGATGAGGATGGCGTTCTTGCAGGCGAGGCCGATGGTCGTGAGCATCGCCACCTGGAAGTAGATGTCGCGCTCCAGGCCCCGCAGCGCCGTCGCGATCACCGCGCCGACCACCCCGAGCGGCACCGCCATGATGATGGCGGTGGGGATGGACCAGCTCTCGTAGAGCGCCGCCAGGCACAGGAATACCACCGCGAGCGACAGCGCGTACAGCATCGGCAGCTGCGCGCCGGCGGCCTGCTCCTGGTAGGACTCCCCGGCCCAGTCGATCGAGTAGCCGGCCGGCAGCTTCGCCACCAGCTTCTGGATCTCGGCCATCGCGGTGCCCGAGCTCACGCCCGGCGCCGCATCGCCGTTGATCTCGACCGCGGGCTCCTCGTTGAAGCGCACCAGCTGCGGTGGGCCAAAGTCCCATTGCGTGGTGATGAACGAGGACAGCGCCACCATCGAGCCCGCGGTGTTGCGCACGTACCAGCGCGAAAAGTCCCCCGGCTGCATGCGAAACGGCGCATCCGCCTGGATCATCACGTGCTTCACGTGCCCGCGATCGATGAAATCGTCGATGTAGCGGCCGCCCCAGGCGAGCGACATCGTGTCGTTGATGTCCGCCACCGACACCCCGAGCGCGGCCGCCTTCTGCGCATCGACGTTGATGCGAAACTGCGGGGCGTCCTCCTCGCCGTCGGGACGCACGTTGGCGAGCAGCGCATCCCTGGAGACCATGTACAGCAGCTGATTGCGCGCGCCGATCAGCGCCTCGTGACCGCGGCCGCTGTCATCCCGCAGGTAGAAATCGAACCCGGAGGTGTTGCCCAGCTGCGTGACCGCCGGCGGCGCGATCGCGAACACCATCGCCTGCTGCATGCCGAACAGCGCGCGGTTGGCGCGCCTCTGGATGGCCTGCGCGGACAGGGCAGGATCGCGCCGCTGGCTCCAGTCCTTCAGCAGCACGAAGCCCATGCCGGAGCTGGGCCCCTGGCCGGCATAGCTGAACCCCGAGATCGTGAAGATCGAGCGCACCGCGGCGCGCTCGTGCTCGAGAAAGTATTCACGCACCCGGTTCAGCGCCTGCTGGGTGCGCGACTGGCTGGCATTCACGGGCGCCTGCACCAGCAGGAACATCACGCCCTGGTCCTCGTTGGGCAGGTAGGCGGTGGGCAGGCGGAAGAACAGCAGCGCCATCAGCGAGGCGAGCCCCGCATAGATCAGCAGAAAGCGTACCGGCCGGCCCAGCATGCGCGCGACGATGCCCTGGTAGCGCACGCTGCCGCGGTCGAAGGCGCGGTTGAACCAGCGGAAGAAGCCGCGCTGGCCGTGGTGCTCGCCCTTGGGGACCGGCTTGAGCAGCGTCGCGCACAGCGCCGGGCTCACGACGATCGCCACGATCACCGACAGCACCATCGCCGACACGATGCTGACGGAGAACTGCCGGTAGATGATGCCGGTGGAGCCCTGCAGGAAGGCCATCGGGACGAACACGGCGGACAGCACCGTGGCGATGCCGATCAGCGCGCCGGTGATCTGGTCCATCGAGCGCCGCGTCGCCTCGCGCGGCGACAGCCCCTCGTCGGTCATCAGCCGCTCGACGTTCTCCACCACGACGATGGCGTCGTCGACCAGCAGCCCGATGGCGAGCACCACCGCGAACATGGTGAGCATGTTGATCGAGTAGCCGACCACGGAGAGCACCCCGAAGGTGCCGAGCAGCACCACCGGCACGGCGATCGAGGGCACCAGCGTCGCGCGGATGTTCTGCAGGAACAGGAACATCACCAGGAACACCAGCGCGATGGCCTCCACCAGCGTCACGATGACGTCGCGGATGGATTTGCGCACGAACGGGGTGGTGTCGTACGGGTAGACCACCTGCAGGCCGCGCGGGAACGAGGGCTGCAGGCGCGCGACCTCCGCCTTCACGGCGCGCACCGTGTCCAGCTCGTTGGCGCCGGCGGCGAGCGTCACCCCGATGCCGGAGGCCGGGTGGCCGTTGAACATCACGTTGAAGCTGTAATCGGCCTGCCCGAGCTCCACCCGCGCCACGTCGCCGAGCCTGAGCGTCGAGCCATCGGTGTTGCTGCGCAGGACGATGTCGCGGAACTGCTCGGGGGTCTGCAGGCGCCCCTGCGAGGTCACCGTCACGTTGATCTGCTGTCCCGGGGGCGCCGGATCGCCGCCGAGCTGCCCGACCGAGACCTGCGCATCCTGCGCCTCGATCGCCGCGACCACGTCGTCGGGCGTGAGCCCATAGGTGTCGAGCCGGTCGGGGTTCAGCCAGATGCGCATCGCGTACTTGGAGCCGAACTCGTTGATCGAGCCCACGCCCGGCACGCGGCTGACGGGATCGGCCACATTGGTCGCGACGTAATCGCCGATGTCGCCCGCCGACAGGCTGTTGTCCGGGGAGGTGAAGCCCACCGCCATCACGAAGTTGGTGTTCGCCTTGCTGACGCTGATGCCCTGCTGCTGCACCACCTGCGGCAGCAGCGGCACGGCCTGCTGCAGCCGGTTCTGCACCTGCACCTGCGCGATGTCCGGATTGGTGCCGCTCGCGAAGGTCAGGGTGATGGTGGATTTGCCGCTGTTGTCACTGGTGGAGGACATGTACAGCAGCCCGTCGAGCGCGGTCATGTTCTGCTCGACGATCTGCGTGACCGAGTCCTCCACGGTCTGCGCATCGGCGCCCGGATAGGAGGCATTGACCGATATGGCCGGCGGGGCGATGTTCGGATACTGCGCGATCGGCAGGCGCGTGATCGCCACGATGCCGAACAGCATGATGATCAGCGCCACGGTCCACGCGAAGATCGGCCGGTCGATGAAAAAGCGCGAGATCAGCATGGCGGCGATCGCCTGCGAGGCGCGCCGCTCGGCGGCGCCCGGCCAGTGGGTTTCGAGTCGGTGATGCGCATACGTTACTGCCGCAGCGTATCGCCGGCATCGGCGCGCCGGCGGGCGCCGGGGGACCCCGCGCCGGCCGCATCGGCCACGCCAGCCACGCCGGCCGTAGCGGCCACGCCGCCCGCGTTCGCCACGCCGCCCGCGTTCGCCGCGCCGCCCGAATCCGTCGCGCTGCCCGCGTTCGCCGCGCCCGTCGAGGCCGAAGTCTCCGCGGGAGCCTCGATCGCCTGCACCGACATGCCCGGCTGCACCTTCTGAATCCCGGCGATGATCAGCCGGTCGCCGGCGTTCAGCCCGTCATCGATCAGCCACTGGTCGCCCACGGCGCGCGTGACATCGACGCGGCGCTCCTCGACCTTGCCCTGCGCATCCACCACCAGTGCGGTGGCGTTGCCATGCGGGTCGTGCTGGATGCCTTCCTGCGGAGCCAGCACGCCGTGCGGCAGCACGCCTTCATTGATGACGGCGCGCACGTACATGCCTGGCAGCAGCACACCGTCGGGATTGGGCACCAGCACCCGCAGCAGGAAATTGCCCGTGGTGGGATCCACCGTGATATCGGTGAACTGCAGGCGGCCCTGCTGCGGATACCTGCTGCCGTTCTCGAGCACGATGGTGGCCGGCGCTCCGGCCCCGCTCGATTGGATACGTCCCGAGTCGATCTCCTGCTTGAGCTGCAGCCAGTCGGCGCTGGACTGGTTGACATCGACGTAGATGGGATCAAGCTGCTGAATGGTGGCGAGCGCGGCGGACTGGTCCGCCGTGACCAGTGCCCCGGCGGTCACCGAAGAGCGGCCGATGCGTCCGCTGATGGGCGCGGTGATGCGCGTGTAGGCCAGGTTCACCCCGGCGCTGTCGAGCGCGGCGCGCGCCGCGGCGACATCCGCCTCGGCCTGGCGGGCCGTGGAGATGGCGTTCTCGTTGTCCTGCACGCTGATCGCATCGATCTTGATCAGCTCGGCGGCGCGCTTCTCCGCCAGCTCCGCCGCGACCGCATTGGCCTGGGCCTTCTGCAGCGCCGCCTGCGCGTTGTCGTACTGCGCGCGATACAGGGAATCGTCGATCTCGTAGAGCGGCTGACCGGCGCGCACCAGGCTGCCCTCGACGAACAGCCGCCGCTTGACGATGCCGCTGACCTGCGGTCGCACATCGGCGATCAGGAACGGGCTGGTGCGTCCGGGCAGCTCGCGCGACAGCGTGACCGACTGGGAGTGCAGCGTCACCACGGTGACCTGCGGGCGAAAATCTCCCACCGGTGGGCCGGCGCGCCGGCCGCCGCAGCCGGCGAGCAGCAGCACCGCGGCGCCTGCGGCGATCGCCGCGCCGACCACAGTGGCGACGGATCGGCGCGCATGACGAGGGCTGGACATGCAATGCTCCTGGACAACCTGCGGCCGTGTAGAGACCGGGGACGGCCACGCGCGCACCTGCAGCCTGCCGGCTGATCCGCGCGTTCCGCCCCACCCGATGGAATGAACGTTCACTCTACTCACTTCCCGGCCACGGCGCAATCTGCGCCGCAGCGGAGCGCCGCAGCGGCGCGTCGCGCAGAGCGCGGGTGCAACGTGGGCAACGCGGGCAGCGCAGCCGGGCCCGAATCGAACGCGCATGAAAAAGGGCCCAGGCGTCACCGCCGGGGCCCTTGAGGACTTCGTCTCTGCTTTATTTCTTTGCGCGACTTCCGCGAATGACCGCCAGACCGCCGAGCAACAGCGTCAGTCCGCTGAGCGCGCCGGCGGGGTCAATCTCGGGTGCGGCCGCGGTACCCGTAGGATCACCGGCCGAGAAGTAGTGCGCGTGCCTCATCATTCCGTAGTGAGCTGCCGGCGTCCAATTTGCCGAAAGCGCAACAGAGCCGAGACCTAGCGACAGAGCGAGAATCCCAATGACCTTAGCCAATAGCCTGGACATGGTGTTCTCCTCAGGTCCAACCCAAACACATCTGCATGCTTCTTCCTCTCAACGCCAGCCGATCATATTGTGACAGATAAACGAGACACGAGTCGCAAAATTGCCTATAGGCGAGCCGGCGCCGGACGATAGCCCTATAGGACAGGATGCAAATTCAGCGACTTACGTATCCTCTGCCACTCACCTGCGCCGCTTGGTTCCGTTACCATAATTGCCACTGCGCGTGCAGCAGCACGTAGGCGGCGAGCAGTGCGTTGGTCGTGGCATGCGCTGCCACCGCTTCCCCGAAACGCTCCGTGCGCACCAGCAAAGCCCCGTAGATCAATCCGGCCAGCGTGCCGGGCACCCACAGCGTGCCGTGCTCCACACCAAACACCAGCGCGCTGAGCAGCAGCGCGGTCGCGCCGACCTGCGCGAAGCGCACCGATTCGAAGTCCGCGGCGACGATGCGGCGCATGAGATAGCCACGAAACGCGAGCTCCTCGGCGAGCGGCACGGTGATCACGGCCGCCGCCACGCGCAGGCCGATCCACGTGAGGCGTGCCGGGGAGGACATCGCCGCGAGGGCCTGCGGCATCCGCTCGGGACGCATGAGCAGCGCTGCGATGCCGATCCATCCGAGGAAGATCACCGCGCCCGCGAGCGGGCCGCGCCAGCTGCAGCGCCAGTCGAGCCGGCGCAGCCGCGGCCACGCCCAGCCGAGCGCCAGCGCCGCCACCACCGGCCGCAGCCCATAGAGGGTCTCGAAACCGCTCGACACCGCGCGCGCCAGCATCCCCGCGGCGAGAATCAGCAGCAGCGGCAGCAGGTAGCACGCGGTGGGATTGCCGGCTCTGGCCGCCTCGAGCGGCGCGGACGCGGCCGGGGCCGCCGCCGGGGACGCGCCCGGGGCCGCGGCGCTGGCCACCCCCGCCTCGCTCGCGCGGCTCAGCCAGCGGTTGCGACGGCTCGCCAGCGCGATCAGACCGGCGACACAGTTGAAGGCGATCCAGCCGGCCTGGGAATGAAAGCCGTAGATCGCCACCCGCGGATGACCGGCATAGCCGATGGCCATGAGGGCCGCGATGCGCGCGACGTTCAGCGCGAAGCTCAGCGCGAGACCGATCGGCAGCAGCACCAGCGCGCGCGGGAAGATGTATTCGCGTCGAAAGCACAGCAGCCACGCGCAGCAGAAGATCAGCAGCAGTCCCGCGCCCTCCAGTCCCGAGCAGACGTCCGAGACCTGCACGGCAAAGCGGCTGCTGTGCAGGATCAGGGTCGCGGGATCGGCCGTGAGGCTCGGAATGAAGGGAGCCAGCACGTGCCAGACCATGTCGAAGGTGAAGGCCGCGGTCGGCCGCCACAGCGCCTGGCTCCACTGCATCGCGCTGGCCGCCACGCCGGCCGCCAGCGCCGCGTAGAGCCACAGGGCCCCGAGCGTCGCGGCCGCCCGGCGCCACAGCTCCCACGAGGCCAGCGCGCGCAGCAGCGCCGCCACGGCCCCGAGTGCGAACAGCAGCCACAGCGCCACCACCGCCGGGAAGGCCAGCGGCGCGGCGCGCGGGCCGTAGAGATCATAGGAGAGCGGCGCGAGCGGCAGCACCAGCAGCACGTGCAGCCCCAGGGCTGGCAGGCTGAAGCCGGCGCCGCGTGCCGCCTGGTTGATGCCTCTCCAGCGCGGATCGGCGCGCGCATAGGCGAACAGCGCCAGCGACAGGCCGAAGGCCGCCGCGAACCGGAAGCCCGCGTGCTGCGCCACGCGCACCACGGCGCCGAAGCCGCCGGCGCGCTGCGCGGCGCCGAAGTCCACGAAGAAGTTCAGCACGAACTTCTCGCAGAACAGAATGAGCGCGAGCAGCGCGGCGCGCGCGGCCAGGGTCATGCGCACGCCCGACTCGAACGTCCTGGAAACCGTGGTCACCACACCGGCAGTGTAGCGCGCGGCGCCGGCCCCCGAGTCCTACAGCTTACGTAGGATCCGCGGCAGCCGACCGCGGTCACCGTGGTCTGCACGGCGCAGCGCTGCGAAGCGGCGCAGCAGTGCCGCGACGCCGCGGCCCCGCGGCCCCGCGGCCCCGCGGCCCCGCGGCCCGGCGGCGCAGCAGCGCCGCCACTGCGGCCGCGTTATGTCCGCTTGGCGAGCAGGTTACGGATCTCTTCGAGCAGCACCTCCTGCCGCGGCGGTGCAGGCGCGGCGGCGGCGGCAGGCGGCTTCTTCAGCGTGTTGATGCCCTTGATCGCGATGAACAGCGTGGCTGCAATGATCAGGAAGTCCACGATGGACTGCACGAACGCTCCGTACTTGAGCAGGATGGCGGCGCCCTTCGCGTCGGTGCCGATCTGCAGCGCCAGATTCGAGAAGTCCTTGCCGCTGGTCATCAGACCCAGTACCGGCATGATGACGCCGTTGACCAGCGAGGAGACGATGGTGCCGAACGCGGCGCCGATCACCACACCGACCGCGAGGTCGATGACGTTGCCGCGCATGGCAAATTCCTTGAATTCGCTAGCTAGACTCATGACGAATCCCCTTCAGAACGAATAGACGAGATTGACCGTTTCGGTCGTATTGACCTTCTTCAGGTGGACCGGTGGGGACGTATTGTCCTGCAGGTCGTAGCCGAGGCTCAGCGCCAGCTTGGTCGAGATCTTCACTGCCAGCGCGAGCGCATCGGTGATCAGCGTGTTGGAGGCGCCCCCCTCCACCAGCGCGGTATCCGACAGACTGGTGCTGGCGGTCAGCTGCTGCGTGTAATTCAGCCCGCCGGTGGCGATGACTTCGTTGTTGCGCGCCTGCGGAATGCGCGCGATGACCGCGCCGGCGCTGTTCTTGGTCAGCTGTTCGGGGCGCTCGTCGCGATCACCGGCGCCGGCCTGCACACTGAGCTTGGTGGAGGAGCTGTTGAACAGCTGGTAGCCGATGCCGGCGGTCGCGCTTCCCTGGTACTGGAAGCCGCTGAACAGGTCGTGCTGGTAGAGCAGCGAGCCGAACGTGAACAGATCCTTGCTGAAATTGTAGTTGCTCTGCCACTGCGCATCCCAGCGCTCCGCGGCCACGACGTCCGCGCTCTTGCCGTAGAACCCGTCCAGGTGCAGTACGTGCTTCCACGAGCCCTCGAGCAGACCCATGTCGAGCGCGGCGTTGGCCGACTGGGCCTGCGAGTTGCCCTGCGAGGCCAGAAAGCCCAGCTGACCCTTGCCGGTCCAGACGCCCATCGGTGGCGGCGGCGGTGCCGGGTCGGCCAGCGCGATCGCCGGAGCCGACAGCAGCATCGACAGTGACACAGCCGAGGTCAGCTTGCGTAACGGCATGGAGGATTCCTCCCTCGCGCCGATCCACGGGCGCGCATCTACGGTAAGACGGACACGCGCGCACCGTCAACGCCGCGGCCCCCCGCCGCTCGACCGGGCCCGCTGGCCGGAGGTGAGCCCGGCGCGCAGCCAGGCGTTCACGGCGCGAACCAGCGCCGGGTCCTTCGGCAGCAGCACCGCCTTGTCCGCCCGGGTGCGCGGCAGGATACCCGGCATGCCGCGACACAGGCCGCGATGCGCGCGCGTCTGCAGGGCGACCTCGACCTCGTCGGTGATCATCGCGTCGGCGCGATGCGCGAGGATCTCGCCAAACACCGCGCGGTTGTCGGACAGTACGCGCACCCGCGCCCGATGCAGGTGGGCGAGAACGTACTCCTGGTTCGTGCCGCCGGCGTTGACGATGACCGTCACGCCAGGTTGATCCAGCGCCGCAAGGCTCCCGAAGCGGCGCGCGTCGGCGCAGCGCACGAGGACAGTCTTGCCGCTGGAATCATACGGGATCGAGAACGCCGCGGCGGCCGCGCGCGCCGGCGTCACCGACACACCGCCCATCGCCACATCGAAGCGGCCGGCGGCCAGATCCGGCAGCAGATCGGCCCAGGTCGTGTGCACGAACAGCGCGCGCACACCCAGCGCGCCGGCCAGTGAGCGCGCCCGATCGACGTCGGCGCCGACCAGCGTGCCGTCGGCGCTCTCGAGGCTGAAGGGGGCGTAGTCACCGGTGAGCCCCACGCGCAGCACCCCGGCGTAGCGGATGCGCTCGAGCGCATCGGCATGCGGCGCCGCGGCGGCAGGCAGCGCCGCGGCGGCGGCGCCGATCGCGTGCAGGTCGGCCAGCAGCTGCCGGCGGGTCGCGTCGGACCAGCCGGCGGCGCGCAGCTCGGCGGTGGCGCGCGCCGCGTTGCCGCTGACGAAATCCACGCGCGCGAGCTGCGGTGCGGCCAGATACAGCGCCGCCAGCTGCTCACCGGTGATCCGATCGAGCCGCGGGCGCAGCACCGTCTGCAGGCTCGGCGGCTCGCCGCGGTAGTCATAGCCGCGGGCACGCCAGCGCGTCTCGAGCCGCTGCTCCTGCTCGCGCGCCAGGCGCACCTGCAGCGCGAACAGCCGTGCGACGTCCGGCGGCGGCAGCCCCAGGGAGCGCGCGACCCGGGCGGCGTGATCGATCACGGCCTGCTCGCGCGCGGGCGCGGTCACGGGGGCATGGTGCTGCCACTTCCAGGCGGCGACCGCGCCCATCAGCGACAGACGCTCGTTGGCCAGCCTCAGGACGCGCGCCACGGCCGCGGCAGGATCCTCGAAGCGCGCCGCGCCGGCAGCCGCGCGCGCATTCGCGGGCCCGGCTACGGGCGCCGCCGCCGGTGGCCGCGGCGCCGCGGCAACGCTCGCGGACGTGTTCGCGGGCGTGCTCGCGGGCGTGCTCGCCGCGGCGGCGAGCTGGATGCACAGCCCCGCGGCCGACGCGGCCAGCAGCGCGTGGATCGAACGCATGCCGCGAGAATAATGCAACCGCGGCGAGCCCGGCGTCCCGGCGATCCAGACCGCCCGCTGAACCCCGGCGAGTGCGGTGAGCCCGCTCGCGGGCGACGCGTGGCGCGTTGACAGCGGCCGCGGCGCGCTCCTAGCCTCCGGCACCGTGCGCGGCTCCTGCAACCCTCACCTGCCTCGGCGACGGCGCCGCCAGCGGCTGCCCGCTTCGGGCGGCAGATGAGCGACGACGCCCGCCCCTCTGCGCAGCTGCGGCCGGACTGCACACGCTGCTGCGGGCTGTGCTGCGTGGCGCCGCCGTTCGACGCCGCGCAGGGATTCGCCTATGACAAGCCGGCGCACGTCGCCTGCCGGCATCTGCGCGCCGATGCGCGCTGTGGCATTCACGACGAGCTCGCGGCCCGCGGCTTTCCGGCCTGCGCCCTGTTCGACTGTCACGGCGCCGGCCAGCGCGTCACGCAGCAGCTCTTCGGCGGCCGGCCGTGGACCGAGTCGCGCGAGCTGGCGCAGCGCATGTTCGCGGCCTACGGCAAATACCGCGCGCTGCACGAGCTGATGGCGCTGCTCGAGACGGCCGCGCGGCGTGTGAGCGCCGGGGACGCCGCGCGGCTGCGGGAACGCCGGCGGCTGATCGATTCGCTGTGCGAGTCGGGCGCGGCCCTCGAGGCGACGGTGCGCGTGGAGGCGATCCGCACCGACACCCTGCGGCTGCTGCGCGCACTGCTGGTAGAGTAGTCCCTGTTCACGCCGATCGGCAGCCGGACCAGGGAGCAGCATGCGCGCATCCGAGGCGGACGGCACGCCACTCAAGCGACGACACATCGGCGCCGTTACGATCGGCAATGCCCTGGAGTTCTACGACTTCCTGATCTACGCGCTGTTCGCGATCCAGATCGGGCACGCCTTCTTCCCCGCCTCCTCCGCCTACGGCAGTCTGATGCTGTCGCTGGCGACCTTCGGCGCGGGCTTCCTGACGCGACCCGTCGGCTCGATCGTCATCGGTGCCTACGCGGACCGTGTCGGCCGCAAGCCCGCCATGCTGCTGTGCCTGACGCTGATCGGCGGCTCGATCACCGTGATGGCGCTGATCCCCACGTACGCGCGCATCGGCGTCGCCGCCCCGATCCTCGCCGTGCTCGCGCGTCTGGTCCAGGGCTTCTCCCTCGGCGGAGAGGTGGGCTCGAATACCGCATTCCTGGCCGAGGCGGCCAGTCCGCAGCGGCGCGGCCTGGTGGTCTCCTGGCAGAGCGCGAGCCAGCTGATGGCCTTCATGGGTGGCAACCTGGTGGGCGTATTGATCAGCAGCGTGCTGTCGGCCGGTCAGCTGGACGCGTACGGCTGGCGAATCGCGCTGCTGCTCGGTGCCGCCACCGTGCCCTTCGGGTTGTGGCTGCGCGCCGATCTGCCGGAGACACTGCACGCCGCCGAGGCCGGCCACACGTCTTCGGCCAGCGCCGCCGATGCGGCCACGGCGACCGGGGCAGCCACGGCGCCCCGGACAGCCCCGGCGCCCCGGACAGCCCCGGCGCCCCGGCTGGCCACGGTGCCCCGCGCCGGCGGGCCGCACGCCCGGCTGCAGCGGCGACACTGGTGGATCATGCTGCTCGGGTTGGCGGCGCTGGGCGCGGCCACCATCGGCGCCTATATCTTCACGTACATCGTCACCTACGCGCAGCACACGCTGCATCTGCCGGCGCGCGCCGGCTTCGAGGCGGAGCTGGTGGGCTATCTCGTCGCCCTGCCGGTCACGCTGCTGGGAGGGTGGCTCTCGGACCGCTACGGTCGCTGGCCCGTCAACGTGGGGTGCAATGCTGTATTCCTGGCGGCCATCTATCCGGTGTTTGCCTGGATCGTCGCCGCGCATTCCGCGGGCGTGCTCATCTTCGGCACGACCCTGCTGTCCGCGGCCTCGTGGGCGGGGACGGGCTCGCTGCTCGCCGCGCTGGTCGAGGCCCTGCCCCGCTCGGTCCGCAGCACCGGGTTCGGCACGGTGTACGCGCTGGCGATCGCGACGTTCGGTGGAACGACGCAGCTGGTGGTGACCTGGCTGATCCAGGCCACCGGCAGCCCGATCGCTCCGGCCTGGTATCTGATCGGGGCGACGGCCATCGGCCAGATCGCGCTCATGCTGCTTCCCGAAACCGCCCCTGCCCGGCGGCGCGAGCCCGCGGAGCGGCCGGATTTCATCCGCGCCTGACCCTGCATCCGGAATCGGCCTACGAGAATCGACCTACGAAAAGCCGGCGCCTTGCCCGCGGGTCACGCGGCGCAGTGGCCTACGCCTGCCGACTGTGAGACAGTCGAAGCTGCAGCCTCGCGACATCGCCGCATCGGGCTGACGCGGTGGCGTCGAGCGGGTCCCTGTCTGCCTCGGTCGTTCACGGAGGATCATGCAATGAAACCTGCGGGCATGTTCAAGGCCGGTGTGCTGCTCGGTCTGTATGCGTTGACTTCACTGCTGGCCGGATGCGTGGTCGCCGGGCCGCGCGAAGGCTACTACGATCGTGCCAACCATCGCTGGTGGCACAACCACGCGTGGGTGGTCTGCGCCCCCGGCGACTTTCACTGCCGCTGAGAACGCGCGCCGCCGCTGAGAGCGCGCGCCGCCGTCAGGGCTCGCGCTGACGCGGCGCGGGCCGCTGCCCGCACCATCCCGCTAGGCGGGGCGCGCGGATGACAGCGTGACGACTTCGGCGGCTACCAGCACCAGTGCGTAGGTCAGGAATAGCAGGGCCGCGTACCGGCCCACCGACGTGGTGGGCAGTCGTGGCATGAACGTCTGCAGACGCCCCAACACCAGCGCCTCTCCGCACATCGCCGGGATCGCCAGCAGCAGCGCCGCCGCCGCCCAGTTCGCGGGCGCAATTGCGCGCCAATGCAGGATCGCGACCACGACCGCCGTCGAGGCCAGCGGGCACAGCGTGAAGACCGCGCAGAGCTTCACACCATTGCCGCCGAGCAGCAGATATCCCCGGTAGGCAAAGTACCCCGTACCCGCGAGCCACAACACCATGCCCAAGCCGCCCAGAAGCGCCACATCGATGGGCCGCATGCCGACTCTCCCTGTATCACCCGTCATCGTGTACCATGTGGTACAAACAAACGTACCAGATGGTACATCAAAGGTAAAGTGGCGCGCCGCAGAGTCAATCTGCAGATGCTGACCGAGCGGTGCTTGAGCGCCTTCGTCGCCGCGGGAACCCTCGAGCTGAGCATGGATCGGCTGTCGAGCGCGGTGCGGGTCAGCAAGCGCATGCTGATCCATTACTTCGGCAGCAGAGACAGCCTGGAGCTGCAGACCTTGCTGCTGCTCGAGGAGCGGCTGCGCGCGCAATTCTCCCCGCAGTCGTTTCCGGGCAGGCTGTCCGCGCAGCAGCTGATCACCCGGCTATGGGAGCGCGCGAGCGCGCCCGAGGCGAGGGGCATGCTGCTGTTGATCATGGATATTTCCAGGCGCGCCTGGCTGGGCTCGCAGCGGGCGAGACAATTCTATGCACAACAGCAGGAGCTGTGGATGCAACTGCTGCTCGGCTATCTGCCCGACCGAGCCACGGTCGAGGCGGTGCTGCAGTCGTTCCAGGGAGCGGTGCTCGCGTACCTGATCAGTGGCGATCGGCAAACGGCCCGACGCGCGCTGCTGCGCCGGGTGACGGGCAGTTCCCGCAGACGATCCGGGAAGCGCGTCCGCACGACGCTGGGCGCACACCCGCGTCGCGCCTGACCGGCATGCCCGGGGGCCGTTTCCGCGATAGAATCACAGCCTCGCGGGTGTAGTTCAATGGTAGAACTGCAGCTTCCCAAGCTGCTAACGTGGGTTCGATTCCCATCACCCGCTCCATCCCACGCTTTCAATGCAGGCGCCGCGCGCCGGGCAGCTGTGCCGCGCGCACGACGCTGAGAATCGCCTCGATTACCAGGTCCGGCTCTTCAAGCTGCACCATGTGGCCGGCGTGGGTTGCCACCGCATGGGTTGCTGACTCCGACAGTTTCAGCAAGTCGGCCTGCAGTTCACTCCACATGGGCTGCATCTTTTCCCATACCGCGACGGGTATGCCGGGCGGGCACAATGCACCCGGGCTTTGACTGACTACGACCAGTGGCTTGGCTCCGATCGTTGTGACTTCGCGTGCCTGGTCCGCAGAGGTCCGGAAGTCGATGTGTTCCGTGGTCAATGTCGCGTCCGGTCCGTGGCGCAACAGTCGCAGCACCAACGGTTCGCCTGGGGTTTCGGGAGGAACCATTCCCGCCCATCGAGAAATCTGGTCTGGATGGGAAGAGTCCACTAGGACCATGCCCGCGACCTCGTCGGGATATTTTCCTGCGAAGACCCGGGCATTGAACCCGCCGACGGAGTGACCGACGAGTACATATGGCGGCGAAACCTGTGCCGCTGCCAGCACTGCACGCAGGTCATCGACCATTTGCAGGCTTGTCCTCGGCGCAGGGGCCGGGTCGCTCGATCCAAGACCGGCGCGGTCGTGCATGAGCACCTGCACGGACTCCTGGATTTTCGTGAAGACCCGCGTCCAGCCGATCGGAACTTGGCGCTCGAAGCTCCGTTCGATTGAAAGACCCTGACCCTGGTCGATGATTACGGCGGGGACACCGGTGCCCATGCACACATAGCGGATTCTGCGACCGCCACAATCAACGGACTTGAATTTCTCGGACATCTCTTATCCGTGAATGGATATTGGCGAAGTCCAGATCCAGCGTTACCAGAGCGCGTTGCTCGCGTCCGCAGACCTCCAGGACAAGCTCGTCGGGTTTGCCGTTCAGAGCTTGTAGATCCTGTAACGGATTGAATTTTAAGTACAAAGTTGGCCGACGGACTTGGGTTCGATTCCCATCACCCGCCCCCATTGCCTACGGCGTGGAGGGCGCGGCCGCCGCGGGCGCATTCAGCGGCCCGGTCTGCGTGCGGCGGATGAAATCGGCGACGTTCCGATGCAGCTGGCGCAGCCCGCTCTCGCTGACGTACACCATGTGTCCGGTGGGATAGAAGGCAAAGCTGATGTTGTCCTGCAGGCTCTGCGGGATGCGCA